>NZ_JBEYWE010000030.1:0-104560 GCF_040644295.1 Streptomyces sp. NPDC047000
CTCGTCGAGATCTACCAGAACTGCAACATCTTCAACGACGGCGCCTTCGACGCCCTCAAGGACAAGCAGCAGGCCGAACAGGCACTGATCCGCCTGGAGCACGGGCAGCCCGTCCGCTTCGGCACCGACCTGTCCAAGGGCGTGGTACGCGACCGGAGCACCGGTGACCTGGAGGTCGTCGACGTGACACCCGAGAACGAAGGACGTGTCCTCGTGCACGACGCGCACGCCGCTTCGCCCGTCACCGCCTTCGCGCTGTCCCGGCTCGCCGACCCCGACACCCTCCACCACACCCCCATCGGGGTCTTCCGATCCCTCGAACGGGCCGTATACGACACCCAGATGGCCGACCAACTCGAAGCCTCCATCGAGCAGTTCGGCAAGGGAGACCTGTCGTTGCTGCTCAGGGGCAAGGACACCTGGACCGTCGCCGGCTGACACCCGCCGCCGGCCGACCGCCTCCCCCGGTACTTCCTGCCGTGCAGCCACCGGACAGCGTTGCGCGCCCCTAGGGCGCGCATATGCCTTCCTAAACTGCAGACACCAGAGCAGGGAATCCGACCGGGAGGGGGCGGGTCCATGGTGCTCCTGCACCGTGACGACGCGACCGCACGGCTCGACAAGGCGCTGCGTGCCTGCGCGGACGGCACGGCCCAGTTGGTGCTCACCGAAGGCGCTCCCGGCTGCGGGAAGACGCGCTTCCTCTGGTACGCCGCGGACACCGCCGCCGCGCAGGGCTTCACCGTGCTGCATCTCGCCGCCGACCCCGCCGGCCGGCGCCGCGACCGGGCGCTGCTGCGCCGCCTCACCGCCGTGCTCACCACCCTGTACCCCCCGGGCGAGGACGCCGCACCCGGCGGCGGGTTCGGTGACCTGCTCACCGCCGCCTGCGCCCGCGGACCCGTGGCCCTGTGCGTCGACGACGTGCAGTACGCCGACCGCGGCTCGCTCGACGAACTCCTGCGCCTCGCCCACGCGTTGCGCGGCGCGCCCCTGATCACCGTGCTGACCCGCTCCCCGCACCACCGTTCCGACGGCGCCGGACTGCACACCGAACTGCTGCGCCACCCGGGGTTCGTCCGCATCCCGCTCGCCCGCCTCGATGTCCGCGACACCGCCGAACTGGCCCGCTTCTGGGGCATGGCCGTGCCCGCCGACGCCGCCTTACGCCTCCACCGCCTCAGCGGCGGCAACCCGCTCCTGGTGCGCGCCCTCCTCGCCGAGACGGCCGGTGCCACCGGCAGCCCCGCCGATACGAGCGGATCCGACGGCGCCGGGCCCGATCCCGAGCCCGGCGGCCCCTTCTCCGAGGCGTTCGTGACCTGCGTACGGCGCTGCGGTCCCGCCGCCCGGCGGCTCGCGCTCGCGCTCGCCGTGCTCGGACCGCAGGCCGACCTGCCCCGCGCCGCCCGCCTCGCCCGCCTCGGTGCCGACGCCGCCGTACGCGCGCGGAACGTACTGCGGGCCGCCGGGCTCGTCACCGACACCGGCCGGCTCCCGCACCCCGTCGCCGAGTCCGCCGTCCTCGCCACGCTGCCCGCCGAGCAGCGCCGGGCGATGCACCGGGACGCCGCCCGGGTGCTCCACCACGCGCTGGCCGAACCGGTCCTCGTGGCACGCCAGTTGCTCGCCGCCGGGGCCGCCGCGCACGACTGGGAGATCCAGGCGCTGCGGGACGCCGCCCCGTACGAACCGGGCCCCGCCACCGGACTCGACGGCGCCCAGGCCTTTCTGCGGCTGGCCCGCGCGGGGTGCCGCGACGAGCCGACCCGGCACCGGGTCACCCTGCAACTCGCCTCCTACACATGGCGGTTGCATCCCGCCGCCGCCCACCGGCTGCTCGACGAGCCGTACGCGGCCCTGCGCGCCGGACAGCTCTCGCCCGCCGACGCCGGCTGGCTCGCCAGGCTGCTCGCCGCCCAGGGACGGGTCGCGGAGGCCGACGAAGCCCTCGCGCACGCCGATCCCGACGTCCGCCCCGCGCCCGACGGGCTGCCGCTCCGGCTGCTCGGCACCGGATCGCCCGGCACCCACGACCGGCCCGGCGGGCAGCCGGCGCGGGCCGCCGCCCGGTGGCTGGTCCCGGGCAGCCGCGACGATGTCGGCGCTGCCGAACGGCAGCTCGACGAGACCCCGTTGACGCCGGCCACCTACGAGTCCGTCAGCCGCGCCCTGCGTACGCTCGTGCATCACCGGCCGTACCGGGCCGCCGCCTGGTGCGCCCGGCTCGCGGCGCAGCCCCTCACCCGGGAGGCCCCGGGCTGGCAGGCCGCGTTCGCCACCGCCCACGCCGACGCCCTGCTGCGGCTCGGCGACCTCGACGGCGCCCGGCGCGCCGCCGCCTCCGCGATCGACCTGCTCGGCGGCCGGGGAGGCCCGTTCCTGCTGGCCCCGCTCGCCCTGCTGGTGCAGGCGCTCACCGAACAGGGCGAGTACGCCGCGGCCGCCGTCCATCTGCACCCCACGCTGCCCGGTGAGCCGTACTCCACCGTGCACGCCCTCGCCTTCCTGCGCGCCCGCGGCCGTCACGCGCTGGCCACCGGGCGGCCCCAGGCGGCCCTCGACGAGTTCCTGGAAGCCGGCCGCATCGCCGGACGCTGGGGCGCCGACCAGCCCGACCTGCTGCCCTGGCGCACCGACGCCGCCGAGGCCCTGCTCGCCCTCGGGCGGCCCGCCGAGGCCCAGGCCCTGATCGCCGACCAGCTCGCCCTACCGGTCGGTACCGGGGCACGGGTGCGCGGAGTGACGCTGCGGCTCAGCGCCGCCACCGCCGAACCCCGGCGCCGCGTCGCTCTCCTCGCCGACGCGGTCGAGGAGCTGCGCGACTACGGCGACCGCCTCGAACTCGCCCGCTGCCTCGCGGATCTGGGCGGCGCGCTGCGGCTGAGCGGCGAGGGCAACCGGGCCGGGACCGTCATCCGGCGGGCCTGGCAGCTGGCGGCGGACTGCGGCGCCGTACCGCTGCGGGAGCGGATCCGGCCGACCACGGGGGCCGAGCGGGCCCCGGAGCTGCCGGAGCTTCCGGAGCGGCCGGGGCAGCCGGAACAGTCGGAGCGGCTGGGAGGGGCGGAGGCTGTGGCGGAGGCTGTCCGCCGGGGTGGGGACGACGTCCGGCTCAGCGGTGCCGAGGAGCGGGTCGCCGCCCTCGCCGCGCACGGGCACACCAACCGCGAGATCGCGGCCAGGCTCTTCGTCAGCGCCAGCACCGTCGAGCGCCATCTCACCTGCGTCTACCGCAAGCTCGGCATCGCGCGCAGGCAGGACCTGCCGCTGGAGCTGCGGATGGGTGCCTTCGAGCCCGCCGAGGGCTGAGCAGCCCCTGGGGGCCCTGCGGGGAACCCCTGTGCGTCGCCGACCCGCGTGCCGCGCACGTTACCCGTGCCCGTGCTGGTTCCCGTGCTCGTTCAACGGATCTCCAGTCGGCCGCGAGAGCGCGTGGAGAGCCGTGCCACACAGTGTCCGTGAGACTGAAGGAGAACCATGGACCTGGTGAATGACGGGGGTGGCGCGTCCGCGCTGCGGGTCGAGCGCGGGCAGGCCAGCGAGGAGGAACTGGCGGCGATCACCGTCGTCCTGCTCGCCCTGCGCGCGGGCGGTACGACGGACGCCGGCGGCAGGCCGGGAGCGGGGCGTGCCCGCTGGCGCAACGGCCCGGACACCTACAAGGCACCGCACAGCTGGCGGTGAGTGGCCGGAAACCGACGGTGCGTGCGGACGGTGGCCCCGTGCCCCTACGGGGCCGTCCGCTCGGCGGTGGGACAGGAACCCGGACGAGGAACCCGGACACCGGGGCGGACGCAAACGTTTCGGCTACCGAACGTCCGCGCGCGCTTACTTGATGAACTCCGGCGGCACCCGCGGCGGCCACTGGCCCACCGTCAGCATGCCCAGCGAGTGCGCCCGTGCGACCAGCGCCGCCCGGTTCGGGGCCTTGAGGTTCCTGAGCATCAGCCCGACGTGGTACTCCACGCCCTGGCGGCTCAGGTAGAGCCGTGCGGCGAGCTGCACGGTGGAGGCACCCGCGGCGACCCCCTCCAGGACCTGCGCGTCGAGCTTGCTCAGCAGCCGCTCCTTGGGGTGCGCGGCGGGCTCCGCGCCGCCCGGCGCGCCCGCGCCCTCCTGGTCGGGGCGCACCTGGACGACGATGCCCGCGAGGTCCCCGCTGGTGTCGTGCACCGCGATCCCGGTCAGCCCGGCGGAGAACACCCGGCCCGCGCCGTTCAGCCCCACCATGCGCTCGTCGAAGCGGTTGCAGCGGCCTTCGGACAGCCGGGCGAAGTGCCGGTCGAGGTAGGTCGGGGAACTCGGGTGGAGCAGCTCGTAGAGGCTGCGGCCGCAGGTGTCGGCCGCGGTCCGCCCGAACTGCCGGGCGAAGTCGGGCTCGGCCGCGACGATCTGCCGCTCGGGGTCGAGGTGGGCGGTGTAGGTGCGCCGGTCGCCCGGCGGCAGGGGCCGGACGGAGTGCGTGTACCGGTGTCCGACTGCGGCGCGCGGCGTGGTGATCCGGTGGTCGGCGGGCAGGACATCTGTGATACGAGTGGTCATTTCGTACCGCTTTCTGTTTCCACATCCACGTACGGGGCACAGTGCTTGCCGCCTTGCACGGCCGGCCTTCGCGCAACACCGGGCGAGGGCCGGGGATCAAGGAGCGGGCCTGGTTCTCGTCGTCTCGCAGTCCCCTCGTCCGATCGGGGACGGGAAGGGACTTTTACGACTCCACCACCGGCCGCTTGTGGTTTCGTTGTGCCGGGCATGCGGTTCTCTTTCGGCCACCGTTCACTGCTCAACTACAAGGGCGGGGCAAGCGAGCGGCCCTGCTGGGCTGGGCGGGACCACCTGGCACGGGTGACCGAACGCCGTACTCCGGCCACGCGCTGTCACACCGGAAGTGAGAAAGGCGGTTCCGCGCCGCCCTCGCGACGCGGAACCGCCAACGTTGTCAGCGCGCCGGTCGTGGATCCGGGGACCCGCGGCCCGGGGTGCGCGGTGCCGTACGCGTTCAGTCCAGGCAGGGCACCAGCCGCCACACCCCCGGCCGGACCTCGGACCAGCCCTCCGGGCGGTGGCCCCGGCCGCTGACCCGGTCCAGCCAGCGCTGGGCGTACGACTCCAGGTGCGGGTCGCTGAGCGCCGCCGCCATGTCCAGGCAGTCCGCGAAGTGCGCCCCGGCGGCGTCCGGGCCGGCGTTCTCCAGCGCCAGCAGCCCGAGCGCGCGGTGTGCCTCGTAGCGGCCCCGCGGGTCGTCGGCCACGGCGTCCAGGGCGGGGGAGAGCAGCGTCGCCGCCTCCTCCAGACCGCCCGCGTCCAGTTGCAGATCGGCGAGCCCCACCAGCGCCCGGCCCCGCTCCACGGTCGCCGGTGCCGCGTCCGCCGTCAGCAGGGCCCGCTCGTAGAACTCGCCCGCCGCCACCAACTGCCTCCGCTGCCAGGCCAGATCACCGAGCGAGCGCAGCAGCCGCGCCTCGGCCGCCAGGTCCTCCTGCTGGCGCGCGGCGTCCAGGGCCAGGGTGTGGCAGGTGTCCCAGGCGTCCCAGGACGCCCGCGCCTCCAGGAACTCCGTCATGGCGTCGGCCAGTTCCATGGTCTGCGCCCACAACCCGACCGCGTGACACTGCCGTACGACGTCCACCAGGCCCTTCTCCCGGCTGCTGAACCACTCCAGCGGATGCGGCGCGTCGGGCTTGGTGCCGGCGTGGGCCGCGCGCAGCTGCGCGGTGAACTCGGCCGCCAGCCGCGCCGTCGCCGAGCGCGCCTCCGCCGCCGGGCTCTCGGAGGCCAGGCACTCCAGTGCCAGCAGCCGCCACAGCGGGTGCAGCCGGTAGTGCGTGCCGTGCTCCGGACCGCTCGCCACCCGGCGCAGCAACTGGGCCCCGACCAGCGCGTTGAGCACGTCCACGGTCTTCGCGACGTCCTCGCCGAGCACCGCGGCGGCGCCCCGCGGGCAGAACGGCCCCGCCGGCAGCAGCCCCAGCAGCCGGAACGCGTGCCGCAGCACCGGCTCGGTCTCCTCGTAGCCGGAGCGCAGCCGCGCGTGGAAACCGGGCGCCGCCGCGCTCAGCTCGGCCAGCCGCCGCTGCTCGCTGCGCAGCCGGGCCGCCAGCATCTCGGTGCCCCAGTGCGGCCGCGAGGCCAGCCGGGCGGCCGCCGCGCGCAGCGCCAGCGGCAGCCCCTCGCACAGGGCGGCGATCTCCCGTACCGCCGCCTCGCCGCCGTGCTGCGGGATCAGCCGTCCGGCCGCCGCGGTGAACAGCTGCCGTGCCTCGTCCTGGGGCAGCACGTCGAGTTCGAGCACCCGGTCGGTCAGGCCCTCGGGCAGCCGGCGGCAGGTGAGGAGCGCGGTGCTGCCCGGGGTGTCCGGCAGCAGCGCCCGTACCTGCTCGGCGGACTCGGCGCCGTCCAGGATCAGCAGCAGACGCCGCCCCTCGGTGAGCCGGTGCAGGACGCCGCGCAGTCCGTCCTCGTCGGCGGGCAGCGGTCCCGGTGCCTCCAACTGGTGCAGCAGCCGGGTCAGCGCGGTCGCCGGGTCGGGGGGCTGGGAGGCGTCGATCTCCAGGAACACCCTTCCGTCCGGGAAGAGTTCGGCCAGGGTGTGACCCGCGGCGACGGCGAGCGCGGTCTTGCCGATCCCGGCGGCGCCGGTCACCGCCGCGCAGCCGCCGGGGGGCACGTCACGCAACAGGACGCCCAGCTGGTCCAGTTCGTCGGGCCGGCCGGTGAACGCCGGGTCGCGGGGCGGTATGTGGTCGAGGGGGAGGACCGGTGACACGGGGTGAGGAAGGTGTGCGGGGCGCGGGGGGTCCTGGGGGTGGCGTCGCCGGGTGTCCGCGGCGGACCTCTCCGGTACGGCGGTGACGGCGGACGTCGGTGTCCGCGGCCGCGTCTGTGCCGATTCCTGTGCCTGCGCTAGAGCGGGGGTTGCGGCGCTCGTGCCGGGGACCTGGTGCGGTTCCGGTTCCGGGTGCGGGGCGGGTGCCGGAAGCGGTACCGGCATCGGCTCCGCACCCGGCGCCGTGATGGTGGGGCCCGCGGCCGGTACCCGCTCCCGTTCCGCCTCGGACCGCGTGCCCGCCGCACCCGCCGTCCGTACCGCGCCCGACGGATACAGCAGTTCCGGGTCCCCGGCGAGGATCCGCTGGTGCAGCCGCTGGAGCTGCGCTCCCGGCTCTATGGCCAGCTCGGCCACCAGGCTGCGGCGCAGCTGGGCGAAGATGCGCAGCGCGTCGGCCTGCCGTCCGGCCCGGTACAGGGCCGTCATCAGCAGCATGTGGAACTCCTCGCGCATCGGCATCTCGGCCACCGCGGAGTGGAGTTCGCCGATCAGCTGCTGATGGCGGCCGAGCTGGAGCTCGGCGCGGAGCCGCTGCTCGAGGGCGGCCGCGCGCATCTCGCCGAGCCGTACCGAGGTGCGGGCGAGCAGCGGGCCGTGCGGGGTGTCGGAGGCCAGCGGGGCGCGCCACAGCCGGAGGGCGCGGCGCTGGAGGTCGGCCGCGGCCGCCGCCTCGCCGCGCAGCAGCGCCGCCTGGCCGCTCTGGTGCAGTTCCTCGAACACCACCAGGTCGAGCTGCGCCGGGTCCAGGTACAGCGCGTAGCCGGGCGGTCGGGTGACGAGCGCGTCCCGGCCGTACTCGGGATCGGCGGCGTCCAGCAGTTTACGCAACTGGGAGACGTAGACCTGGAGGGTGGTGGTCGCGGTGCGCGGCGGGTTCTCGCCCCACAGTTCGTCGATGAGGTGGTCCACCGCGACGATCTCGTTCGGCCGGACCAGTAAAGTGGCCAGCACCACGCGGATCTTGGCCGCCTTGGGCCGGAGCGGTTCGGCCGCTCTGGACGAGGTGATCTCCAGTGGACCCAGGATCCGAAAACGCATGTTCCCACCCTCTTCTCGGTCGCGCGCCGGTCGGCGGGATCGGACGGCTGCGGGCTTCTTCGGGTTCCCGGGCTTCCCGGGTCCTGCCTGGCCCGCCGCGCCGCCCGCTCGGGGCTGCCTCGGTGGAGGTCCGACGACGGAGACGACGGATATGACGGATACAACGGATGTGGCGGATACGACGGTTCGTGGTGCGTCAGGTCGTTTCCGTGTCCCAATGTAGGCGTCGGCCACACCCCAGAATCGGACAGCCGTACCCCTGATTTCCGTGAAGCGGGTTGTATTGCAAGCCGCGCTTTAGCCCTTGATCCCACGATGGTTGCGCTTCGGCGGCAGAGGGGTGTCCTGTGCCCCGCTTCGTACGCACCATGAGGGGGCTGACGTTGACCGCTGCATTCACCACCTTCACCCGGCGGCTGCAGGAACGCGCTGCCACGCTCGGTGACGCCGACGCCCTGGTGTTCCTGCGCGACGGCGCGGACCGGGGGCACCGTCCGGCCGCCGCGGACCCCGGCGTGAGCGCGGGTGCCGAGCACCTGACGTACGCCACGCTCGACCGCCGGGCCCGCGCCCTCGCCGTACGGCTGCGCGAACACGGCGCGGAGGGGCGGCCGGTGCTGCTGCTGTACCCGCCCGGTCCCGAGTTCCTCGTCGCGTTCGCGGGCTGCCTCTACGCCGGTGCGGTCGCCGTGCCCGCGCCGCTGCCCGGTGACCGGGGCGAGCGGCTGCAACGGGTGTCGGGCATCCTCAAGGACACCCTGGCCCGGCTGGTGCTGACCGACACGGCGCACGCCGCGGACACCTCGCTGTGGCTGGCCGTGTCCGGCGGCGGAGAAACGGTTTGTCTGGCCACCGACATCGATACCGGCCTCCCCGGCGCCGCCGGCAGCGGTCCGGACGCGGACGACTGGCGTCCGCCGGCCACCGGCCCGGACGACCTCGCCTTCCTCCAGTACACCTCCGGCTCCACCAGCAAGCCCCGCGGCGTGATGGTCACCCACCGCAATCTGATGGCCAACCAGGCGGCGCTGCAACGCCTGCTGGGGACGACCGCCGAGGACCGCTTCGGCAACTGGCTGCCGCACTACCATGACATGGGACTCATCGCCCATCTGCTGCACCCCCTCTACCTGGGCACCGCCGCCGTGCAGATGGCCCCCGCCGCCTTCATCAAACGGCCGGTCGGCTGGCTGCGCGCCTTCGGGGAGTACGGCCTGACCGTCGGCGGCGGCCCCAACTTCAGCTACGACCTCTGCACCCGCCGTGTCACCGACGCCCAGCTCGACGAACTCGACCTGTCCGGCTGGCGGCTGGCCCTGTGCGGCGCGGAACCGGTGCGCGCCCGCACCCTGGACGCCTTCGCCCGCCGCTTCGCCCCCGCCGGGCTGCGCGCCAGCAGCCTCTACCCCGGCTACGGCCTCGCCGAGGCCACCCTCGCCGTCTCCGGCGGCCGGCCGGGCCTCCCCGCCGGCCGGCTGACGGTCGACGCGGCCGGCCTCGAACACGACGAACTCCGTCCGCCCGCCGCCGGCCGGCCCATCCGCACGCTCGTCGGCGCCGGCCGGATCCTCGACGACGACTTCGATCTGCGGGTCGTCGACCCGGTGGCCTGCGCCGAGATGCCGCCCGGCCGGGTCGGGGAGATCTGGCTGCGCGGCGCCAGCGTCGCCCGGGGCTACTGGCACCGCCCGCTGGAGACCGACGACACCTTCCGCGCCACGCTGGCCGGCACCCCGGGCGAGTTCCTGCGCACCGGCGACCTCGGCGTCGTCGACGACGGCGAGCTCTACATCACCGGGCGCCTCAAAGAGGTCGTCATCCTCAACGGGCGCAACATCTACCCGCAGGACGTGGAGTGGGCGATCCGCGAGGTCGGGCCCGCCCTCGGCACCGGGCACGGCGCCGTGTTCACCGTCGGCGCCGACCGCGAGCAGCTCGTCGTCGTCCAGGAGGCCCGCGTCCCGCGCCAGGACGCCGACCGGCTGCGCGACCTCACCCGCGCCGTCCAGACCCTCGTCGGCCAGGACTTCGACGTCCCGGCCGGCAACGTCGTCCTGGTGCGGCCCGGCACCGTACGCCGTACCACCAGCGGGAAGGTCCAGCGCACCCTGATGCGCAGCCTGTTCCTCGCCGGTGAGATCACCCCCCTGTACGAGGTCCTCGACCCGGCCGTGCGCGACCTGATCACCGCCTCCTCGGCGACCGCCGGGTCTCCGGCGACCGCCGTCCCCGCCACGGAGGCCGAGGACGCCCCCGCCGCCGCCCACGACATGGTGCGGAGCACCCGATGGTGACCTCCGCGTCTCCGTCCGCGCTGCTCACCCAGCCCCTGCCGGCCGGCTCACCGCCCGGCACCTCCCCCGGCTCCCCGGCCGGCGGTGGAACGGCGGCGGAGCGTGTCGCGCGCATCGAGACGCTGCTCGGCGACCCCACCGACCCCGGCAACCCGGTCGGCCACATCGCGCTGCTGCGCGCCGACCGGCGGGCCGTGCTGTCCGCCGACGCCGAGGCGCTGCTCGACGACTTCGGCATGAACCGCGAGTTCGTGCCGGTCCGCCTCGGTGGCCGCTTCGACTCCGCCGAGACCCTGCTGCGGCTGATGCGGCCCGTGTTCCGGCGCGACGTGGCGCTCGGCGCGGGCTACGGCATGACCACCTTCATGGCCGCCTCCGACGTCTGGATGACCGGCACCGCCGACCAGCAGAACTGGCTGGCCGCACTGCTGCTCGCCGGTTCCAAGGCGGCCATCGCCCAGCACGAGACCGCCCACACCAACGACTTCGTACGCAGCGGGGTACGCGCCCGCGGCCACCCCGGCGGACTGTCCGTCACCGGCGCCAAGCCGATCATCAACAACCTGCACCGCTCCGACGCCCTCGTGCTGTTCTGCCGTACCGGACCGGAGACCGCCCCCGGGGCCGCGACCGTCGCGGGCAGCCACTCCGCGCTGCTCCTCGACCCGCACACCCTGCCCCCCGACCGCTACCGGGTCACCCGCCGGCCCGCCGTCCTCGGCCTGCGCGGCTGCTACTTCGCCGGGGTCGAGCTCGACGAGTGCGTCGTCCCGTACGACACCCTGCTCGGTCCGCTCGGCGGCGGCGCCGCCACCGCGCTGCGCTCCTTCCAGGTCAGCCGCACCCTCATGGCGTCCCTGGTGTCGGCCGCCGTCGACACCGGGCTGCGCACCGCCGTCTCGGTCGACCGCAGCCACCGCCCCGGCCGCGGCGGAGCCGACCCCGCCGACCCGCAGCACACCGCGGGCACCCTCGCCGGGGCCTTCGTCAACCTGCTCGTCTACGACTGCCTCGCCGTCGTCGCCACCCGGGCACTGCACCTGCTGCCCGCCGAGACCAGCGTCTACTCCGCCGCCATCAAACTGCTCCTGCCCCAGGTGCTCAGCGACACCATGTACGACCTCGCGACCGTCCTCGGCTCGCAGATCTACACCCGGGAAGGCACCGTCGGGATCTTCCAGAAGCACATCCGCGACGTGCCCGTCGTCAGCCTCGGCCACGCCGGCACCGTCGCCTGCCAGGCCACCATCATCCCGCAACTGCGCTCCCTCGCCGAGGACTCCTGGTTCGCCGGGACCGAGGCGCCCGCCGAGCTGTTCCGGCCCGGCGCGCCCCTGCCACCGTTCGACTACGGCCGTCTCGCCCTGGCCTGCGGCCGCGACAGCGTCAGCGCCACCCTCCTCGCGGTCGCGGGCTCCCTGCCCGGCGCCGACCCCGTCGAGCGGGCCCTGCGCACCCTGGCCGAACAGATGATCGCCGAACTGCACGAACTGCGCGGCCGGGTGCTCGCCCTGCCGCCGCTGAGCGCCGACCAGCCGGTCGGCCCCGCCTGGTTCGCGCTGACCGACCGCTACGTGCTGCTGCTGGCCGCCGCCGGTGTCCTCGGGGTCTGGCACCACAACCGGGGCGGCCCCGACCCCTTCCTCGCCGACCCGGCCTGGGCCGTCGCGGCCCTGCACCGCATCGCCCAGCGCCTGGGGATCCCCGCCGTCGAACTGCCCGCCGAGTGCACCGCGCGCGTGCACCGGGAGGTCCTGGCCCGCTACGGCGACCGGCGCAGCTTCGACCTGTACAACACACCGATTCCGGGCTGAGCGAGGGCCCGCAGCATCAGAACAAGGAGCCTTCAGGGATGAGCCCCTCCCCGCCCCGGCACACCGAGGTCCCGCTCCAGCAGTGGCTGACCACGCATCTCGCGGTCTACCTGGACCGGCTGCCCGAGAGCATCGAGGCGACGGTGCCCCTGGCCGAGTACGGCATGGACTCGGTGTGCGCGCTGAGCCTGTGCGGCGACATCGAGGACGACTTCGGCATCGTCGTCGAGCCGTCGCTGGCCTGGGACCATCCGACGGTCGCCCAGCTCGCCGCCTACCTGGTGACACGCGGCGCCGACCTCGAACGGGGGAAGCGGTGAACGCGGGGGCAGCCGGGGTCGGGGGCGAAAGTACGGGGGCCGACACGGCCGGTGCCGTTGCCGACGCTTCGGCCGGCGCTGCTGCGGGGCCCGCGGAGGCCGGGGTTGCCGTGGGTGCGGCCGGTGCCGAGGCGGAAAGCCGGGCCGCCACCGACGCCGTCGGCGATGACGGCACTGCGGTGCGGCCCGGTGTCGTGGCCGGGGCCGTGGCGATCGTCGGGCTGGACTGTGTCTTCCCCGGGGCGCAGGACGCCGAGGCGTACTGGGATCTGCTGATGCGGGGCGGCGACGCCGTCGGGCCGCTGCCGTCCGACCGCGGCGGGCCCGGGTTCGACGACGGGGTGCGCGGCGGATTCGTCGACGCCGTCAGCGTCTTCGACAACGACTTCTTCGCCATCGCCTCCCGCGAGGCCGCCGCCATGGACCCGCAGCAGCGGCTGCTGCTGCAATGCGCCTGGCGGGCCCTGGAGGACTCCGGCCGGGCCCCCTCCACCCTGGCCGGCAGCGACACCGGGGTCTTCGTCGGCGTGATGGGCAGCGAGTGGGCCCAGCTCCACATGGGCGACTACGCGCACATCACCCCGCAGCTCGGCGTCGGCAGCAGCGCCGGTATGACCGCCAACCGGATCTCCTACCACCTCGATCTGCGCGGCCCCAGCCTCGCCGTGGACACCGCCTGCTCGTCCTCCCTGGTCGCCGTCCACCTCGCCGTCAACTCGCTGCTGTCCGGGGAGTGTTCGACGGCACTCGCGGCGGGCGTCAACGTGGTGCTCACCCCCGCGCTCGGCATGGTCTACCAGCAGATGGGACTGCGCGCCCCGGACGGCCGCTGCAAACCGTTCAGCGCCGACTCCGACGGCATCGGCCGCAGCGACGGCGCCGGTGTCGTCGTACTGCGCCGTCTGGAGGACGCGCTCGCCGACCGCCAGCGCGTCTACGCCGTCATCCGCGGCACCGCCGTCAACCAGGACGGCCGCAGCAACGGCGTCACCGCGCCCAGCCGCTGGTCGCAGCAGGCGGTGGTGGCCGCCGCGTACCGCAGGGCGCGCATCGCGGCGGACCGGGTCCGCTTCATCGAGGCGCACGGCACCGGCACCGTGCTCGGCGACCTCATCGAGTGCGCCGCCCTCGGCGAGGTGCACGCCGTACCCCGTGAACAGCCCTGCGCCATCGGCTCGGTGAAGGGCAACATCGGCCACACCGAGGGCGCCGCGGGCATCGCCGGACTCATCAAGACCGCCCTCGCCCTGCACCACCGCATCGTGCCCGCCAGCCGCTTCGCCGCCCGCGAGAACCCCCGGCTCCGGCTCGCGGAACGGGGACTGGCGCTGCTCAAGGCACCGCTCAGGCTGCCGCCCGGCGAAGTCCTCGCCGGAGTCAGCAGTTTCGGCATGGGCGGCACCAACGCGCACGCCGTCCTCGCCTCCGCGCCCCGGGTACCGGTCACCGCCGCACGCGGCCCCGCCGGCGCCGGGGTGTTCACCCTCTCCGCCGACACGCCCGAGGCGCTGCGCCGCAACCTCGCCGCACAGGCCGACGCCCTCACCCGGCGCCCGCGCGGCGACGCCGCCTCCGTCTGCTGGACCAGCAACCAGGCCAAGACCGGACTGCCCTACCGCGCCGCGTTCACCGTCCGCGACACCGTCGATCTCGCCGCCGCGCTGCGCACCGCCGCCGGGGACGACGAACAGACCTGGGCCCGGGTCACCGACCGCGCCCTGCGCCCTCCGGTCATCGCCTTCCTCTATCCCGGGCAGGGCGGCCAGGAGCCGGGCACGACCGCCGTCCTCTACCGCGAATCCGCCGTCTACCGGCGCCATCTGGACGAGGCCGACGACGTA
Source organism: Streptomyces sp. NPDC047000 (assembly GCF_040644295.1). Classification (NCBI taxonomy): domain Bacteria; kingdom Bacillati; phylum Actinomycetota; class Actinomycetes; order Kitasatosporales; family Streptomycetaceae; genus Streptomyces; species Streptomyces sp. NPDC047000. Next base: position 14,137 of record NZ_JBEYWE010000030.1, read on the forward strand.
CTGCGCCCGCACACCGGCCGCTCGGTGCGCGATCTGATCATCGCCGCCGACCCCGAGATCCACCGCCCCCGCTGGGCCCGGCCCGCCCTGTTCGCCGTCGCCCACGCCCTCACCGCCACCCTCGCCGACCTGGGGGTGGTCCCCGACGCCGTCCTCGGCCACGGCACCGGCGAACTCGCCGCCGCGGTGGCCGCCGGGGTGCTGACCCTGGAGGACGCGGCCCGCCTCGCCGTGGCGCACGGCACCGTCGCCGACGCCCTGCCCGCGTGCGCCGCGCTCGCCGTCCGCGGCTCGCGCGAGGAGATCGCCGACGTCCTCGCCGCCCACCCCGGTATCACCCTCGCCGCGGTCGACGGCCCCCGTGACCTCGTCCTCGCGGGCCCCCACGGGCTGCTGACCCAGGCCGCGCGGGCGCTCGACGCGCTCGGGGTGGGCAGCAGCCCGCTGCCCGGCCGCCACGTCGGCGCCGGTGCGGCGGGCGACGCCGACGCGGCGCGGATCGCCGAGCTCGCGGGCCCGGTGACCGCCGCCCCGGCCCGTATCGTGCTGGCCTCCGCCGCGCAGGGCCGGCTGCTCGAGGACGAGCTCCCGGACACCGGGTACTGGGCCGGGCTCGCCACGGCACCCGTGCGGTTCGGCGACGCGCTGGCCGCCCTCGTCACCGGCACCGCCCCGACCTGCCTGGTCGAACTCGGCCCCGCCCCGCACCTGCTGCGCACCGCCGAACGCGCGGGGCTGCCCGCGGGCATCCGCCTGCTGCATCCCGCCCCGGGCCGCGCCGCCGGGCACACCGAACTCGCCCAGATGATGGGCGAGTTGTACCTCAGCGGGGTCGAGCCCAGCTGGGACGCCCTCTACGAACCGGGCCGCCGCCGCACCGAGCGCCTCGCACCGTACGTCTTCTCCGACGCCCGCCGGTTCCGGCACACGGTGCCGGGTGCGCCGGGTGCGCCGAACGTGCCGAACCAGCGGACGACGGTGGCTCCGGTGACCGCGTCGGTCACCGCGACGGTGAACTCTTCGGCGAGCGCTCCGGTGAGTGCTTCGGGTACGGCACCGGCTGCCGTTCCGGCGGTTCCGGCTGCTCCGGTGGCTCCGGAGGTGGAGAGGCCGCCCGCCGTGACGGTCGCCGCCCCCGCCCCCTGCGCCCCGGACGCCGCGCTGTCCGTCGTCGTGGAGGCGGTCATGGAGATCGGCGCGTACCCGCGCGAGCAGGTCGGCACCGACACCCGCATCTACGAGGACCTGGGCTTCGACTCCGTGATGATCATGCAGCTGAAGAACCGCCTGGAGCAGCGGCTGCCGCCCTCCGGAGGGATCACCGTGCAGCAACTGCTGCCTGCGCTGAAGTCGGTGGGCACGCTGGCCGCGTTCGTACGAGAGCTGACCGGTTCGGAGGTCACCGCATGACCGGCACCGTCGGACCCACCGCACCCCCGCCGTCCCCGCCCGCCCTGATGCACATCGCCGGCACCGGCAGCGCGCTGCCCGGCGAGCCCGTCGACAACGCGGCCCTCAGCGGGGTCTTCGGGATCAGCGAGGACTGGATCGACATCTTCGTCGGCACCCGCACCCGGCACTTCGGCTGGGACGCGGCGAGCGGGAAGGTCACCCACACCCTGGCCGACCTGTGTGCCGAGGCCGCCGGACGGGCGCTGGCCGCCTCCGGGCTGGGCCCCGCCGACCTGGACTTCCTCATCCTGTCCACCGCGACCCCGGACGCCCTGCTGCCGTCCACCGCCACCGAGACCGCCGACTACCTGGGCCTCAACCAGTTGCCCGTCCACCAGATCCAGGCCGGCTGCTCCGGTGCCGTACAGGCCCTCGACCTGGCCCGTGCCCTGCTGGCGGGCGGTCACCGGACGGGCCTGGTGGTGTCCGGCGACGTCTCCGCCCGCTTCCTGCGGCACGGCCAGGACGCCGCCGAACTGGCCACCCAGGAACTGGTCAACTACGTGCTGTTCGGCGACGGCGCCGGGGCCGCGGTGGTGACGACGGAGCCGTACGACGACTCGGCGGTGGCCGTACGCGCCCTGCTGCACCGTTTCGCCGGGCGGGGCCGTGCGCCCGGGCAGATCGTGAACTGGCGCGGCCTCGCCGAGACCGAACCGGACCGGCCGATGCTCTTCGAGGACTACAAGACCATCGAGGAGCAGGTCCCCGCCCTCACCGGCGAGATCGTGTGGGAACTGCTCGACTCGGCGGGCTGGAGCGCGCAGCAGCTCGACTATCTGCTGCCGCCGCAGCTGTCGGGGCACATGACCGACCGTATCGTCGCCGGGCTCGGACTGCCGCCGGGGTGCCGCGAGGTGTCCTGCGTCCGCGACACCGGCAACACCGGCAACGCCCTGCCGCTGCTGCAGCTCGACCTGCTGTCGGACCGGCTGGCCCCGGGGGAGCGGGCGCTGGCGGTGTCGGTGGAGTCCAGCAAGTGGATCAAGACGGGGCTGGCCCTGGAACGCCCCGCGCAGACAGGACGGCCCTGATGGACGATGCCCGGCACACCCTCCGCGACGTCTACGACACCGGCCAGCTGGCCGTCTCCTGCCCGGCGACGGCGGGCCTGCTGGCGTGGCTCGCGCTGTCGGTGGCGATACAGCCGACCGCGAGCCCACCCCGGCCGGACCGCCGGCCATCGGACCACCGTGCGCCGGACCACCGTGCGCCGGACCACCGCCCGCCGGACCATCGGCCATCGGACCACCGGCCGGACCAGCGTCCCGTGCGGGGCCCGGACGACCTCGCGCCTGCGCCCGCCCGCGTCCGCTCCTCCGCGCCCGCACGCAACGGGGTGAACCGGTGAACGCCACCCCGGCCGCCTGCCGTGGTGCGGTCCGGTCCCGGCGCGCGGTTCCCGTCCGTCAGGTGCCCGGTGAACGGGCGGTGTCCGGGGAACCGGCGGTGCCCGGCCGGGGCCGTCCCGCCGGACCGGTGCCGAGGGGGGCCCGATGATGACGGCCACCCCCCTCGGCATCCTCCGTGAGCTGTATCGCGCCGGTCGGCTCGCCGCCTCCTACCCGGAGGTGGCGGGCCTTCTCGCGCGGGTCACCGACGCCGCCGACCGGTCCGGGGAACAGATCGCCGACGACCTCGCCCGCTGCGGCGCCGTACTGGCCAGGGTGCGGCCCGAGGAGGTGCTCGCCCACCACCCCGGCACCCCCGTCGTCACCGTCGCCGTCACCGGGCACTCCACCACCGCCCAGCTCACCGACCCGCTCGTCGCCGAGCTGGCCCGGCACGGTCTGCCGACCCGTACCGTCACCGGCGACCACGGCGCCTACCTGCGTGATCTCACCGACCGGCACAGCGAGTTGCGGCGCTGCGAGCCGGAACTGACCGTGTGCGTGCTCGGTGCGGAGGCCGTGCTGGAGGAGCTGCCGCTGCCCTGGGGCGTACCCGATGTCGAACAGGCGTGCGACAGGCTCCTGGGGCGGATACACGCCGTCGCCGACGCCCACGACGCGTACGGCACCGGCGTCCTCGTCCTCACCACCGTGCCGCTGCCCCGCGCCGCCACCCACCAGCTCGTCGGCCTGCGGCAGCGGGCCCTGCTCGGCGCGGTGTGGCGGGAGTTCAACGCCCGCCTGCTGCGGCTGGGCGCCGAGCGGCCCGCCGTCGCCGTCGTCGACCTCGAACCGCTCGTCGGGGCCGGCGGACCGGTCGCCGACGAGCGGCTGGCGCTCTACACCCGCAGCCCCTACAGCGCCGCCCTGTTCGCCGCCCTCGCCCGCGAGGCCGTGCATGTGCTGCGTGCCCGGCGGGGCATGACCCGCAAGTGTCTCGTGCTCGACCTCGACCACACCCTGTGGGACGGCGTGCTCGCCGAGGACGGCCCCGACGGCATCCACTGCGGGCCCACGCCACGCGGGGAGCCGTACGCCGCCTTCCAGCGGGTGGCCCGGCAACTCGCCGCGCAGGGCGTACTGCTGGCCGTCAGCAGCAAGAACGACCCGGGACCGGTGCGTGACGTACTGGCGGACCATCCCGACATGACCCTGCGCGAGGCCGACTTCGTGACCGTACGGGCCGGCTGGGACGGCAAGGACGAGGCCCTGCGCTCCATCGCCGGAGAGCTCGGCATCGGGCTCGACGCCCTGGTGTTCGCCGACGACAGCGCCGCCGAGCGAGCCCTCGTACGGCACCGGCTGCCCGACGTCACCGTCGTACCGCTCGGCGACGAACCCGCCCTGCACATCGGCCGGTTGCTCGCCGACGGATGGTTCGACACCCCGCACCTCACCGACGACGACCGGAACCGCACCGGACGCTACCGGGCCGCCGCCGCCCGCGAACGGCTGCGCGCGGAGACCGGCTCCCACGACGCGTACCTGCGTGAACTGGACATCGTCGTACGGCTCTCCCCGCCCCTGCCGCACGAGATCGAACGCATCGCACAACTCTCCCTGCGCACCAACCAGTTCAATCTCACCGGCGAACGCGTGCCCGCCGAGCGGATCCTCGGACCCGGACGGCGCCCGCTCGCGATACGGGTCAGTGACCGCTACGGCGACAACGGGCTGGTCGGCGCGGTCCTCGCCCGGGAAGACGCCGACGGGCTGCACATCGACAACATGCTCCTCAGCTGCCGGGTCCTGGCCCGCGGCATCGAGGACGGCTGCCTGACCGCCGTACTGTCCCACGCCCGCGGGCGCGGACTGCCCGCCGTCCGCGCCCGTTACCGGGCCACCCGCCGCAACGGCAGGGCGAGCGGCTTCTACCCCTCCCTCGGCTTCCGGCCCGAGCCGCACCTCGCCGATGCCGCCGACGGCACTCAGCCGGGCACGGAGACCTTCTTCCGGCACGATCTGGCCGACATCCCCGCCATGCCCGGCCATCTCACCGTGCGGGCCGACCTCGAAGGAGACGCCGATGAGCCGTGACCGTCCCACCGGTCCCACCGGCCCCACAGACATCGCCGCCTCCGATACGGCCCGCTTCCTCGATCTGCTGCGCGACGGTCTCGGTCTCGACCTCACCGAGGAACAGGCCGCCGCCGACTTCGACACCCTGTCCGACTGGGACTCGGTCCAGCTGCTGCGCCTGGTGATGGTGCTGGAGCGCGAGACGGGCCGTCCCGTCCCGGTCGGCCGTGTGCTGCGGGCCCGCAGCATGCGCGAGATCCAAGAGCTGGTCGGACCGGTCGAGCCGGTCGAGCAGGTCACGAACGAACGGACGGACACCCGATGAACGCCGCGGGCGGGGACCTGGTCGAGGTCACCGCTGAGGACACCGACTGGGCGGAGGTCCGCGAGGACCTGCGCCGGCACGGCACGGCCGTCGTCCACGGACGGCTCGCCGACTGGCGCCCGCGCGCGCCGGACGGCCCCGCGCTGCGCGCCGTGCTGGGCCGCGACTGGTCGCGCTACCGGGCCATCGGCCACCCCGACATCCGCGAGCGGTACGCGGCCTCCCGGCGCCTCCTCAAACATGCCGCGGCGGCCGCGCTGCGCGCCGAGGCGATCGACCTCGAACTGGCGTACGGGCCGACCGGGCGGCCGTATCTGCGGGGCTGCGACCAGATCGACATCAGCCTCAGCCACACCGACGACCTGCTGCTGGTCGGCCTGACCACCCGCGGGCTGATCGGCGTGGACGCCGAACGCGCCGACCGCAGCATCTACGCGCGCGGCCTGACCCGGCTGATCTGCACCCCGCACGAGAGCCGGATGCTGACCCGGCTGCCGGAACCCGAGCGCAACCCGAGCCTGGTCCGGCTGTGGACGCTGAAGGAGGCGTACAGCAAGGCCATCGGCCAGGGCATGCAGTTCCGCTTCAACGAGTTCGGATTCGGACCGGAGAGCCGCCCGGTCCAGCTGAACCGCCCCGACGGCACACCCGGCGCCGGGGACGAGTGGACGCTGCGCACCGCCGTGCTCGACAGCGGCGGCACCGCGTTCGTGGTCTCCGTCGCCGTCTACGACGCCGGCCTCGGCCGCACCCTCGACACCGAGATCACCACGATGCTCGACGCCGAGGCCGCGGCCGTCATCCGGGCGGCGCTGGAGGCCGAGCGGAGGGACTGGTCACAGATCCTCGACGACTGACATGACCGCCTCGGTCACCGCCCGCCCGGCCTGCGAGAGGGCGAGCGTCAGCGACACCAGCGGCCGTCCCAGCGGGTCCTGTCCGACCGGCTGCGCCACCGCGACGCAGCGCAGCGGCAGATCGGGTTCGGCATGGCCGCGGAAGTGGGTGTGCAGGGCGACCGGCGCGCAGTGCCGCGGGTCGAGTCCGTGCAGCCGGTGCACGGTCAGCAGCGCGGTCTGGCGCAGTACCTCGAGCAGCAGCACCGAGGACACCGCCCCGTCCGGCCGGGCGAGCGCCTGAGGCCACCGGGCGGGCGGCTGCACCGCCGCCGACAGCCGCTGCCCGCCCACGGTCACCGGGGAGCGCAGCAGCACGTTCGCCACGGCGGCCCGGCCCACCTCGCCGGGTTCCGGCGCCGGGGTGCGGGGGCCGGTGCGGTCCTGCTCCGGGTGCCGGCCTGCCGCGGCGGCCAGCGCGGAAGTGCGCGAGTGCTCGCGGTGGTTGTGGTGCGCGAGCGGTGCGAGGAAGAGCAGGCTGGCCGAGCCGGTGCCCGCCGCGACCCCGTCGATCTCCAGGCCGACGTCGAACTCCAGGGCCCGCGGGACACCGCCGATCACCTTGTCGGGCCGTACCCGCAGGGCCGCGGTGAGGGTGCCGGGGCCGGTGTGCCGACGCCACGCGCTCACGTCGTCGGTCTGCACCCCGAAGCGGTAGAACACCGGCACCCGGTCGGCGGCGACCCCGAAGTGCGCCTGGCCGATGCCCCCGCTGACCTGGCGGACCATCGCCATGGCCGCCTGCAGGTCGTGGCACCGGTCCGGTCCGTCGTTGAACAGCGGGTGGCCGGTGGGGAGATCGCCGGTGAGGACGAACTCCTGGGTACGGTCGTCGGGACTGCCCGGCAGCCGCGGGCTCCAGTGCCGGGGCCGGTGCACCAGATGGCGGCTGCCGAGTCCGTGGCCCGCCGATGCGGGCAGCGAAGTCTCCAAGCTCGCCCTCCTGGACGTGTCCTGAAACGGTCCCCCACAGCCTGCCGTCCCACGGGGCGCGTATGCCACTTGACACGGTGGCAGGTTGTGACGTGGCAGCCAGTACCGGGCCGCCACAGGGACGCCGCGTCACGTCATGTCAGGTCGTGCAGGCCCGCCTGGGCGATGTTCACCCCGGCCTGGAAACGGCTGGTGGCGTCCACGCTCAGCATGATCTGGGAGATGTAACGGCGGCAGGTGCGCACCGACATGCCGAGCCGGCGCGCCACCAGCTCGTCCTTGTAGCCCTGCGCCATCAGCTTGATGATCGACCGCTTCAGGTCGTCGGTGATCTCCGAGCTGTCCTCGGCGCCGGGCGTGAACTGGGTGGCCCCGGTCCACAGATGCTCGTAGACCCGGCAGATGAACGCGACCAGGGTCGGCTCGCGCACCACCACCGCCCCGCGTGCCCTGCCGTCCACCGGTGGTTCGGGCAGAAAGGCCACCTCACGGTCGTAGATGACGATGCGGTCGATCAGCTCGTCGGTGGTGCGCACCTCCGCGCCGTGCTCGGTCACCGCCCGCACGTACGACGTGGTGGCGAGGTCGCTGCGCGCCGTGTGCTGGTAGAGGTGCCGGATCCGCACCCCGCGGTTGAGGCGCTCCAGGGTCTTGGGCCGGGCGTTGGCCAGCAGATTGGAGGGCCGGGCGCCGCCCGGCTGCGCGGTGAGCATCTCGCTGCGGCAGCGCTCGCCCTGCTCGTCCAGCACGGCCTGTAGGGCGTGCACGTCGCTGATCACGTCGAACGCCTCGGCCTGGTTGCGCTGCTGCCGGCTGGCGAAGTACGTGGAGCGCAGGGCGCCCATGGCGCTGCGGATGTCGGTGACCTCCCGCTGGAGGTCACGGATGCGGCTCTCGGCCGGCCCCACCAGGTCGGCCACCGCGGTGTCGGGGCTCACCGGTATCAGCAGGTCCGGCTCACCGGGCATGGGACGCAGCAGGCTGAGCGCGATCAGGCGCCGCTCGACACGGGCGGCCTTTTCGAGCGAGACACCCAGTGCGGTCGCCATCTCCTCGCGGACAAAGCGGCCCAGCAGCACGGCATTGCGGTACGCGCTTGCCTCGGAGTCGTCCAGCATGGCGAAAGTGCCTGCCGGGAGCGGACTTTCCGGCATTGGTGGCTCACCTCCCCCCGCGACGGAACTTCTGGCCAGGCAACTTTACGACACCAGGAATCCCTTGGGTTGAAAACCCGGCTCATGGAGTCTTGTGAGTGCCCGGCCAACTGTTGAACTAAGGGGTAGGTATGAGCAAGCTCGCGCTGCGAATCACGACCGGACTTCTGGCCGCCGCCGCATTCGTCGGTGCGCTCGGGGTCGGGATTACGACGACCACCAATGCGCTGGGGGGTGCGGCGGGGGTGACCATGGCCGTACCGGCGCATTCCGCCTTCGTGGCGACGCCCGCCGACGACCAGTGGGGCTGATGCATCGAGTGTGACAGGGCGGACCGGCGAGACCATGGTCCGCCCCGCTCGCATGTCCGTGATGTGACGTCCCGCCCCCGCTTCGCTGAACAGCCGGCCACGAAGAAGAACGAAGGCCCGCCGCCTCCCGCGGCGGGCCTTCGTCGTGCCGTGGCCCGGTCCTGGCCCGCCCCGTGTCCGGCTCTCACCGTGCCGGGGCCTGCGGGTGCGTCCGCACCGGGTACCCCGGGGGGTTTCCAGGGGCGAACATGGCCGCGGTGACGGGGGGACGGTACCGCGACGTCCGCGTTGCTCCCGGTCGCTCCGGTTCGATCCGGGTCGCTCCCGGTGACTCCCGGTGGTTCCGGGGGCGCTCCTTTTCGGCCCTGTCCGGATCCTTTCCGCGCGGTGGGACGTCCGGCCCGCAGTCCTCGGGTGAATTGTTCGGCTGTCGCGCGCTTTCGCCTCTTTCTCCGTACCTGTCGGAACGCTGTCGGCCGCCCGGCCGGCCGCCGGACCCCCTTGAGTGCACTCCACCACCGGCGGAAAACCACCTAACCGTATGGTCGGTCGGTTTGCCCCGGCGTGATGCGCCGAGAAGGACGCACCGCTCGCCGGGACGCTCTCCGACGGCCGCCGGACAGCCCCCGGGCGGCTCCCGGACGGTCCTTCGGCGGCCGTCCGGCAGACCTCCGGCGAGCGCGGAAACGGTTCGGCCGGCCGGTCCCGCAGGGCCGTGCCTGCGGCTTCGGCATCCGTCCGGGTCCGCGGGGCGCCGATGGCCGGAGCGCGGCGCCGGAACGATCCTGCATTTGCTGCCGCAATGACGAAGGGGCGTTCCGGGCGCCCCGGCCGCATACGGCGGATGGCCTGTTCCGCTGCGGGCGGGGCCGCGGGCCGTCCGGCTGATCCGCAGGTCGCGGGCGGGCGCGGGGCGGACCGTCCCGCGCCGGGGCCCCGCTCCCGCCGGGCCCGCCGCCCGCCGGGTTCCGCCCGCGTCACGGCCCTCGCGGGACCGGCCCGCGAGGGCGGGGCGGGAGGTCGGGCGGGGGAGGCGGGTGGCGAGGCCGGGCGGGGAGGTCAGTCCGCGGGCCCGGCCCCGGGGCCGGGCCGTTCCCGCGGTGCGGGCGGAGATTTCTCCTCGGAATCCGTGAGCGAGAGGAAAAGGACGACCTGCGCACGGGATTTCACGCCGAGCTTCTTGAAGATACGGCCCATGTGCGTCTCGACCGTTTTCACGCTGATCTTCATGCGTTCCGCGATCTGCTGATTCGTGAGACCGGGTCCGATGAGGCTCGCTATTTCCTTCTCCCGGGCACTCAGCGGGACGGGACCGGATCCCGCCGAATTCGTTCCGGGCGGATTCTCCAGAGTCTCGATCAGATCCCGTGCCTCGTCCGCCGCCTCGAAAGCCGTGAGCCGGTCGAATTCCGCCGCCGCCAGACGCGCGTGGCACACCGGAGTACGGTGCCCGGAATTCATTCCCAGCCGTGCCAGCGCCAGCGCGAAAGGAGCCAGCGCGTTTCCCTGCCCGTACAGCAGCGCCAGATCGAGACCGTGCTGGAAACACCGGCGGGCCTCTCTCGGGTCACCGGTGTCCACCGCACTCTCGCCGAGCCGCAGCCACGCCTCCACGACCACGGCGGCCTCCGCACGGCCGAGCCCGCTCAGCAGCGGAGCGGTCTCCGCCGCCAGTTCCCGTGCCGTCCCCTCCGCTCCCGCCGCCGCGTGCGCGGCGGTCAGCAGGGCCAGGGCACGGCCGTACGCGGCCACGTCGCCCTCCGGTACGGAACGCACCGCGCGGCGGGCCGCGGACAGCGCCGCCCGCCACATCGGCCGCCCGGACTCCAGCAGCAGCGTGGCCAGTTCGGCCCGTACCGCGGCGCCCGCCGCGCCGGTGACGCCGTCCTGGGCGAGCACCGCGCGCAGCACCCGCCTGGCCTGCGCACGGGCGCCGAGCAGTCGCAGTGCGCGGGCCCGCCACACGGCGGCCTCGGCCCACTGCTCCGCGGTGCCGGTCTCCGGCCCGGCCGCGGCCCGGGGCGGCGTCCCCGCCGGCGTCTCGGCCGTCCCGGGCGGTGCCCCCTCCGGGGGGCCGTCCGCGCCCGTCCGCGGCCACAGGCGGGCGTACTCGGTGAGTGCCTCGGCGGGGCGCCCGCACAGCACCAGCGCCTGGCAGTGCAGCAGCCGTACGCCCGGTGGCGGGTCGGGGTGCTGGGCCGCCCTGGCCGCCGCCCACGCGGCCCGCGCGGGCTGGGTGAAGACCGCTTCCCGGGCCCATGCCGCCAGCCGCTCCGCCTCCCGGGCCGTGGGCGGCACGGCCGCCTCCAGCAGCGCCGCGACCTCGGCGTCGGCCCGGTCGCCGCCGGTCGGCCGGGCGCGCGCCAGGTCCCGCGCCGCCCGCCGGTACGTCTCCCCCGCCGCGCGGTGCAGCAGCGAGCGCAGCACGGGCCGGCGGAACCGGAACAGCCCGCTCACGCCGTCCGGTCCGGCGATGCCCTCGGCGCACAGCTCGTCCACGGCGCACAGCGCCTCGCCGAGGCCGAGCCCGGTCACGGCGGCCACCGCCTCCGGGGTGAACGGGTCGCCCACCGCCGCCGCGGCCAGGGCCGCCGCGCGGGCCGGCGGGGAGAGCGGGCCCAGGTCCGGTGCGGTGGCCGACAGGGGTAACGGGCAGGGCCCGCAGGTCAGTTCCAGGCTGCTGTAGGGGGCGTACGGGGGGTGGGGCGGACGCGGGCCGTGCGGGACGCCCGCATCGTCGGCGCCGTCCGTGCCGTAGGCACCGTATGCGCCGTAGGTGCCGTCCGGGGCCGCCATGCCGTCCGTGCCCTCCACGGCCGCCCCGTCCTCCGCTTCCGCGCCGTCGGACAGCACCCGCAGCAGTCCCGGCACCCCGGCCGCGTCCCGCAGCACCAGCGCCCGGCGCAGCGGGCTCAGCCCGGCGGGCAGCAGCGCCGCGGCCTCGTGCCGGGGCAGCGGCCGCAGCACGATGTGGCGCGCGGCGCCCTCCGGATGGGCCAGCGCGGCCAGCCTGCGCGCGGCCGGGCCGCCGCCGCGGAACGCGAGCACCGTCAGCAGCGGAGCCCGCGGCGGATGACGCAGCAGGTGGTCGGCGAGCTCGGCCGTCTCGGGTCCGGCGCGGTGCGCGTCGTCCAGGACCAGCAGCAGCCCCCGCCCGTACGTCTCGCCCGCCAGATGCTCCAGCAGCGTGCCCAGGGCCCGCACGACGGCGTGGACGTCGAGGTCCCCCGGGCCGTCCAGGGGACCGCCGAGCGCCGGGAAGACGCGGGCCAGTGCGTTCAGACGGGCCGCGCCGAGCCGGGCCAGGGCGGCGGGGCGGGTGGCGGCGAGCCGGGCGAGCTGGTCGTCCAGGGCGTCCACCACGGCGTGGAAGGGGCGGGCGGTGCTGTTCCGGGCCGCTCTGCCGCAGGCCACGGTCCAGCTCCGGCGCCGGGCCGCGCGGGCCAGTTCGAGCGTCAGCCGGGTCTTGCCGGTCCAGGGCTCGCCGGACAGCAGCACCAGCCCGGCGCTCGTGTGCGTGTGTTCCAGTTCCTCGGTCAGGAGGGCCGGTCCGGATGCCCGGGCGCCCGGTCGGCGGTCTCCCGTGGTCTTGGTCCCGTGCGGCACGGGGCCTCCTTCGTCGTTGCGGCTGCCCCCGCAGGCTGGCGCAATCGTCAGGTGCGTTCCAAGCGGTCGGTGCTGGCCGGTGGGTGCATGGCAGGAAGTGCAGGTGGGCATGGGTGCGGGCGAGTCGGTGTAGGGGAATTCCCCGATAGGTGGTGAAGCCCCCGAATAGCCGGTGCTCCGGCAACAGGTGCATCGAGCAGCCGGGTGGGGCGGGCGCTGAAAGTGTCGGAAATCTGCGTTCCTCCTCCTCTATTCAAGCGATTTTCGAGCAGGTCTGGACTTGGTCTCAAGCATGTGTGCGTTCCTCGCGGGCGTGTGCGAACCGGTCTTTCCGCCAAGGAAGTTGGGGCACAGTAGACGGAGCGTGCCAAGCCGGGAAGCCGTACGCCGGGGAATCGCGGCCGGGCGCGCGCGGTCCGCCGCCGATGCCGCCCGTGTTCTCGCCCTTTCGGCGTGCGGCCGGTTGTAGCGGCGGCGGCCCCCCGGACCGGGGCGCACGGATATTCCACCGGGCTAAACCTGTGAGTGGACCGTGCCCCTGCGTCACGCGCTCCGCGCGGTCCGTGAGGGCTGCCTGGTCGGTCCGGGTCGCCGGGTCGCCGGGTCCGTCCGGGCCGCACGGGCCGTGGCCGGTGCGCCGGACCTCTTCACATCGGCCTTCGCGGCGCAGGGGGCCGGTGTGCCCGGCAGGGCCGAGAACCCGCCGCGGGGGAGGGGCGGGCGGCGGGGCGCGGCGACGGCGCGGTTCCCGGAGTGCTTCCCGGGGCGCTTCCGCGGAGGCGGTGCCGCGGCCCGGGTCCGAATGTTTGCTCGACACCGGGGCGGCGAAGAACCGCGCGGGACCTACATGGGTGGTTTCAGGACATGGACCGACATTGCGGAACTATTGCTTAAACCTTTTTTCAAGGGGCAAAGGAATCATGAAAAACGACCGCGGAGTCTGGTCCGGCCTCAGCCGCCGTCCCGTTTCGTCCCGGTCCCCGCACGTCCGGGCAGCCCCTCGGGGAAGATCTTGGCGAACGTGCCCGATCGGTACAGCGAAATCTGTGTGACGACCTGCAGCACCACCCAGGTGACCGCGTACAGCGCCGCGTCGAGTGCCGGAACGGTGTCCACCGGCAGGGTGTAGGCCATCACCAGACGCAGCAGGGCGTCCACGAGCAGCCCGAGCCCCCACACCACGGTCAGCGCGCGCCAGATCCGCCGGAACGCGCCGTCCGTTTCCCACAGCCCCTCCAGCACCCCGGCCCGGCCCGGCAGCAGCGCCTTCACGGCCTGGTAGGTGAAGGGCCGGGCGGTGAACAGGGTGACCAGCAGCCACCCTCCGGCGAGCGCCGTGAACAGGCTGTTGCGCGCCAGCACGATCCGGGGGCTCGCGGTGAGCAGCGACGCCACGGCGCTCACCACGAGCAGCGACACCGTGAACATGCCGATCGCGTCCAGCCTGCGGTGCCGGACGGCCGAGTGCAGGGTGTGCAGGGCGGGCGCGCTGCCGCTCACCAGCAGGGCGGTCAGCTCGCCCGCGCCCAGGGCCCGCAGCAGGTAGTACAGGCCGACGGGCAGCACGATGTCGCAGACGACGGTGACGACGAACGCCCAGGAGCCGCCCTTGGCGGGCGGTGCGGCGGGTGCGGCGGCGGGGGCGGAGGTGGTGGGGGAGGGTGAGGCGGACGGGCCGGGTGACGGGGCGGGGGGAACCATGAGGGTGCTCCTGTGCGGGGGCAGGCTCGGGCGTACGGCGCGGTGCCCGGCCCCGGAGTGCGGGGCCGGGCCGGGACGGCTCAGTTGCTCGGGACGGTGACGGCAGGTCTGTTGCGTTCTTCCCTGCCGGCGTCCTGGGACACCGGCACCCGTACAGCCTCCTTCTGCACCGCGTCCACCAGCTCCATGCCGGCCACCGCCGACTCCCGCGCCGCGGCCTCGGCCGCGCCGCTGCCCGCGTCGCCCCGGCGTACCGCGGCGGCGAAGGAGGTGAGGCAGCCGCGCAGCTGGTCGGCGGCCGGAAGCGTGAACCGTTCCTCGTGGTCCTGTTCCTCCAGCACCAGCACCGGCTGGAACGCCGGCGGCGGTGTGAACGCCCTCGGCACCGTGAGCCGGGCGCGGTCACCCCACAGGGTGTACGTCGACGCGTAGGCGTGCTCGAAGCCGAACGTCGCCTCGGCGAGGACGCCGTCCGGGGACGCCAGGAGTGCCTGGCCCGACAGATCGAGCCCGTCCTCCTCGCGTACCCGCAGCACCGCGCTGAGCACCCGCAGTCCGGTGCCCAGCAGCAACTGGGCCGCGCGCAGCGGATAGACGCCCACGTCGAGCAGCGCGCCGCCGCCCATGCCGGGCGTGTAGCGGATGTCGTCGGCGGGCAGCGGCGGGATGCAGAACGCGGCCTGGAGCGTGGTGACCCGGCCGAGCCGCCCCTGCCGGAACAGGTCCGCCGCGTAGGTGTGCTGCGGGTGGTGCAGGAACATGAAGTTCTCCCGCAGCACCAGACCGCGCGCCTCGGCGAGGTCCGCCAGCTCCCGCGCCTCGTGGGCGTTCACGCCGATCGGCTTCTCGACCAGCACATGCTTGCCGGCGAGCAGCGCGCGCCGTGCCCAGACGTGGTGCAGCGCGGTGGGCGTGGAGATGTACACCGCCTCGATGTCGGGGCGGGCCAGCAGCGCCGTGAAGTCCGTCTCCGCCGCGCAGCCGAACCGTTCGGCGAACCCGGCCGTCTTCCGCGCCGACCGCCCGGCCACGGCGACCAGGTCGACCTCCGGCGTGGCCACCGCCGTGGGCAGCACCCGCCGGGCCGCGATGGACGACGTGCCGAGCGCGCCGATCCGCACCGGACCGGTACCGGGGGTGCCGGCGGTGCCAGGGGTGCCAGGCGTGGCGGTGCCGGGCGTGGCGGGCCTTCGCGGAGCCGTTCCCGCCGTGCTCACAGCGTCCTCAGCGCCGCGACCAGCGTCCTTGCCTGGACGTTCAAATGGTGGCTGTAGCGCAGCAGTTCGTCGAGCTGACGCAGGGTCAGCCAGCGGAACTCGTCGGAGACGGCGGGGAACTCCCGCTCCGTCTCGACGATCATGTAGTGGCTCTGGGCGTTGCGGAACCGGCCGCCCTCCTCCGACAGCACCACGTCGTACCGGGCGCCCGCGCGCCGCTCCAGGGCCTCGGCGAGATACGGCGGCCGGTCCTCCGACGGCAGGTGCTCGTAGTTCTCCGGCACGCACTGGACCGTCGGGCCCAGCTCCACCACGTCCAGGAACCCGGGCTCGGCCCGCGCGCGCAGCAGCACGTGCGGCACGCCGTCGATCCGTTTCACGAACAGCGCCGCGACGCCCATGCCCCGGGGCTCCAGCAGCGGCTGCGTCCAGGCGGGCACCTCACGGCCGCGCGAGGACACGTCCACGGCGACGACGTCGAAATACAGCCCGTTGCAGTGCGTCACCGCGTGCGGGGTGCGCAGCCAGCCGTTCGTCTGCGCCAGCGGGATCGGGGCGACCACGACCTCGTGCTCCGCGCGCCGCCGGGTGATCCACGTACGGATCTCCCGGTCCGGGTGCAGCGACCAGCCGGCGTCGCCGGCCGGGCCGTCGTCCGCGCCCCGCCAGTCCGGCAGACAGGACAGCACCGTACGGGCGTCCATGTTCACCACGTTGTCGTGCCGCATCAGCAGATTGACCTGGCCGAGCGTCAGCCAGGCGAAGTCGTCCCCGGCCCGCACCTCCGGGCCGACCTCCACGATCATGTTGCGGTTGCGCTTGTGCAGGAACCAGGAGCCCTGCTCCGACTGGAGCACGTCCGCGACCACCCGCCCGGGGTCCGGCCTGCGGAACGCGTCCAGATACGGCACCGCCGAACCGCCGTGCACGCGCGTGTAGTTGCTCTTCGTCGCCTGCACCGTCGGGGACAGCTGCACGCCGTTGACGTTGCCCGGCTCCGACTTCGCCTGCATCAGCAGATGCGGTACGCCGTCGAAGTCCCGCAGGGCGATGCCGAGGATGCCGATCTCCGGCTGCTGGATGATCGGCTGCTGCCAGGAGCGCACCGGCCCGAAGTCCGACTTCACCGTGAGGCCCCGCACCGAGAAGAAACGGCCGCTGTCGTGCCGCAGGTCGCCGGTCCGGTTGTCGAAGCGCCAGCCGCGCAGCGCCGTGAACGGCACGCGCTCCACGTGCTGTTGCTGCTCGGCCTGCCGTTCGGCGAGCCAGGTGAACATCTCCGCGTTGCTCATCACCCCGCCCTCGACCGCCGCCGCCGACACCGCAAGCCGGGACAGCAGGGGAGGAGCCGAGGTGCCGGGCGACAGCACCAGGTCGGTCGCGGTCATGGCATCCGCCTCATCTCGCTCATCTCGCTCAAGTGCTCGGGGTGCGTCGACGACGACTCGCGGGTCCGGCGGTACGGACGGCCGTCCGGGCGGCCGGCGTGCCCGCGCGGGCTCACGGCAGTCGACCGCCGCCGTACGAGGGTGCCGTGCCGAGTTCGGGCATACGCCTAGACTTGCCCCCCTTGCCCGGACCCTCCCGCGCCCGCTATGGCGCAGGTCCGAGGGCCCCCGGGCGCCGGTCGCCGACCCGGTGGGCAGGGCCTAGAAATTCCCCTAGAGCACCTGGCAGGAGCGCTGAGCGCGCCGGACGCCGTGCCACCGTGAGGGCTGCCCCGACCCCGTCGCCTTGGTGTTTGGAGTGCCATCCATGAACGAGCCGGTACCCGCGGACGCCGCCGCCCAGAGCCCCGTTCCGGCCCACGAGACCGTGGGCGAGGACGCGCGCGCGGCCGAGCCCGGGGGCGGGTCCGGAGCCGAGTTCGTCGCCGACGCGTCCGTGGAACCCGTCGCCGTGGTCGGGCTGGCCTGCCGGCTGCCCGGCGCCGACGGGCCGGACGCGTACTGGAGCCTGCTCACCGAAGGGCGCAGCGCCCTCACCGACGCGCCCGGCGACCGCCGCCCCGCGGGTGAGGGCGACGTCATGGGCCACAGCACCTCCGTCCCGTATCGCGGCGGATTCCTCGACGCCCCCGGCGACTTCGACGCCGGCTTCTTCGGGATCTCGCCCCGCGAGGCCCAGGCCATGGACCCGCAGGCGCGGCTGGTCCTCGAACTCGGCTGGGAGGCCCTGGAGAACGCGGCCCTCCCGCAGGCCCGGCTCCCGCACGCCACCGGCGTGTTCATCGGTGCCGACGCCGCCGACTACGCCGGTCTCGTGCACCGGCAGGGCAGTGCGGGCGTCGGCCACCACACCACCACCGGTCTCAGCCGCGGCCTCATCGCCAACCGCCTCTCCTACGCCCTGGGCATCGGCGGCCCCAGTCTGAGCGTCGACACCGCCCAGTCCTCCGCGCTCGTCGCCGTCCAGCTCGCCTGCGACAGCCTGCGGGCCGGGGAGTGCGAACTCGCCCTCGCCGGCGGCGTCCACCTCAACCTGGTCCCTGAAAGCACCCTGGCCCTCGCCGAGTTCGGCGGCCTCAGCCCCGACGGCCTGTGCCACACCTTCGACGCCCGCGCCAACGGGTTCGTGCGGGGGGAGGGTGCCGGTCTCGTCGTCCTCAAGCCGCTGTCCCTGGCCCGGCGCGACGGCGACCACGTGTACGCCGTCATCCGCGGCGGTGCCGTCAACAACGACGGCACCGGAGCCACCCTCACCACCCCCGACGCCGCCGCCCAGGAAGCCGTGCTGCGCAGCGCGTACGCCCGCGCCGGCGTCGCCCCCGGCAGCGTCGACTACGTCGAACTGCACGGCACCGGCACCCGGGTCGGCGACCCCGTCGAGGCCACCGCGCTCGGCGCCGCCCTCGGCACCGACCCCGCCCGTACCGCCCCGCTGTCCGTCGGCTCCGTGAAGACCAACATCGGCCATCTGGAGGGCGCGGCCGGGATCGCCGGGCTGCTCAAGGTGGTCCTCTGCCTCGCCCACGGGCACCTCGTGCCCACCCTCAACCACACCACCCCCCACCCCGCGATCGACCTGGCCGGACTCGGCCTGCGCGTCCAGCTGGAGACCGCCGAGTGGATCCCGGCGCAGGCCGGACGGCCGCTGCGGGCGGGCGTGTCGGCCTTCGGGATGGGCGGCACCAACGCCCACCTGGTGCTCGAACAGGCCCTGGTTCCCACACCGTCGGGCGACACGCCGGCGTCAGGCGACACGCTCGTCTCCGGTGCCGAACGCCCGGCGGTGCCCTGGCTGTTGTCCGCCCGCAGCCCCGAAGCCCTGTGCGCCCAGGCCGAGAAGCTCGCCGCGCATCCCGCAGCCGGCGCCGACCCCCTGGACGTCGGCTGGTCCCTGCTGACCACCCGGACCCCCCTCCCGTACCGCGCCGTGGGCACCGGCACGGACGCCGCCGACATCCTGCGGCAGCTCGCGCTCGCCGTCCCCGCGGGCCCCGCCGCCGCGTCCGGCACCACCGGCCGTCCGGTGTTCGTCTTCCCCGGGCAGGGCAGCCAGTGGCTCGGTATGGCCGTCGAACTCCTCGACACGGCACCGGTGTTCGCCCGGCGGATCGCCGAGTGCGAGGCCGCCCTCGCCCCGCACGTGGGCTGGTCGCTCACCGCCGTCCTGCGCGGCGACCCCGGCGCACCCTCCCTCGACCGCTCCGACGTGGAGATCGTCCAGCCCGTGCTGTGGGCGGTGATGGTGTCACTGGCCGCGCTGTGGGAGTCGTACGGCGTGCGGCCCGCCGCGGTCGTCGGACACTCCCAGGGCGAGATCGCCGCCGCCGTCGTCGCGGGCGCGCTCGACCTGGCCGACGGCGCCCTGGCCGTCGCCCTGCGCAGCCGGGCCCTCGTCGCCCTCAAGGGCCTCGGCGGCATGATGTCCGTGGCTCTGCCCGAGGCGGCGGCCCGCGACCTCATCGCCGTATGGGACGGCCGGATCTCCGTCGCCGCCGTCAACGGCCCCGGCTCCGTGGTGGTCTCCGGTGAACCCGACGCCCTCGACGCCCTCGCCGCCGAGGCGGAACGCCGCGACGTACGCGTACGGCGTATCGACGTCGACTACGCCTCCCACTCCGCGCACGTCGAAGCGGTCCGCGACGAGGTGCTGAGCCTGCTCGCCCCGATCGTCCCGCGCACCCCCGGGATCCCGTTCATGTCGACGGTCACCGGGCAGTGGCTGGAGCCGGCCGCCACCGGCGCCGCCTACTGGTACGCCAACCTGCGCCGGACCGTGCTCCTGGAACCCGCCCTGCGCGCCCTGACCGCCGCGGGACACACCACGTTCGTCGAGGTCAGCCCGCACCCGGTGCTGACGGTGCCGGTGAAGGAGACCCTGGCGGCCGTCGGCGGCGACACCGGACCCGCCCTCGTCACCGGCACCCTGCGGCGCGGCGAGGGCGGACTCGCCCGCTTCCACACCTCGCTCGGGGAACTCTGGGCGAGCGGCGCCGACGTCGACTGGACCCCGGCGTTCACCGGCAAGGGACGGCGGGAACCGCGGCGGGTCGCGCTGCCCACCTACGCGTTCCAGCGGCGGCGGTACTGGGTGGAGGAGGGCGTCGGATCCGTCGGACCCGTCGCGGCGGCGGCTCCCACGGTCTCCTCGCCGGCACCCCTCTCGGGAGGGGGCGCGGAGCCCGGTGACAGCCTGCGGCTGGTGAAGGAGGGCGCGGCCGCCGTTCTCGGGCACGCCGACGCCGAGGCCGTGGACCCCGGCCGGACCTTCAAGGAGCTCGGGCTCGACTCGGTCACCGCCGTCGAGCTGTGCGAACGCCTCAACCGGGCCACCGGACTGCGGCTGCCCGCCACCGTCGTGTACGAGTACCCGACCCCCGCCCGACTGGCCCGCCATCTCGACGCGGCCCGCGAGGGCGGCACCGCCGACACCTCCGCAGGGGTGTCGGCCCGGGGCACCGCGGCCGACGAGCCGGTCGCGATCGTGTCGATGGGCTGCCGTTTCCCGGGCGGGGTGCGTTCGCCGGAGGATCTGTGGCGGGTGGTGCGGGACGAGGCGGATGTCATCGGGGCGATGCCGGCCGACCGCGGCTGGGACCTCGACGCCCTCTACGACCCCGACCCCGAGCGCAGCGGCACCAGCTACGTCCGCGAAGGCGGATTCCTGCACGACGCACCCGGGTTCGACGCCTCCTTCTTCGGTATCTCCCCGCGCGAGGCCCTCGCCATGGACCCGCAGCAGCGCCTCCTCCTGGAGACCGCCTGGGAGGCCATGGAGCGCGCCGGAATCACCCCGGACACCCTCCAGGGCAGCGCGACCGGTGTGTTCATCGGGGCGACCGCCCCCGAGTACGGGCCCCGGCTGCACGAAGCGACCGAGGCGGTGGAGGGCCACGTCCTCACCGGCGTCTCGGCGAGCGTCGCCTCCGGCCGCATCGCCTACACCCTGGGCCTGGAGGGCCCGGCGGTGACCGTGGACACGGCGTGCTCGTCGTCGCTGGTCGCCCTGCACATGGCCGTACGGTCGCTCAGGTCCGGCGAGTGCTCCCTCGCCTTCGCGGGCGGCGCCACCGTGATGAGCGGTCCGGGCATGTTCGTGGAGTTCAGCAGGCAGCGCGGTCTCGCCGCGGACGGCCGCTGCAAGCCGTTCGCGGAGAGCGCGGACGGCACCGGCTGGGGCGAGGGTGTGGGGGTGCTGTTGCTGGAGCGGTTGTCGGACGCGCGGCGCAACGGGCATCGGGTGCTGGCGGTGGTGCGGGGTTCGGCGATCAATCAGGACGGTGCGAGCAATGGTCTGACGGCGCCGAACGGGTTGTCGCAGCAGCGGGTGATCCGGGCGGCGCTGGCCGACGCCGGTCTGTCGGCCGCCGACGTGGACGCGGTCGAGGCGCACGGCACCGGCACGAAGCTCGGCGACCCGATCGAGGCGCAGGCACTGCTGGCCACGTACGGGCAAGGGCGCGAGGCCGACCGGCCGCTGTGGCTCGGCTCCCTCAAGGCCAACATCGGCCACACCCAGGCGGCGGCGGGCGTCGCCGGTGTCATCAAGATGGTGCAGGCCCTGCGGGAGGGGCTGCTGCCCAGGTCACTGCACGGGGACGACCCCACGTCCTACGTGGACTGGTCGGTGGGTGGCGTGGAGGTGCTGGGGCGGGCCCGGGAGTGGGATGCGGAGGGTGGGCGTCCCCGGCGGGCCGGGGTGTCGTCGTTCGGGATCAGCGGGACGAACGCCCACGTGATCATCGAGGAGGGCGAGCAGAGCGCGGCACCGCCCGAGGCTCCGGAGGCCACGGGTACGGATCCGGTGGTTCCGTTGCTGCTCTCGGCACGCTCCGAGAACGCCCTGAGCGGGCAGGTCGAGCAGCTGGTGTCCCATGGGGAGGAGTCCGGGGCGCGGCCGGTGGATGTGGCGTGGTCGCTGCTGAGCGAGCGGGCGTTGTTCGAGCATCGTGCGGTGGTGATGGGGTCGGAGGTCGTCGCCTCCGGAACCGCCGGGCGGTCGAGGCCGGTGGTGTTCGTGTTCCCGGGGCAGGGTGCGCAGTGGGTGGGGATGGCGGTCGAACTCCTCGACTCGTCCCCGGTGTTCGCGGCCCGGTTCGGGGAGTGCGGGGCGGCGCTGGCGCCCTTCGTCGACTTCGACCTGGTGGAAGTGGTCCGGGAGGGGCGGGACTTCGACCGGGTGGACGTCATCCAGCCGGTGCTGTGGGCGGTGATGGTGTCGCTGGCGGCGGTCTGGGAGTCGTTCGGCGTGTCGCCGTCGGCGGTGATCGGGCATTCCCAGGGTGAGATCGCGGCGGCGGCCGTTGCCGGTGCCTTGTCGCTGGACGACGCGGCGCGGGTGGTGGCGTTGCGGAGCAGGGCGATCATCGCGTTGGCCGGGCGGGGTGGGATGGTGTCCGTCGCGCTGACGCGGGACGGTGTGGAAGGGCTGATCGCCCGCTGGGACGGGCGGGTCTCCGTCGCCGCCGTCAACGGGCCCACCTCCGTGGTCGTCTCCGGTGACGCGGACGCGCTGGACGAGCTGGTCGCGTACGCCGACGGCAACGACATCCGCGCCCGTCGTATCGAGGTGGACTACGCCTCCCACTCCGCCCATGTGGAGCTGATCCGGGAGGAGTTGCTGGAGGTTCTGGCGCCGATCACTGCGCTGGAGCCGACGGTGCCGTTCCTCTCCACGGTGACGGGGGAGTGGGTGGAGTCGGCTCTCACGGACGCGGAGTACTGGTACACCAACCTCCGCCGGACGGTGCAACTGGAGCCCGCGGTGAGGAAGCTGGCCGCCACGCACGGTGCGTTCCTGGAGATGAGCCCGCACCCGGTGCTCACCGTCCCCGTCGCGGAGACCGTCGAGTCGGCGGGCGTAGAGGCCCTGGTCACCGGCACTCTGCGGCGCGGCCAGGGCGGTCTGACCCGCCTCTACGCCTCCCTCGGCGAAGCCTGGACGCACGGTATCGCCGTCGACTGGAGCCCCGTCTTCGCCGGCACCCGTCCCCGCCGCACCGACCTCCCCACCTACCCCTTCCAGCACCACCGCTACTGGCTGGACACCCCGAAGCCCGCCACCGCCACCGCCGCCGACCCGGTCGACGAGGCCTTCTGGAAGACCGTCGAGGAGGGCGACCTCGCCGAGTTCGCCCGCACCCTCGGCCTCCCGGAGGACTCCGAGACGCTCGGCTCCGTCGTACCGGCCCTCTCCTCCTGGCGCCGCACCCGCCGCGACCGCAGCACGCTGGACACCTGGCGCTACCGCGTCACGTGGCGTCCCCTTCCCGCCGCCCCGGAGGCCACCGGCGCCCGACTGAGCGGCGTATGGCTGGTCGTCGTACCCGAGACGTTCCGTGACGACCCGCAGATCCTGGCCGTCCTCGCCGCCGTCACCGAACAGGCCGACGGAGTCAGCGTGCTGACCGTCGACACGGCGGCCGACGGCTGTGACCGGGAGCGGCTGCACGCCCGGATCACGGCGGAGGGCGAACTCGGCGGGGTGCTCTCCTTCACCGGACTCGACGAGCACCCGCACCCCGAACACCCCTCTGTGCCGCAGGGCCTGGCGGCGAGCCTGGCGCTGTTGCAGGCACTCGGCGACGCCGGTGCCGAGGCACCGCTGTGGTGTGTCACCCGGGGTGCCGTGGCCGCGTCGGTGGCCGCGGCCGACGAACCGGCGCCCGCCGCCCCCGTCCAGGCGGGCGTCTGGGGACTCGGCCGGGTCGCCGCCCTGGAACACCCCAAGCGCTGGGGCGGCCTGATCGATCTCCCCGAGGCAGCCGCCGACTTCGTGCCGGACCTGCTCATCGGCCTCCTGGCGGGCGACGGCGGCGAGGACCAGGTCGCCCTGCGGGGCACCGCGGTGCTCGGCCGCCGCCTGGTCCGCGCCCCGCTCGGCGGCGCCACCCCGCCCCGCTCCTGGACACCGCGCGGGACCGTACTGGTCACGGGCGGTACCGGCGCCCTCGGCGCCCGGATGGCACGCTGGCTGGTCGGCAACGGCGCCGAACACCTCGTCCTGACCGGGCGCCGGGGTGCCGACACACCCGGTACGGCCGAACTCCGCCAGGAAATAGAGGAGCAGGGCATCCCGGTCACCGTCGTCGCCTGCGACATGGCCGACCGGGACTCCGTGACCGCGCTGCTGGAGCACCTGGAGGGGAAGGGCGTGCCGCCGGTCCGTACGGTGCTGCACGCCGCCGGGGTCAGCGCCCTAGGCTCCCTCGCCGACACCGGCCCCGCCGACCTCGCGGCCACCCTCTCCGGAAAGGTGCTCGGCGCCGACCACCTCGACGCCGTACTGGACCCGGCCGGCCTCGACGCCGTCGTCTACTTCTCCTCCATCTCCGGCACCTGGGGCGTCGCCGACCACGGCGCCTACGCCGCCGCCAACGCCGTCCTCGACGCGCGGGCCGCGCAACGCCGCGCCGCCGGGGTGCCCGTGCTGTCCGTGGCCTGGGGACCCTGGGCGGGCGGCGGCATGATCGCGGAGGAGATCCAGGACGTCCTGCGCCGCCGCGGTGTGCCGGTCATCGACCCGGACACCGCCGTCACCGGCCTCCAGCAGGCCCTGGACCACGACGAGACGGCCGTCGCCGTCGCCGACGTCGACTGGCGGCGCTTCGCCGGGGTCTTCACCTCGGTCCGGCGCAGCCCGCTGCTCGCCGAACTCCCCGAGGCACAGCCGGAGAACGCTCCGGAGAGCGATCCGGGGACCGCCGCCGAGGCTGCCACCGGCCTGCTGCGCGACCTGGCCCGGCTGGACACGGCGGGCCGTACGGCCGCCCTGGCCGAACTGGTCAGCGGCCAGGTCGCCGACGTCCTCGGCCACGACAGCGCGACCGCCGTCGACACCACGCTCGCCTTCAAGGACCTCGGCTTCGACTCGCTCACCGCCGTCGAACTGCGTAACCGCCTCGGCCGCAGCACCGGTCTGAAGCTGCCCACCACCGTCGTCTTCGACCACCCCAGCATCACGGCGCTGGCCGGGTTCCTGGCGGAACGGGCCTTCGGCGCCGAGCAGTCGGCGCCCGCCGCCGCACCGGTGACGGGCAGGGCCCTCGCCGGTGACGAGCCGGTCGCGATCGTGTCGATGGGCTGCCGTTTCCCGGGTGGGGTGCGTTCGCCGGAGGATCTGTGGCGGGTGGTGCGGGACGAGGCGGATGTCATCGGGGCGATGCCGGCCGACCGCGGCTGGGACCTCGACGCCCTCTACGACCCCGACCCCGACCGCAGCGGCACCAGTTACGTCCGCGAGAGCGGATTCCTCTACGACGCCGCCGAGTTCGACGCCTCGTTCTTCGGTATCTCCCCGCGCGAGGCCCTCGCCATGGACCCGCAGCAGCGGCTCCTCCTGGAGACCGCCTGGGAGGCCCTGGAACGTGCCGGACTCGACCCGAAGTCCCTGCGCGGCACCAGTACCGGCGTCTACGTCGGCCTCACCGAGCAGGAGTACGTCGCCCATCTGCGGGCCACCGAGGAGGGCCAGGCCTACCTCGCCACCGGCGCCGCCTCCAGCGTCGCGTCCGGCCGGATCGCCTACACCCTGGGCCTGGAGGGACCGGCCGTGACCATGGACACGGCGTGTTCGTCGTCGCTGGTCGCCCTGCACACGGCGGTACGGGCCCTGCGCACCGGCGAGTGTGATCTCGCGCTCGCGGGTGCGGCCACGGTGATGTCCGGGCCCAGCCAGTTCGTCGCCTTCAGCAGGCAGCGGGCCCTCGCGGCCGACGGTCGCTGCAAGTCGTTCTCCGCCGCCGCCGACGGTTTCTCGCTCGCGGAGGGTGTGGGGGTGTTGCTGCTGGAGCGGTTGTCCGATGCGCGGCGCAACGGGCATCGGGTGCTGGCGGTGGTGCGGGGTTCGGCGATCAATCAGGACGGTGCGAGCAATGGTCTGACGGCGCCGAACGGGTTGTCGCAGCAGCGGGTGATCCGGGCGGCGCTGGCCGACGCCGGTCTGTCGGCCGCCGACGTGGACGCGGTCGAGGCCCACGGCACCGGCACCAGGCTCGGCGACCCGATCGAGGCCGAGGCACTGCTCGCGACCTACGGCCAGGAACGGCCCGGCGCGGACCGGCCGCTGTGGCTCGGCTCCGTGAAGTCCAACATCGGCCACTCGCAGGCCGCTTCGGGCATGGCCGGCATCATCAAGATGGTGCAGGCCATGCGGTACGGCATCCTGCCGAGGTCGCTGCACGCCGACGAGGTGTCGCCCTACGTGGACTGGTCGGCGGGTGGCGTGGAGGTGCTGGGGCGGGCCCGGGAGTGGGATGCGGAGGGCGGGCGTCCCCGGCGGGCGGGGGTGTCGTCGTTCGGGATCAGCGGGACGAACGCCCACGTGATCATCGAGGAGGGGGCGGAGACCGCGGCGCCGCCGGAGGCTCCGGCTACGGATCCGGTGGTTCCGTTGCTGGTCTCAGCGCGTTCGGAGGCGTCGCTCGACGCGCAGACGGAGCGGGTGGTCGCGCATCTGCGGGGCGCGGAGGCGCGGCCGGTGGATGTGGCGTGGTCGCTGCTGAGCGAGCGGGCGTTGTTCGAGCATCGTGCGGTGGTGGTGGGGTCGGAGGTCGTCGCCTCGGGTACTGCGGGTCGGCCGGGGCCGGTGGTGTTCGTGTTCCCGGGGCAGGGTGCGCAGTGGGTGGGGATGGCGGTCGAACTCCTCGACTCGTCCCCGGTGTTCGCGGCCCGGTTCGGGGAGTGCGCCGCCGCGCTGGATGCCTTTGTCGACTGGTCGTTGGTGGAGGTGGTGCGGGGCGCGGAGGGCGCTCCGGGATTCGACCGGGTGGACGTCATCCAGCCGGTGCTGTGGGCGGTGATGGTGTCGCTCGCGGCGGTGTGGGAGTCGTTCGGCGTACGCCCCTCCGCCGTCGTCGGTCACTCGCAGGGCGAGATCGCGGCGGCCGTGGTCGCCGGGGCGCTGTCGCTCCAGGACGGTGCGCGGGTGGTGGCGCTGCGGAGCAGGGCGATCATCGCGTTGGCCGGGCGCGGTGGGATGGTGTCCGTCGCGCTGACCCGGGACGGTGTGGAAGGGCTGATCGCCCGTTGGGACGGGCGGGTCTCCGTCGCCGCCGTCAACGGGCCCACCTCCGTGGTCGTCTCCGGTGACGCGGACGCGCTGGACGAGCTGGTCGCGTACGCCGACGGAAACGGCATCCGCGCCCGCCGCATCGAGGTGGACTACGCCTCCCACTCCGCGCACGTCGAGCTGATCCGCGACGAGCTGCTGGCACTCCTGGCGCCCATCGTGCCCCGGGTCCCCGAGGTGCCGTTCCTCTCCACGGTCACCGGTGAATGGCTCGACCAGGACGTCACCGACGCGGAGTACTGGTACACCAACCTCCGCCGGACGGTGCAACTGGAGCCCGCGGTGAGGAAGCTGGCCGCCACGCACGGTGCGTTCCTGGAGAT
The DNA here is from genome assembly GCF_040644295.1 of Streptomyces sp. NPDC047000. Taxonomy (NCBI): domain Bacteria; kingdom Bacillati; phylum Actinomycetota; class Actinomycetes; order Kitasatosporales; family Streptomycetaceae; genus Streptomyces; species Streptomyces sp. NPDC047000. Next base: position 40,979 of record NZ_JBEYWE010000030.1, read on the forward strand.
GAGCCCGCACCCGGTGCTCACCGTCCCCGTCGCGGAGACCGTCGAGTCGGCGGGCGTAGAAGCCCTGGTCACCGGCACTCTGCGGCGCGGCCAGGGCGGTCTGACCCGCCTCCACGCCTCCCTCGGCGAAGCCTGGACGCACGGTATCGCCGTCGACTGGACCCCCGTCTTCGACGGCACCCGTCCCCGCCGCACCGACCTCCCCACCTACCCCTTCCAGCACCACCGCTACTGGCTGCACGCCCCGAAGCCCACGGCCACCACCGCCACCGCCGATCCGGTCGACGACGAGTTCTGGACGACCGTCGAGGGCGGTGACGTGGCGGCCCTCGCCGAGACGCTCGGTCTCCCGGACTCCGAGTCGCTCGAGGCCGTCGTACCGGCCCTCTCCTCCTGGCGCCGCGCCCGCCGGGACCGCTCGACGCTGGACAGCTGGCGTTACCGGGTCGTCTGGCGCCCGCAGCCCGAACCGGCCTCGCTCGCGCCGCGGTTGGACGGGACCTGGCTCGTCGTCGTGCCCGAGGGACACAAGGACGAGGACGGCCTGGTGGCCGCCACCGCCGACGCCCTGCGCACCGCGGGCGCCCGCGCCGTCGAACTGGCCGTACCCGGGTCCGGCAGCCGAGCCGACCTGGCCGACCGGCTGCGCGGGGCGCTTCCCGCGGACGTACCGCCGGCCGGTGTCGTCTCCTTGCCGGTGCCGGACAGCGAGCCGGACGAGCGCGCCCACGGCATCGCCTCCGCCGGCCTCCTCGCCACGATGACCCTGGCCCAGGCCCTGGAGGACGCCGGGATCACCGGCCCCCTGTGGTGCCTGACCCGGGGCGCGGTCGCGGCCGGCGCCGACGACCCGGCACCCGATCCGGCACAGGCCGCCGTCTGGGGACTGGCCCGGGTGATCGGGCTGGACGCACCCGAGCGCTTCGGCGGCCTCGTCGACCTGCCCGCCGGAGACCTCGGCACCGCCGTGAGCCGTCTCCCCGCGCTGCTGGCCGGCGGGACCGGGCCGGACGGCGGCCGGGAGACCGAGTTCGCGGTACGCGCCGCCGGGATCAGCGTGCGCCGCATGATCCGTACGCCGTCCGGGGACGGCACGGCCGCCGACGCATGGCAGCCGCGCGGTACCGTCCTGGTCACCGGCGGCACCGGCGCCCTCGGTGCGCACGTCGCCCGCTTCCTCGCGCGGGCCGGTGCCGAGCACCTGGTCCTGGCCGGCCGGCGCGGTCCCGAGGCCCCCGGAGCCGCCGCACTGCGCGCGGAACTCGCCGAATCGGGCTGCGAGGTGACCGTCGCCGCCTGCGATGTCGCCGACCGCGCCCAACTCGCCGCCCTGCTCGACGAGATACCCGGTACCGCCCTGACCGCCGTGGTCCACACGGCGGGCGCGGTCGAGGAGGCCCGCCCGCTCGGCGAGCTGACGCCCGACGACGCCCTCGCCGTGATGCGCGCCAAGGTGCTCGGCGCCCGGCACCTCGACGAACTCCTCGCCGACCGCCCGCTGGACGCCTTCGTCCTGTTCTCCTCCGGCGCCGGCGTCTGGGGCAACGGCGGACAGGCCCCGTACGCCGCCGCCAACGCCCACCTCGACGCACTCGCCGAACAGCGCCGTGCCCGGGGACTGCCCGGCACCTCGATCGCCTGGGGCGCCTGGGCGGGCGGCGGCATGGTCGACGAGGCGGTCGGCGAGCAGCTGCTGCGCCGTGGCGTCCCGGCCATGGACCCCGGCCTCGCGGTCCGCGCGGTGACCGGCGGCAGCGGTCCTGCGGGCACGCTGGTCGTCGCCGACATCCGCTGGGACCGCTTCCTCCCTGCCTACTGCGCCCGGGGCCACCGCCCGCTCCTCGACGAGGTGCCCGAGGTGCGCGACCTCCTCGCCGCGCGGGACGCCGGGCGGCGCGACGACGTTCCGGAGGAGGGCGCCACCTCGGCCGCCGCCACTCTGCTGGCCGAACTCGCCGCGCTGCCGGAGGCCAGGCGCCGCCGCAAGCTCGTCGACCTGATCCGCACCCATGTCGGTGCCGTCCTGGGCCACGGCCCGGGTGACACCGTCAAGGCGGGCCGCGCCTTCCGCGACATGGGCTTCGACTCCCTGACCGCGGTGGAACTGCGCAACCGGCTCAGTACGGCCGTCGGTACCCGGCTGTCGGCGACGATCGTCTTCGACCACCCCACGCCGAACGCCCTCGCCGACCACCTACAGACGGAACTCCTGCCCCCGGCCACGGCATCGGCACCGGCGGACGCACCGACCAACGCGCCCACGGTCGCCGCCCCCGGCGTCGACCAGCTGGCGGCCGCCTACCGGCAGGCCACCGACCCCGCCGCACGTCACGCACTCACCGAAGCGCTGCGCACGCTCCTGGACACCTGGACGGCCTCCGCCCCACCGGACGACACGGCCGGCGACGCCGCCCAGCACCCCGGACCCCCACCGGTCCCGAACCCGAACCCGAACCCGAACCCGGACCCGAAGAACCCAGACCCGGACCCAGAGCCAGGGACGGCGGTCGACGAGGAACTGCTCACCGCCTCCGACGAGGACATGTTCGACCTGATCGACAGGGAACTCGGGATCTCCTGAGCGGAACCCCGTCACGGCTCCCGATTCTCGAAGGGCTGACTTTTCGCCATGGCACACATGGAAAACACCGAGGGCAACGCGAGCACCGAGGACAAGCTCCGTGACTACCTCAAGCGGGTCACCACGGACCTGCGGCAGACCCGCCGCAGGCTCGCCGAGTTCGAGTCCCGCGAGCACGAACCCGTCGCCGTCGTGGCCACCGCCTGCCGTATGCCCGGCGGGGTGCGCACCCCGGAGGACCTCTGGACGCTGGTGACCGAGGGCACCGACACCGTCGGCGCCATGCCCACCGACCGCGGCTGGGACCTCGACGCCCTCTACGACCCGGACCCCGACCGGCCCGGCACCAGTTACGTCCGCGAAGGCGCCTTCCTCTACGACGCGGCCGGGTTCGACGCCTCGTTCTTCGGTATCTCCCCGCGCGAGGCCCTCGCCATGGACCCCCAGCAGCGGCTCCTCCTGGAGACCACCTGGGAGCTGTTCGAGCGGGCCGGCATCGACGTGAACACCCTGCGCGGCAGCAGCACCGGCGTGTTCATCGGCTCCAGCAACCAGGGGTACGCCGTCGACGGCAGCAGCGCGCCCGACGGCGTCGAGGGCCATCTGCTCACCGGCGGTTCCGCGGCCGTCCTGTCCGGCCGCCTCTCCTACAGCTTCGGCTTCGAGGGGCCCGCCGTCAGCCTCGACACCATGTGCTCGTCGTCCCTGGTGGCCCTGCACCTCGCCCTGCAATCGTTGCGCAGCGGCCAGTGCGCGATGGCGGTCAGCGGCGGCGCCACCGTCATGTCGACCACCCGCAACTTCGTGGAGTTCAGCCGCCAGCGCGGTCTCGCCGCCGACGGCCGGTGCAAGCCGTTCGCGGAGAGCGCGGACGGCACCGGCTGGGGCGAGGCCGTCGGCGTACTGCTCCTGGAGCGGCTCTCCGACGCGCGGCGCAACGGGCACCAGGTGCTCGCCGTGATCCGCGGCTCCGCCATCAACCAGGACGGCGCGAGCAACGGTCTCACCGCTCCCAACGGCCCCTCCCAGCAGCGCGTCATCCGCGCCGCCCTCGCCGACGCCGAACTCACCCCCGCCGACGTCGACATGGTCGAGGCGCACGGCACCGGCACCAAGCTCGGCGACCCCATCGAGGCACAGGCCCTGATCGCCACGTACGGTCAGGACCGCCCCGCCGACCGGCCGCTGTGGCTCGGCTCCGTGAAGTCCAACATCGGCCACACCCAGGCCGCTTCGGGCGTCGCCGCCGTCATCAAGACCGTCGAGTCGCTGCGGCACGGCGTCCTGCCGAAGACCCTGCACCTCGACGAGCCGTCCTCCCACGTCGACTGGTCCGGCGGCACCCTGAAGCTCCTCACGGAGTCCGTCGACTGGCCCGAGAGTGACCGGCCCCGCCGCGCCGGTGTCTCCTCCTTCGGCGGCAGCGGCACCAACGCGCACGTCGTGCTGGAGCAGGCGCCGGACGACGACACCGCCGGCACCCTGGAGCCGGTGTCCGCCTCCACCGTTCCGGTGGCGCTGCCCTGGCTGCTGTCCGCCCGCTCCGAGCAGGCGCTGCGCGCCCAGGCCGAGCGGCTCGCCACCGCCGTGGAGGCCGGCGACCTCGACGCCGTCGACGTCGCCCACACCCTCGCGACCGGCCGCAGCGCCCTGGAGGAGCGGGCCGCCGTCGTCGGCGCCGACCGCGCCGAACTTCTGGCCGCCCTGCACGCCGTGGCGCGCGGTGAACAGCCCGCCACCGTCGCCCGCGGCCTCGCGGAGAACCCCGGCGACAGCGTCGACACCGTCTTCGTCTTCCCGGGGCAGGGCGCCCAGTGGGTGGGAATGGCGGTCGAACTCCTCGACTCCTCGCCGGTGTTCGCGGCCCGCTTCCGGGAGTGCGGGGCGGCCCTCGCGCCCTTCGTCGACTTCGATCTGGTGGAAGTGGTCCGGGAGGGGCGGGACTTCGACCGGGTGGACGTCATCCAGCCGGTGCTGTGGGCGGTCATGGTGTCGCTCGCGGCGGTCTGGGAGTCGTACGGCGTACGCCCCTCCGCCGTCGTCGGTCACTCGCAGGGCGAGATCGCGGCGGCCGTGGTCGCCGGGGCGCTGTCGCTCCAGGACGCGGCCCGGGTGGTGGCGCTGCGGAGCAGGGCGATCATCGCGTTGGCCGGGCGGGGTGGGATGGTGTCCGTCGCGCTGACGCGGGAGGGCGTGGAGGAGTTGATCGCCCGCTGGGACGGGCGGGTCTCCGTCGCCGCCGTCAACGGGCCCACCTCCGTGGTCGTCTCCGGTGACGCGGACGCGCTGGACGAACTGGTCGCGTACGCCGACGGAAACGGCATCCGCGCCCGCCGTATCGAGGTGGACTACGCCTCCCACTCCGCGCACGTCGAGCTGATCCGCGACGAGCTGCTGGACGTCCTCGCTCCGATCACCGCCCTCGAGCCCGACGTGCCGTTCCTCTCCACGGTCACCGGCGAATGGGTCGAGTCGGCGGCCACGGACGCCGCCTACTGGTACACCAACCTCCGTGAGACGGTCCGGCTGGAGCCCGCGATCCGCGAGCTGGTCGCCGACGGCCACGGCGCGTTCCTGGAGATGAGCCCGCACCCGGTCCTCACCGTCCCCGTCGCGGAGACCGCCGAGGCCGCCGGAGCCGCCGAGATCCTGGTCACCGGCACTCTCCGGCGCGGCCAGGGCGGCCTGACCCGCCTCCACACCTCCCTCGGCGAGGCATGGGCGCACGGCGTCACGGTCGACTGGAGCCCCGTCTTCGACGGCACCCACCCCCGCCGCACCGACCTCCCCACCTACGCCTTCCAGCACCAGCGCTACTGGCTCGACGCGCCCAGGCCCGCCGCCACCGCCGCCGACCCGCTCGACGAGGCCTTCTGGAAGACCGTCGAGGAGGGCGACCTCGCCGAGTTCGCCCGCACCCTCGGTCTCCCGGAGGACTCCGAGACGCTCGGCTCCGTCGTACCGGCCCTCTCCTCCTGGCACCGCACCCGCCGCGACCGCGGCACCGTCGACTCCTGGCGCTACCGCGTCGTCTGGCGCCCGCAGCCCGAACAGCCCGAACAGCCCGAACAGGCCGGGCAGGCCGGGCAGGGAACGACGCTGGACGGCACCTGGCTCGTCGTCGTCCCCGACGCGCACCAGGACGACGCGATCGTCGGGGACGTGACCCGCCTGCTCGTCCAGGCCGGTGCCGCCGCCGTGCCCGTCGTGATGGACGCCGCCGACCTCGACCGGGCCGCCGTCGCCGAGCAGCTCACCGACATCGCCGCCGCCGACGCCGACAACCCGGTACGCGGCGTGGTCTCCCTCCTCGCCCTCGACGAACGACCCGCGCCCGCCCACACCGGACCGACCGTCGGCCTCACCCAGACGGTCGCCCTGCTCCAGGGCCTCATCGACGCCGGCACCGCAGCCCGCCTCTACCTCCTCACCACCGAGTCCGCCACGACCGGCCACGCCGACGACGCCGTACGGCACCCCCTCCAGGCCGCCGTCTGGGGCCTCGGCCGGGTCGCCGCCCTCGAACAGCCGAAGCTGTGGGGCGGGTTGATCGACCTGCCCGCCGAACTCGACGAACGCACCGGCGCGGCCCTCGTCGCCGTCCTCGCCGCCGCCGGTGACGAGGACCAGCTCGCGCTGCGCCCCACCGGCACCTACCTCCGCCGCCTGGTCCGCGCCCCGCTGTCCGGCCGTACCGCCTCCCGCACCTGGACCACCGGCGGCACCGCCCTGGTCACCGGCGGCACCGGCGGTCTCGGCGGGCACGCCGCGCGCCTCCTCGCCCGCAGTGGCGCCGAACACCTCGTCCTCACCAGCCGGCACGGCCCCGACGCCACCGGCGCCCAGGCGCTGCACGACGAACTCACCGCGCTGGGCTGCCGGGTGACCATCGCCGCCTGCGACGTCGCCGACCGTGACGCCCTCACCGACCTGGTCGCACGGGTCGAGGCGGACGGCCCCGCCATCCGTACCGTCGTCCACACGGCGGGCGTCGGACTCCTCGCCCCGCTCGCCGACACCGATCTCGACCTCTTCGCCGAGGGCCTGCGCGCCAAGGTGCTCGGCGCCGCCAACCTCGACGCGGTCTTCGGCGCCGACCACGCCCCCCTCGACGCGTTCGTGCTCTACTCCTCCGTCGCCGGCACCTGGGGCAGCGGCGACCACGGCGCCTACTCCGCGGGCAACGCCTACGTCGACGCGCTCGCCGACCACCGCCGCGCCCGCGGCCTCGCCGGAACCTCCCTCGCCTGGGGCATCTGGAGTCCCGAGGGCGGCGGCATGGCCGTCAACATCGTCCGGGAACAGCTGAAGTGGCGTGGCATCCCGTTCATGGAGCCGACGCTCGCCGTCGAGGGACTGCGGCAGGCCCTCGACCACGACGACACCTTCCTCGCCGTCGCCGACGTCGACTGGGAGCGCTTCGTCCCCGTCTTCACCGCCGCCCACCCGCGCCCCCTGCTGCACGAGGTGCCCGAGGTCGCCGAGGCGATGAAGGCCGACGAGGCCGTCGTCGCGAGTGCCGTCAGCCGCGCCGACACCCTGCGCGCCGAACTGGCCGCGATGAACCCCGCCGAACGTGACCGCACCCTGTCCGACCTGGTGCGCACCGAGGTCGCCGGCGTCCTCGGCCACGCCGACGGTGCCGACATCGCCGTCAACCGCGCCTTCCGCGAACTCGGCTTCGACTCGCTCACCGCCGTGGAACTGCGCAACCGCCTCAACGCGGCCACCGGTCTCGGACTTCCGGCGACGATCGTCTTCGACCACCCCAACATCCGCGAACTGGTCCGCTTCCTGCGCACCGGCCTCGTACCCGACGACACGCCCGCCACCGGCGCCGGCGCCCCGGCGAACCTCCCCGCGCTGCCGGCGGCCGTGCCCGGCTCCCACGACGACGAGCCCGTCGCCATCGTCTCCATGGGCTGCCGCTTCCCCGGCGGCGTCACCACGCCCGACGACCTGTGGCGGCTGGTCGTCGAGGAGACCGACGCCGTGTCCTTCCTGCCCACCGACCGCGGCTGGGACGTCGACGACCTCTACGACCCCGACCCCGACCGGCACGGCAAGACCTACGCCCGCGAGGGCGGATTCCTGCACGACGCGGCCGAGTTCGACGCCTCCTTCTTCGGCATCTCGCCCCGCGAGGCCACCGCGATGGACCCGCAGCAGCGGCTCCTGCTGGAGACCAGCTGGGAAGTCCTGGAACGCGCCGGGATCGCCCCCGACAGCCTGCACGGCAGCCCCACCGGCGTCTTCATCGGTGCCTCCCACCAGGGCTACGGCTCCCGCACCGAGGTGCCGGAGGGCCTGGAGGGCCATCTGATCACCGGCACCGTCACCAGCATCGCCTCCGGCCGTATCTCCTACACCCTCGGCCTGGAGGGCCCGGCCGTCACCATGGACACCGGCTGCTCCTCCGCGCTGGTCGCCCTGCACCTCGCCGTCCGCGCGCTGCGCTCCGGGGAGTGCTCCCTCGCCCTCACCGGCGGCGCCGCGATCATGGGTGAGCCCATCGGCCTCGTCGGCTTCAGCCGCCAGCGGGGTCTCGCCGTCGACGGCCGCTGCAAGCCGTTCTCCGCCGAGGCCGACGGCATGGGCATGGCCGAGGGCGTCGGCATGGTCCTGCTGGAGCGGCTCTCCGACGCGCGGCGCAACGGGCACCAGGTGCTCGCCGTGATCCGCGGCTCCGCCATCAACCAGGACGGCGCGAGCAACGGCCTCACCGCCCCCAACGGGCTCTCCCAGCAGCGCGTCATCCGCGCCGCCCTCGCCGACGCCGGGCTGTCCACGGCGGACATCGACGTCGTCGAGGCGCACGGCACCGGCACCAAGCTCGGCGACCCCATCGAGGCCCAGGCCCTGCTCGCCACCTACGGGCAGGGACGGCCCGCCGGCAACCCGCTGTGGCTCGGCTCCGTGAAGTCCAACATCGGTCACGCGCAGGCCGCTTCGGGCATGGCCGGCATCATCAAGATGGTCCAGGCGATCCGCCATGGCGTCCTGCCCAGGTCACTCCACGCCGACGAGGTGTCCCCGTACGTCGACTGGTCCTCCGGCGCCGTCGAGGTGCTGTCCGAGGCCCGGCCCTGGGAGACCCACGACCACCCCCGCCGCGCCGGCATCTCCTCCTTCGGCGTCAGCGGCACCAACGCGCACGTGATCATCGAGCAGCCGGAGGCCGAGCCCGAGCCGGAGACCCGTACCCCCGGGTCGGCCGCCCCCGCCGCGCTGCCCTGGCTGCTGTCGGCCCGCTCCACGCAGGCGCTGCGCGCCCAGGCCGAGCGGCTGCTGTCCGCCGTGACCGCCGGGGACCTCGACACGGTCGACGTCTCGCACGCGCTGGCCACCGGACGCGCCGCGCTGGAGGAGCGGGCCGTCGTCACCGGCGCCGACCGCGACGGCCTCCTCGCCGCGCTGACCGCACTCGCCGCCGGCGAGACGGACCCCTCCGTCGTCCGGGGCGTCACCGCGCGGGTCGGCGAACACATCGACACCGTCTTCGTCTTCCCCGGGCAGGGCGCCCAGTGGGTGGGCATGGCGGTCGAACTCCTCGACTCCTCCACCGTGTTCGCCGCCCGGTTCGGGGAGTGCGCCGCGGCCCTCAGCCCCTTCGTCGACTGGTCCCTCGTGGAAGTGGTCCGGGAGGGGCGGGACTTCGACCGGGTGGATGTGATCCAGCCGGTGCTGTGGGCTGTGATGGTGTCGCTGGCGGCGGTGTGGGAGTCGTTCGGCGTGCGGCCCTCGGCGGTGATCGGTCACTCGCAGGGTGAGATCGCGGCGGCCGTGGTGGCCGGGGCGCTGTCGCTCCAGGACGCGGCGCGGGTGGTGGCGCTGCGCAGCAGGGCGATCATCGCGTTGGCCGGACGCGGTGGGATGGTGTCCGTCGCGCTGACCCGGGACGGTGTGGAGGAGCTGATCGCCCGCTGGGACGGGCGGGTCTCCGTCGCCGCCGTCAACGGGCCCACCTCCGTGGTCGTCTCCGGTGACGCGGACGCGCTGGACGAGCTGGTCGCGTACGCCGACGGAAACGGCATCCGCGCCCGCCGTATCGAGGTGGACTACGCCTCCCACTCCGCGCACGTCGAGCTGATCCGCGACGAGCTGCTGGCACTCCTGGCGCCCATCGTGCCCCGGGTCCCCGAGGTGCCGTTCCTCTCCACGGTCACCGGTGAATGGCTCGACCAGGACGTCACCGACGCGGAGTACTGGTACACCAACCTCCGCCGGACGGTGCAACTGGAGCCCGCGGTGAGGAAGCTGGCCGCCACGCACGGTGCGTTCCTGGAGATGAGCCCGCACCCGGTGCTCACTGTCCCCGTCGCGGAGACCGTCGAGTCGGCGGGCGTAGAAGCCCTGGTCACCGGCACTCTGCGGCGCGGCCAGGGCGGTCTGACCCGCCTCCACGCCTCCCTCGGCGAAGCCTGGACGCACGGTATCGCCGTCGACTGGAGCCCCGTCTTCGACGGCACCCGTCCCCACCCCACCGAACTCCCCACCTACGCCTTCCAGCACCAGCGTTACTGGCTCGACGCCCCCGAACCCGCCGGCCCCTTCGCCGACCCGGTCATGCTGGCCGGCGTCGACCTCGCCGACGACGGCTTCTGGGCCTCCGTCGAGGACGGCGACGTCAGCGCACTCGCCGAGACGCTCGGTCTGGACGACCTCGAGTCGCTCGAGTCGCTGGGCACCGTCGTACCGGCCCTGTCCTCCTGGCGCCGCACCCGGCTCGAGCGCTCCACCACGGACAGCTGGCGCTACCGCATCGTCTGGCGCCCGAAGACCGAACAGGGCACACCCCTCACACGGTTGGACGGCACCTGGCTCGTCGTCGTCCCCGAGGGCCACGAGGACGACACCCTCGTCCAGGACGTCACGGCCGCCGTACGCGACCGCGCCGGCGCCCTGCGCATCCTCGTCGCCGGCGACCCCGAGGCCGAACGCGACCAACTCGCCGACCTGCTGCGCCTGGAGACCGCCGACGGACCCGTCACCGGAGTGCTGTCGCTGCTCGCCCTCGACGAACGCCCCTGGGCCGACGGGACCGCCCTGCCCACCGGCCTCGTCCTGATGACCAGCCTCATCCAGGCCCTCGGCGACGCCGGGATCGACGCACCCCTGTGGTGCGCCACCCGGGGCGGCGTCGCCGCCCACCGCAACGACCCGCCCGAGCACCCCCTCCAGGCCATGGCCTGGGGCCTCGGCCGCATCGCCTCCATGGAGTACCCGCAGCGCTGGGGCGGCCTCATCGACCTGCCCGACACGATCGACGAACGCGCCGGCCGGCGCCTGGCCACCGTGCTCTCCGACCGCCTCGACGAGGACCACATCGCCCTGCGCGGCTCCGGCCTCTTCACCCGCCGCCTGGTACGCGCCGGAGACGGCCCCCGCCCCGACGGACCGGCCTGGCAGCCCGGCGGCACCGTCCTGGTCACCGGCGGCACCGGCGGACTCGGCCGGCATGTCGCCCGCTGGCTCGCCCGCGGCGGCGCCGAACACCTCGTCCTGGTCAGCAGGCACGGACCCGACGCCCCCGGCGCCGCCGAACTCGTCGCGGAGATCGCGGAACTGGGCGCCGCGGCCACCGTCGTCGCCTGCGACGTCGCCGACCGCGACGCCGTACGACGGCTCGTCGACGACCTGCCCGGCGGCGGCACCCTGACCGCAGTCGTCCACACCGCCGGCATCATCGACGACGGCGTCATCGACGCCCTCACCCCGCAGCGCGCCCACGGCGTCCTGCGCCCCAAGGTCGACGCCGCACTCGCCCTCCACGAGGCCACCCGCCACCTCGACCTCTCCGCGTTCGTCCTCTTCTCCTCCATGGCCGGCACCCTCGGCCGCGCCGGCCAGGGCAGCTACGCCGCCGCCAACGCCTTCCTCGACGCCTTCGCCGCCCGCCGCCGCGCCGACGGACTGCCCGCCACCTCCCTCGCCTGGGGCACCTGGGCCGGAGGCGGCATGGTCAGCGACGAGGTCGCCGAACGGCTGCGCCGCGACGGCGTACCGCCCATGGAACCCGACCTCGCCGTCGCCGCGCTCCAGACCGCCCTCGACCAGGACGAGGAGTTCCTCGTCGTCGCCGACGTCGACTGGAAACTCGTCACCGTCCGCGCCTTCGCCGCCCTGCGCGACTTCCCCGAGGCCCGCGGCACCGCCGTCCCCGCCCTCCCGCAGGGCAGCCCCGAGAAGGAGGGCGGCGTCCAGGACGGACCGCCGCTGACCGCCCGGCTGCGCCGCCTCACCCCCGCCGACCGCCGCGCCGCACTGCTCGCCGAGGTCCGCACCCAGGCCGCGGCGGTACTCGGCCACACCGACGCCGAAGCCGTCTCCGACACCCGCGCCTTCCGCGACCTCGGCTTCGACTCGCTGACCGCCGTCGAACTCCGCAACCGCCTCGCCGAGGCCACCGGCCTGCGCATGCCCGTCACCCTGGTCTTCGACCACCCCTCGGCCGCCGCACTCGCCGCCCACCTCGACGCCGAACTCTTCGACGGCCTCGACGACGGCCCGGCACTCTCCGAATCCGACGGCGCGGCCGTCGCACGGACGGCGCAACCCGTCGCCGACGACCCGATCGTCATCGTCGGCATGGGCTGCCGCTTCCCCGGCGGCGTCACCTCGCCCGAGGAACTGTGGCGGCTGGTCGCCGACGGCACCGACGCCATCTCCGAGTTCCCCGACAACCGCGGCTGGGACGTCGACAGCCTCTACGACCCCGACCCCGACAAGCCCGGCCACAGCTACGCCCGGCACGGCGGATTCCTCTACGACGCCGACGCCTTCGACCCCGCCTTCTTCGGTATCTCGCCCCGCGAGGCCGTCGCGATCGACCCCCAGCACCGGCTGCTCCTGGAGACCTCCTGGGAAGCACTGGAACGGGCCGGGATCGACCCCGGGCAGGTCCGCGGCAGCCGCACCGGCGTGTTCGTCGGCTCCAACTACAACGACTACGGAACCAGGGCCCGCCAGGCCCCCGACGGCCTCGAGGGCTACCTGGCCACCGGCAGCGCCAGCAGCGTCGCCTCCGGCCGCATCGCCTACACCTTCGGCCTCGAAGGCCCGGCGGTGACCGTGGACACGGCCTGCTCGTCGTCCCTCGTCGCCCTGCACCTCGCCGTGCAGGCCCTGCGCTCCGGCGAGTGCACGCTCGCCCTCGCGGGCGGCGTCACCGTCATCTCCACCCCGGACACCTTCGTCGAGTTCAGCCGCCAGCGCGCCCTGTCCCCCGACGGCCGCTGCAAGGCGTTCTCCGCCGACGCCGACGGCGCCGGCTGGGCCGAGGGCGTCGGCCTGCTCCTCCTGGAACGTCTCTCCGACGCCCGCCGCCACGGCCACCAGGTCCTCGCCGCCGTCGCCGGCACCGCCGTCAACCAGGACGGCGCCTCCAACGGCCTCACCGCACCCAGCGGACCCGCCCAGCAGCGCGTCATCCGGGCCGCCCTCGACGCCGCCGGACTCACCCCCGCCGACGTCGACGCCGTCGAGGCGCACGGCACCGGCACCAAGCTCGGCGACCCCATCGAGGCCCAGGCCCTCCTCGCCACCTACGGCCAGGAACGCCCCGCCGACCGGCCGCTGTGGCTCGGCGCCCTGAAGTCCAACATCGGCCACACCCAGGCCGCTTCGGGTGTCGCCGGCATCATCAAGATGGTCATGGCGCTGCGCAACGGCGTCCTGCCGCGCACCCTGCACGCCGGCACCCCCTCACCGCACATCGACTGGGAGTCGGGCGCGGTACGGCTGCTCGACGAGGAACAGGTGTGGGAACGGGGCGACGCGCCGCGCCGGGCCGGCGTCTCGGCGTTCGGCGTCAGCGGCACCAACGCGCACGTCATCCTCCAGGAGGCGGAACCCGAGGCACCGCACAGCGACACCGGGCCCCAGGCCTCGCCCGCGACCCCCGTGGCCTTCACCGCCCCGGTGGCCGTGCCCTGGCTGCTGTCCGCCCGCAGCGCCGCCGCCCTGCGCGACCAGGCACGCCGCCTGCTCGACCACGTCGCGGCCGACCCCGCCGTGATCCCGGCCGACATCGCGCTCTCCCTGGCCACCGGCCGGGCCGCCTTCGACCACCGGGCCGCCGTCGTCGCCGACGACCCCGCCGTCTTCACCGAGGCCCTCACCGCCCTCGCCGAGAACCGCGACCACCCCGAACTCACCGTGGACAAGGCCCGTTCCGGCAAGGTCGCCTTCCTCTTCTCCGGCCAGGGCGCCCAGCGCCCCGGCACCGGCCGCGCCCTCTACGCCCACTACGACGCCTTCGCCGACGCCCTCGACACCGTCTGTGCCCACCTCGACCCCCACCTCGAAACCCCCCTGCGGAACGTCCTGTTCGCCGAGCCGGACACCCCGGAGGCCGCCCTCCTCGACCGCACCGACTACACCCAGACCGGCCTGTTCGCCCTCGAAGTCGCCCTCTACCGGCTGATGGAGAGCACCGGCCTCAAGCCCGACGTCGTCCTCGGCCACTCCGTCGGCGAGATCGCCGCCGCCCACATCGCCGGGGTGCTCTCCCTAGACGACGCCTGCCTGCTGGTCGCCGGCCGGGGCCGCCTGATGGCCGCCCTCCCGGAAGGCGGCGCCATGATCTCCGTACAGGCGTCCGAGGAGGAAGTGCTCGACCTGCTCGCGGAGTACGAGGGCCGGGCCTCCGTCGCCGCCCTCAACAGCCCCCTCGCCACCGTGATCTCCGGCGACGAGGACGCCGTCACCGCGGTCGCCGACACCCTCGCCGCCCAGGGCCGCAAGACCCGGCGCCTGAACGTCAGCCACGCCTTCCACTCGCTCCGCATGGACGCCATGCTCGACGAGTTCACCACCCTCACCTCCCACCTCACCTGCAACGCACCCGAACTGCCCGTCGTCTCCGCCGTCACCGGCGCACCCTACGGAGCCGCCGAACTCGGCGACCCCGCCCACTGGGCCCGCCAGGTCCGCGAGGCCGTACGGTTCGCCGACGGCGTCCGCACCCTGGAGGAACAGGGCGTCACGACCTACGTCGAGATCGGCCCCGGCGCGGTGCTCACCGCCCTGACCGGCGAGACCGTCACCGGCGACACCGGCCTCGTACCGCTGCTGCGCCGCGACACCGACGAACCCGAGTCGTTCACCGCCGCCCTCGCCCGGCTGCACGTCCGCGGCCACGCACCCGACTGGGCCGCCCTGCTCGCACCGCTCGGCGCGCGCCAGGTCGACCTGCCCACCTACCCGTTCCAGCGCGGCCGCTACTGGCTGGAGTCCACCCCGGGCGTACGGGACCTCGCCCGCACCGGCGTCGAGGCCGCCGGGCACCCGCTGCTCGACGTGGCCGTACCGCTGGCCGGCTCCGACGGCGTCCTGCTCACCGGCACCGTCTCCGTGGAACGCCAGCCCTGGCTGCGCGACCACGCCCTCGGCGACACCGTCCTCCTCCCGGGCACCGCGTTCCTCGAACTCGCCCTGCACGCCCGCGAACGCGCCGGTGCCGCCCGCATCACCGACCTCACCCTGGAAGCCCCCCTGGTCCTCCCGGCCACCGGCACCGTCCAGCTCCAGGTCACCGTCGCCCCCTCCGACGGCTCCGGCAACCGCGCCCTCACCGTGCACGCCCGGCCGCTGAGCACCCACGGCGACGAGGGCCTGCCCTGGACCCGGCACGCCGAGGGCACCCTCACCGACGCACCGGGAACCGCGGCTCCCGAACCCCTCGGCACGACGTCCTGGCCGCCCGCCGGAGCCGAACCCCTCGACGTCTCCGACCTCTACGACCGCATCGCCGCCGGAGGCTTCGACTACGGCCCCGCCTTCCGCGGCCTGCGCGCCGCATGGCGCCTCGGCGACGACGTCTACGCCGACATCGCACCCGGAGCGACCGGCGCACCCGGCGAAGGTGCTCCGCGTGCCGAGGACTTCACCGTCCACCCGGCCCTGCTGGACGCCGCCCTGCACACCGTCGCCCTCGCCGCCGACCCCGACGGCCCCACCCTGATGCCGTTCGGCTTCACCGGAGTCACGGTGGGCGCCGCCGGACCCGCCGCACTGCGGGTACGGCTCACCCCGGCGGGCGAGCAGCGCTACGCGGTCCTGGTCGCCGACGCCACCGGCGCGCCGGTCGCCGGCATCGACGGGCTCGTCCTGCGCCCGGCCGAGGCGCGGCGCCCGGTCACCGGGGCGGCGGAACTCCACCGGGTGCGGTGGGTGCACGCCGACCTGCGGGACGGGGACGACGGCTCCCTCGCCGTCATCGGCAGCGTTGATGCCCTGCCCGTGGCGGGCGTGACGCGCCACGACACCCTCGACGCGCTGCGCGCCGCCGTCGACGCCGGGGCACCGCTCCCGGCGACGGTGCTGGCCGCCGTACCCGCCACCGAGGGCGCTCTCGACGAGGCGGCACGGCTGACCACGGCGCGGGCGCTGGAGCAGGCGGTCGCCTGGCTGGGCGACGAGACGTTCGCCGACGCCAGACTGGTCCTCGCCACCCGCCACGCCGTGGCGGTGTCGGACACGGACGCGGCCCTCACCGACCCGGCACAGGCCGCCGTATGGGGCCTGATCCGCACCGCGAAGAACGAGAACCCGGGCCGCTTCGGCCTCCTCGACCACGACGGCACCCCCGCCTCCCTGGCCCTGCTGCCCACGGCCCTCGCGGGCGGCGAGGCGGAGACGGCCCTGCGCGACGGCACGGTCTTCGCGCCCCGCCTGATCCGCACCCCCGCCCCCGCTCCCGCCGACGCCACCGCCGACGCGGCACCGGCCGTCCGCCTCGACGCGTCGTCCGGCACCGTCCTGGTCACCGGGGCGTCCGGAGTCCTGGCCCGCCAGGTGGCCCGCCATCTGGCCACCGCGCACTCCGCCCGCGCCCTGCTGCTGGTCAGCAGGCGTGGCGCGGACGCCGAGGGCATGCCCGAACTGGCCGACGAACTGCGCGGCCACGGCACCGAGGTGACGCTCGCCGCCTGCGACACGGCCGACCGCGCCGCGCTCACGGAACTCCTCGGACAGCTCCCCGCCGACCGCCCGCTGACCGCCGTGATCCACACGGCGGGCGTCCTGGACGACGGCGTACTGGAGTCCCTGACGCCCGAACGCCTCGACACCGTCCTGCGGGCCAAGGCCGACTCCGCGCTGCACCTCGACACCCTCACCCGGGACGGCGAGGCCCCCGTCGCCCTGGTCCTGTTCTCCTCGCTCGCCGGAACCCTCGGCGGCGCCGGACAGGGTAACTACTCGGCGGCCAACGCGTTCCTCGACGCCCTCGCCGCCCGCCGTGCCGCCGCCGGACACCCGGCACTGTCGCTGGCCTGGGGCCTGTGGGCCGAACGCAGCGGCATGACCGGCAAGTTGGGCGAGACCGACTGGCGCCGGGTGCAGCGCGGCGGCGTCCTTCCGATGGACACCGCGGACGCCCTGGCCCTGCTGGACACCGCGCTCGCCGGCCCGGAGACCTTCCTGGCCCCGGCCGCGCTCGACCCGGCCGGCCTGCGGGCCCCCGACGGCTCGGTACCGGACCTGCTGCGCGACGTCGTACCGCCGCGTCCGCGCCGAACGGCCCGCGCGTCGGCCACCACCACCGTCACCGGCCAGGCCACCGGACCGGACTCCGCGGAGGGACTGGCGGCCCGCCTCGCCACCCTCCCGCAGGCCGACCGGCACGCCGCCGTCCTGCGGGCCGTACTGGACCAGGCGGCCCTGGTCCTCGGCTACGACACGGCCGGTGCCGCCGACACCATCGACCCCGAACGGGGCTTCCTGGAAGTCGGTTTCGACTCCCTGACCGCCGTCGAACTGCGCAACCGGCTCGGCGCCCTCACCGGTGTCCGCCTGCCGGCCACGCTGCTGTTCGACTACCCCACCCCCGAGGGCCTCGCCGGCCACCTCCTCACCAGGATGGCCCCGGCGCCCGCCCCGACCTCCGGCGGCCTTGCCGCACTCGAGCGGCTGGAGGGCGAACTCGACCGCATGGAAGGAGAGTTCCAGCAGGTGCTGGCCGAAGCCGGACCGCACGACGGACACCGCGACGCACTCCACGAAGGAGACCGCGACGCACTCGACCCCGGACTCCACGACGGACTCCGCAGCCGGCTCCAGCGGCTGCTCGACCAACTCGACGCGGCCGCGGTCCCCGTGGGACCGGCGGCCGGTACCGACCGCACCGCCCACCCGGACGAGGTGTCGGACGACGAACTGCGCCGGTTCCTGGAGACCGAACTCGGCGACGCCTGACAGAAGAAGGGGCGGCCGACCGTACGCCCATCGTCCGGCCGGCCGCCCCACCCACCCGCCACCTGGATGGAACTGGAAAAGTGAAGGCTCTCGTGCTCGCAGGGGGATCCGGTACGCGACTGCGGCCGATCACCCACACGTCCAGCAAGCAACTGGTCCCGGTCGCCAACAAACCGATCCTCTTCTACGGCCTCGAAGCCATCGCCGAGGCGGGCATCACTGAGGTCGGCATCATCGTCGGCGACACCGCCGAGGAGATCAAGGCCGCCGTCGGCGACGGCTCCGGCTTCGGCCTCGCCGTCACCTACATCCCGCAGAGCGCACCCCTCGGACTCGCGCACGCCGTACTGATCGCCAAACCGTTCCTCGGCGACGACGACTTCGTCATGTACCTGGGCGACAACTTCGTCCTGGACGGCATCACCGACGTCGTCGACGAGTTCCGCAAGGACCGCTGCGACGCGCAGATCCTGCTCACCCGCGTCCCCGACCCCAGCGCCTTCGGCGTCGCCGTCGTCGACGAGAGCGGCAAGGTCCTCGACCTCCAGGAGAAACCCCGCCTGCCGCGCAGCGACCTCGCCGTCGCCGGCGTCTACCTCTTCACCCCGCTCATCCACGACGCCGTACGCGCCATCAAACCCTCCCCGCGCGGCGAGCTGGAGATCACCGACGCGCTGCGCTGGCTGGTCGAGCAGGAGTACGCCGTACGCTCCACCGTGATCACGGGGTACTGGAAGGACACCGGCAACGTCAACGACATGCTGGAGGTCAACCGCACCCTCCTGGAACGCCTGGAGACCAGGATCGACGGCGACGTCGACGAGGCGAGCGAGATCATCGGGCGCGTGCAGATCGCCGCGGGCACCCGGGTGCGCAACTCACGCATCGTCGGCCCCGCCGTCATCGGCGCGGGCAGCGTGATCACCGACTCCTACATCGGCCCGTCGACGTCCGTCGCCGAGAACTGCCGGATCACGGAGAGCGAGATCGAGTTCTCCATCGTGCTGCGCGACTCGTCCTTCGACCGCATCCGCCGCGTGGAGGCCAGCCTGATCGGCCGCAACGTCCAGGTCACCCTGTCCCCCCGCCTGCCCGCCACGCACCGCTTCGTCATCGGCGACCACGGCCGCGTCCAGATCCCGTCATGACCCCCGGCCCGCACCCCGTACGGCTGCTGGTGGTGACGGCGGTGACGGCGGAACGCGAGGCGGCGGCCAGGGGCCTGGACCCCGCGACCCCCGCCACCGAGATCCACCTGCCCGGCCACGTGGCACGCCGCACCGGAGCCTCCGGCGCGACCCCCGGCCCCCTCCGCGCCGACCTCCTGGCGGCCGGGGTGGGCCCGGCGGCGGCAGCGGCCGCCACGGCGACGGCCCTGACCGCGGCGGCCCTGCGTGACGAGCCGTACGACCTGGTCGTCGCCGCGGGCATCGGAGGCGGCTTCGTCCCCCACGCCCCCGTGGGCTCGGTGGTGGTGGCGGACCGCATCATCGCCGCGGACCTGGGCGCGGACTCGGCGGACGGCTTCCTCTCCGTCGAGACCCTGGGCTTCGGCCGGGCGACCCATGTCTGCCCGCCCCGCCTGTCCACCGCCGTGGCCCTCGCCCTGGGGGCGACCCGTGCCCCCGTCCTGACGGTCACCACCGCCACCGGCACCGCAGCCCGGGCCCGCACCCTGACGAAGGCCCACCCGGGGGCCGGCGCGGAGGCGATGGAGGGCTTCGGCGTGGCCCAGGCCGCCGCGGCCCACGCCGTCCCCGTCCTGGAGATCCGCACCATCTCCAACGAGGTCGGCCCGAGAGACCGCGCGGCCTGGCGTATGGGCGAGGCCCTGACAGCCCTCCAGGAGGCCTTCGCTTCCCTGCGCACGGTCCTGGAGAAGGGGGAGAATCCGCCGTACGGGTGACAGGTTCGCGTCCCGGGCCCGTGCCCCGGGACGGGGAACTGCTGCGGGCTGCGGCCTAGGCTGCAGGTATGACTGATGCGGTGGGGCGGGCCGGGCCGTCCGGGGTGTGGGCCACAGCCGTGGGTGTGGCCCGGGTGAGGGCGATGGAGACGGCACGCGAGCGGCCGCTGTTTCGGGACCCGCTGGCACGGGCCTTCGCCGCGGCCGGTGGCATCGGTCCTGAGGTGCCGTCGCCCCCGCCCGCGGACGAGGCGGCTCGGCGCCGCCGGCGCGGGGTGGCCTTCTCGATCG
Organism: Streptomyces sp. NPDC047000; assembly: GCF_040644295.1. NCBI lineage: Bacteria > Bacillati > Actinomycetota > Actinomycetes > Kitasatosporales > Streptomycetaceae > Streptomyces > Streptomyces sp. NPDC047000. The sequence goes on from NZ_JBEYWE010000030.1 coordinate 60,955, forward strand.
TCATCCGGACGAAATTCCTGGACGACCTGCTGGATGGGGCGGTGGCGTCCGGTGTCCGGCAGGTGGTGCTGCTCGGAGCCGGGATGGACAGCAGGGCCTTCCGGATCAACTGGCCTGCCGGGACGCGGCTGTTCGAGGTCGACACGGCCGAACCGCTGGGCTTCAAGGCCTCGGTGCTGCGCCAGGAGCGGGCCGTTGCGCGCTGTGAGCGGATCACCGTCCCGGTCGACCTGCGGGAGGACTGGCCCGGCGCCCTGGCCGTGGCCGGGCACGATCCGGTGCGGCCGACGGTGTGGATCGCCGAGGGCCTGCTGATCTATCTGCCCCAGGACGCGGTGCAGTTGCTCCTCGAACGGGTCGGCGCGCTGTCCGCCCCGGGCAGCAGGATGGGCCTGACCCTGGGCTCGCGCGGTGTGGTCGAACGCTTCCGCGAGGACGCCGCCGAGGGATCGGCGGCGTCGATGTGGGTCTCGGAGATGCCGGAGGACCCGGTCGGCTGGCTGGACGGCCTGGGCTGGGAGGCGGAGACCTACACCCTGCGCGAGCGCGCCGAGGCCTACGGCCGTCCGCTGCCCACCCCGTCGCAGCACGACGAGGGCCAGGGCGGACTGGTCTCGGCGGTACGCGCGGTGCACTGAGCGCGACCGGTTGCCGCCTCCGGAGGATGAGGCCGGAGGCGGCCAGGGAGCACGGCGAAGTCGGCGTCGTCCGGACAAAGCTCCCAGTCGACGTGCTGGGCCTCCGGAGACACCAACCGTTCGATTTCTGCTGCCTGGTCGGCTGCATCCCCGGCGTACAGGTCCAGATGGATTCGTGGATGCTCCTGAACCGGCTTCTCGCTGCAACCGAGTGTCAACTGCACCCCGGCCCCTTCCGCCGGCACCAGTACCACCCAGTCGTCTTCCGTCTCCTCGCGCGGGACGTATCCCAGGGCCTGCGTCCGGAACGCGGCCGTACGCGGCACGTCCGAGACCTCCGGCACAACGGAGCCAACCCTCAGCATGCGCCGATTCTGGCAGACCGCAACGAGCCGGAACCACCGACCACACGCTGAGCAACAAGGCGACCCGTGAGCCTCCGCCAACTTGAAGTCGCAGGTCAAAGGGCTGGTGTGACCAGCTCTCGGAGTACTCGTGCTGGTCGTCAGCGGGAGTCTGCGGAGTGGATCGTCTGACAGAGGCTTCGTGCGGTGGAATAGGCCGCATGGCCAATCGCCCTCTCGCGAGGATCGGATCGCGCTTCGTTCACCTGATACGTCGTCATCAGAGATCTGCCGGGGTGACAGCGGGGGCGGCTGTCATTGTCGTGGGCATCGTTGTGGTTCTGGGGCCACTGTCATGGTGGGTGGCTGGTGACACGGTCGGAGATCTTCACGGTAAGGACCGCGCAGACGCGCTGAACGCCGTGCGCCAGACCCTCCTGGCCGCATTCGCTGGAGCCTCTGTACTGCTCGGGCTGGCGTACACCGCTCGCACCTACCAGCTCTCCAGGCGTGGGCAGGTGACCGAACGGTTCAGCAGGGCTGTCGGACAACTGGCCTCCGACAAGCTCGCAGAACGGCTCGGCGGTGTCTATGGCCTGGAGCACGTCATGACGGAGTCCCCCCAGGAACACACCACCGTGGTGGGCGTCCTGTCAGCCTTCATCCGCGAGAATGCCAGGAGGACCGATTCTCCTTCGTTGCGGACCGGTTCGGACGAAGACAGGTTGCCGCGGGCAGTACCGGCGCGGGGGACAGAGCCGTCCGCCGACATCAGGGCGGCCGTAGAGGTTCTCGCCCGCCGCCCGCAACGGGACGAAGCGCGCCGGATCGACCTTCGATCTGCGCAGCTCGTCGGACTGTCGCTCCGCAGCTTCGACTTCCACGCTCCGCCCCGCCTTTCCCGGGCGCTGCTGACATGGGCGGACCTCTGCGGTGCCGATCTGCGGGGTGCCGACCTCAGTGGCGTCATCCTCACCGGGGCCGACCTGCGTCACGCACGGCTCGCGAGAGCATGCCTCGACCAGGCGCTCATGGCTGACGCCGATCTGCGAGGGGCCCTGCTCAGCGACGCTACGCACACTGGGTGCTGACCTCAGCGGAGCTGATCTCAGGGACACCACCGGCCTTACCGCGTGGCAGTTGGCGGGATCCGTGATCAATGAGGAGACCCGGCTGCCTCCCGGGCTCGCGCGCGATCCATGGGTTGCAGCTCGTCTCGCTGCGTGTCGTACGTGGCGAGCCCGGCCACAGCGAGATTCCTTCGTCCCGCCGCCGCCGACGGCGGCGCCTGCGGGATAAGCGATCTTCAGCGGGTGACTTCGAGGTTCGTCAAAATGAGCAGAGCGCGCAGGAGTAGAGCGCGCAGGAGCTGGGCGGCGCGGGCGGGGTCGGTGCGGAGCTTGGTGAGGATCCGCCAGTTCTCGAGATGGGCGAAGCTGTGTTCGACCGGTGCGCGTCCGACGGCGAGGACGCGGTTGGCGGTGCGTAGATGGGCCAGGACGTGGTCCTGGCGCGCGGCGGTGTTGTCGTGAGTGCGGCCGGGTCGGGCGGCGGACATCCAGATCAGACGTCCTCTCTCGTCGGTCAGGGCGAGAGAGTGCAGGCCGTGACGCTGGTGTTTGCCGGAGTAGTTGCGCCGGTCGGCCTTCCCGGCCCTGGAGTCCCAGCTCAGACACCTGCCGCAAAGTAGGTCGCGGGTAGCCGGCCGGGCCCCGTTTCCCCGTTCTCTGCGTCGTCGTCGGTCTGACCGAGTGATCGAGGCCGAAGGGGCGGGCGTGCGGCAAGAGTGGTCGCCGGAGGAGCTGTTGGCGAACTGGACGCTGGTAGACGGCGACTGGGCCTTGGTGGCGAACAAGAGCGGGACCACTCGGCTCGGCTTCAGTCTCTTGCTGAAGTTCTTCGAGCTGGAAGGCCGGTTCCCGGAAGTGCCGGAGGAGGTTCCGCCGGCCGCGGTGGAGTTCGTCGCCGGTCTGGTGAAGGTCCCGGCCACCGACTTCGCGAAGTACACGCTGATCGGCCGGACTGCCGAGTACCACCGCAAGCAGATCCGCGAGGCCCTGGGCTTTCGGCCCTCGACGGTCGCGGACGAGAAGGCGCCGGCCGAGTGGCTGGCCGTGGAGGTCTGTCCGGTCGAAGCCGCTGCTGAACCCGAGGGCGTTCATCGCGGACTTGAAGAAGCGCATGGCTGCGGGCCTGGACCAGGTGTCCGGCGCGCTCGCGGACGGCTCGGCGGGCGGGGCGAAGGTCACCACACAAGGGCGAGCCGTGGATCACGGTGCCGAAGCTGGAGCCGCTGGCCGAGCCCACCGGCCTGGCGGCCCTCAAGGAGGAGGTCGCACGGCGTCGGGGCGTCCTGGACCTCCTGGACGTGCTGAAGAACGCCGACTTCCTCACCGGCTTCACCGAGGAGTTCTCCTCGGTGGCCGCCCACGAGCGCATCGAGCGGGACCTCCTCCAGCGCCGCCTCCTGCCGGCCCTCTTCGCACTCGGTACGAACATGGGCATCCGCGCGATCGTGGCCACCGGCGAACACGGTGAGAGCGAGGCCGCGCTGCGGCACGTACGACGGCACTTCATCACCGTCGACAACCTCCGAGCCGCCGTCACCAGACGGGTGAACGCCGCCTTCGCCGCCCGTGACACCGCGTGGTGGGGCACCGGTACTGCCTGTGCCTCCGACTCGAAGAAGTTCGGATCCTGTTATCCGGGGCGGCCGGAGGCCGTCCGCTACGGCGGCAACGGCGTGATGATCTAGTGGCACGTCGAGCGGAAGAACGTCTGCATCTACTCCCAGCTCAAGAGCTGCTTGTTGTCCGAGGTCGCGGCGATGATCGAGGGCCTGCTGCGGCACTGCACGGACGTCGAGATCGAGTCGAATTACGTCGACACCCACGGTGCGAGCGTGGTCGGGTTCGCCTTCACCGAACTGCTGAACTTCCGCCTGCTGCCGCGGCTGAAGAACATCGGCAGCATCCGCCTGTACCGCCCGGACGACACCCCGCCCGGCTGGCCGGTGCTCGGTGCTTCGCTGACGCGGCCGATCCGCTGGGAGCTGATCGAGCAGCAGTACGACCAGATGGTGAAGTACGCCACCGCGCTCCGCCTCGGCACGGCGGAGGCCGAACGGGTGCTGCGGCGCTTCACCCGAGGCGGCCCCAAGCACCCCACCCACCAGGCTCTCGAAGAACTCGGCCGCGTGGTGCGCACCATCTTCGCGTGTGACTACTTGGCCGGCCCCGGCTTGCGCCGCGAGATCCACGGCGGGCTACAGGTCGTGGAGAACTGGAACAGCGCGAACACCGTGCTGCACCACGGCAAGGACGGCGCTCTGACCGGCCCGGACAAGGAGCACGCCGAGACCTCGATGCTCACCCTGCACCTACACCTGCACCTGCTCCGGTCCGCGCTCGTGCACGTCAACACCCTGCTGGTTCAGCAGGTCCTGGCCGAACCGGCGTGGGCGAAGAAACCGAGCGACGAGGACGGGCGCGGCCTGACCGCGCTGTTCTGGTCCGACGCCAACCCGTACGGCACCTCCCGCCTCGACATGAACAAGCGCCTCGACCTGGGGCCAGCCGTGACAGTGCCCGGCCCCCGTGCCACGGTTGACGCTGCCGAACGGTCCCCTCTTGACAGGCGATGACCGTCTGAAGGGTGCAGAACAAGCGAAGGTTGCTCATGCGCGGCGCCCGGAGCGTTTGCTTCACTTGTAGATCGTTTTTGTCCGGCTACCCCCCGGGACCGCGCTGGTCCGAAAAGAGAGGTACCTGATGGTCAGGCCGACGCTGCCTGTGGAGGTCCCCCCGACTCGCCGTGTCCCCGAGGGCGGATACACGCTGCATGGCCGGCGCTACGAGGACCCGTATGTCTGGCTGGAACGGCTCGACGACGGCGAGACGGCCGACTGGATCGCTGCCCAGGACGCGGTCACCCGCGCGGTGCTCGACAGCGTCCCGGGCCGCGACGGTCTGCGCGCTGCCGTCGCCCGTTCCACTCGCTACGCGCGGCTGTCCCCGCCGATCCCTGCGGGCCGGAACGGGCGCACTTTCCATTGGCAGGCCGGTGCCGACGACGAGAAGTCCGCCCTGACGATGCGCCGTTCGACCGGTGCCCCAGCAGAAACCGTGATCGACCCGGGCGCTTGGCCGGCCGGCGACGTCCTGGTGTTCGCCGAGCCGTCCCCCGACGGCACCCTAGTGGCATTCGGCCGGGCCAGCGGCGGCACCCATGGCGCAGTGATCCATGTCCTCGACGTCGAGACCGGCCGGCTGCTACCCGAGCGACTGCGGGGCACCGACCACGGCTCGGTCGCCTGGCGACCCGATTCGTCCAGCTTCTTCTACACCGCCTATCCCGAGCCCGGCGAAGTCCCCCCCGACGAGCAGGCGTACTGGCACGCCGTCTACGAGCACCGGATCGGCTCGGACACCCCGGCCCGCAAGGTCTTCGGGGACGATCGCGACAAGGACCACTGGTGCGCCGTGGACGCCAGCGAGTGCGGCCGGTACGCGGTCATCACCGTGTGGGACTTCGTGCACGCCAACGACGTCACTTTGCTGCGTCTCACCGACGACGAGCTGATTCCGGCGGCCACCGGAATGCGGTCGGTCAACCAGGTGCAGGTGATCGACGACTCGGTGCTCGTACGGACCGACCTCGACGCGCCGCGCGGACGCCTGTGCACTGCTCCCCTCACCGAACCGACCGCGTGGCGCACGCTTATCCGAGAAGGCCCGGACATCATGCAGACCGTCACCGGGATCGGAGGCCGCCTCTACGCCGTCTACTCGCACGCCGCCTCGCACCGGGTGGCCGTCCACGCCGCGGACGGCACTCATCTGCGGGACCTGGCACTCCCGTCCCTCGGCTCGGTCAACCGGAACGAGGGGGTGGGCGTCGTCAGCGGGGTCACCGGCTCCTGGCACGGCGACGACGTATGGGTGGCCTTCACCTCGTTCGTGCAGCCGCCGTCGGTCTACAAGTACGACTACGCACAGGATCGACTGGAGCCCTACCACGTACCCGATGCCGGCCTCGACCCGGCCGCGTACACCACGCAACAGATCTGGTACGAGTCGGCCGACGGCACCCCCGTGTCGATGTTCCTCATCCACCGCACCGACCTGCCGCGCGACGGACGGCGACCGGTCCGGCTCAGCGGCTACGGCGGCTTCAACATCCCCGTGGAACCGCGCTTCTCAGCCGTCAGCGCCGCCTGGCTCCAGCTCGGCGGCGTGCTGGCCCACGCCAACATACGCGGCGGCGGCGAATACGGCCGCACCTGGCACGAGGCAGCCGTCGGCATGCGCCGGCAGAACGCCTTCGACGACTACATCGCCGCGGCCCGCCATCTGGTCGCCACCGGATGGACGACCCCGGAACGGATCGCCTCGCGCGGCAACAGCAACGGCGGCCTGCTGGTCGCCGTCACCGCACTGCAAGCACCCGAAGCATTCGGCGCCGTCTACTGCCGCGCACCCCTGCTCGACATGCTGCGCTTTCCGACTTTCCCCAACCTCAGCGGCACCACCGTTGAATACGGCTCGCCGGACGACCCCGACGAGTGCGCCTACCTTGCCGCCTACTCGCCCTACCACAACGTACGGCCCGACCGCCGCTACCCGGTGATCGCGATCGCAACGGCACTCAACGACCGCACCGTACCTCCATATGACCCGCTCAAGATGATCGCGGCCCTTCAAACCGACGCCGCGAAGGGCGGCCCCTACCTCCTGGTGCCGCTGCGTGACTCCGGCCACGGCGGAGGAACCACCCTGTCGGCCCTCATCGAGCAGGACGTCGACGAGCTGAGCTTCCTCCACTGGGCGCTCGGCATCCCAGCGCGGCCGAGATGATCGGTGCTTGATCAGGCCGAGACGGACCCCCGCGCTCGAAGAGCCGGGGGTCCGTCCGCCGCCCCACTGTTTCATGGGCGGTCGCTCATGAAACACCCGGCCGCCCAGCGGTCCACCTGCGGCGATCATGTTTCATGAGTTGTTGCAAGCGACTGGACGTCTGAAACGTCCTCATGAAACAGCCCGGGGTCGTGAGCGACGACTTCAAGCGCGTGGAATCGCACGACTGCCCGATGCCCACCTGCGCCGCCCCCGCGGGGTCCCCATGCCGGACCGGCAAGGGCAAGGTGGCCGTCCAGTACCACACCGCCCGCTTCCGCCTCGTGCCCCGACTCGCCAAGACGCTCAGCGTGCCGACCCCCGGCGTGCGCAAGCCGGGCTCGGCATGGACCGAACTGCCCCGGCCCGTGTGCGCCGACGCCGATCCGGTCGGACACGTCCGCCTCGGCTACGCCCGCGCCTCGACCGCCCGGCAGTCCCTCGACGTACAACTCGACTCCCTCAGCGAAGCCGGGGTCACCCGGATCTTCTCGGAGAAGATCTCCACCCGCGCCGCCAAGCGTCCCGAACTGGAGGCCGCCGTGAAGCTCGCCGGAGAGATCCGCTCCTCCGGCGTTGCCGTCACCCTCGTCGTGCACGAGCACAAGCGCCTTGGCCGCGGCATCGAACTCGCCATGCTCACCGAGGAGCTGAAGGCGAGCGGCGTCGGCCCGGAGTTCCTCACCGGAGAGCTGAAGGGCTCGCACGACCCTTCCGGAATCGTGTTCACCGTGCTCGCGGCCATGTCCGGCACGGAACGCGAGCACATCCGCGACCGCACCCTCGAAGGCCACGAGTCCGCCCGCAAGCGCGGCAAGACCGTCGGCGGCGCGGGCGTCACCGACGAAGACATGCTGTCCACGGCCCTCCACCTGCGTGACCAGGAGATGAGCCTGCGCGACATCGCCAAGCGGCTCGTCATCACGGCCGGCACGAAGAAGGGCCAGCACCCCTCACCCGCCACCGTCATGCGGATGCTGCGCGAGCACGACGAAAAGGTCGCCACGGCGGCGAGCTCATGATCACCCGCTACTCTGCGGCTGGTGTCTGAGCTAGGACTCCGAGGCCCAGTTGGGCGGGCCGACGGTGTCTTCCCGGACCGCGCGGACGGCCGCGTAATCGGTGGACCGGACGACCTCGCCCGCACCGTCCGGGCCGCGGAACAGGACCGGTCGGGTGACCGAGGCGAGCACTCGGGTGAAGTGTTCGGCGGGAAGTTCGAGGACTGCCCGAGCTACGCGGTGTACTTCCCCCCGCTGGTCAGGTCGTGGACGAGGTCGGTCATCCGCGGGGACGGCGACACCCTCAACTCTCTTTGCAGCAGTCTCCGGTAGTCCAGGTAGTGCTTGACGGCACAGGCGATGTTGCCCTCCGCCGCGTGGACCTCGATGGCGATGCGGTGCGCGGTTTCCCGGAAGGGGTCGACGGCGGTGGCGGTGAGTGCCGCCTGGTGCGCAGCCAGGAACCGGCCGACGGCCAGGAAGTGTTGGGCCAGGCTCTCCAACGCGTACAGACGCATTTGGTCCCAGCGTTCACGTTCGAGTATCAGCCACTCGTCGTCCCAGCCCAGGAGCAGTGGTTGACCGAGTTCCTCGACCAACCGGACGGGGTCGGCGGGTACCGCATCCGCTCCCTCTTCGCCTTCCGTCAGCCGACGGGCCGACCCCCAGACCTCCCGGTGATCGACGGAGATGCACGAAGACAGCGCGAGGTGCTGCCCATCGCTGTCGACGACGGCCTTCGGGCCGATCTTCCGGGAGTGGCACAGGGCCGACCTGAGGTTGGCCGCCGCCCGAAGGGGGGCGCACTCCGGCCACAACTGTTCTGCGGCAGCCCTTCTTGGAATCCCGTCGCCACGCACCGCCAGAAGGGCCAGTAGGCGCTGAGCCCCTGAGGGGAGGGCTGCCCTTCTCCCGCCCCGGATTAATTCAAAAGGACCCAAGATTTCGATTCGTACTCCGTTCATCACAGCTAACACTGTGCTCGACGTATTTTTCCGCTGCAACCCTTGTACCCCTGTTGGACCTGGCCTGCCGTCCCTCTGGTGGCACTCAGGAAAGCGCATGGTCAATCATGAAAAAATGATTCGGTGACACGTCCGAGACGCCTCGAAAACGTTCAGTGAATGCGTTTGGGACGTTTTTTTGATTTCAATTAGACATTCTGTTGAATACTGCCGGAACGCGCCCAGGGAAACATGTCCCATATCCGGAAAGGCCATGAGGCCGCGGAACGGAGGCTGGGATGGACGCTCGCTCGGTACTGCGCGGACTGCCTGAGGAAGCCGGACTGCTCGGCGATCCGGCGGTCCGTGTCGCCGTGCTCGACGGCCCGGTCGACTTCACGCATCCGTGTTTCAAGGGAGCGGATCTCACCCGGTTGGCCACCCTCGTACCAGAGTCTGCCGGTACCGGGCCGATGTCATTGCACGGCACGCATGTCGCCAGCCTGCTCCTCGGTCAACCCGGTTCTCCGGTGCGTGGTCTCGTACCGCGTTGCCACGGTCTTGTCCTTCCGGTGTTCCGGGAGTCCCCGGACGGACGTGTGCAGCGTGTGCCGCAGCTCGACCTCGCCAGGGCCGTCGAACAGGCCGTGGAGGCGGGGGCCCACGTCATCAACATCAGCGGCGGGGAGCGCAGCCCGGACGGCAGGGCGGAGGCCATGCTGGAGCGGGCGCTGCGGCTGTGCGCGGACAACGGGGTACTTGTGGTGGCTGCGGTCGGCAATGACGGCTGCGACTGTCTGCAGGCTCCGGCCGCCACACCGTCAGTGCTCGCAGTCGGAGCGACCGACGCCGATGGTGTGCCGCTGGACATCAACAACTGGGGGGCCGCCTACCGCACGAACGGAGTCCTGGCCCCCGGCCGGGGCATCGAGGGCGCTGCTCCCGGCGGTCGGCTCTCGTCCCTGACCGGCAGCAGCTTCGCCACCCCGGTGGTCGCCGGGGTCGCAGCGCTACTCGTGGCCCAGCAGATCGCCGAGGGCCGTGATCCCGACCCGCTCGCCGCCGGCCGCGCCATCCTCGCGTCCGCGAGCCGCTTGCCGTGCGGCCCGGACGACGCGTCGGAGTGCCGCCGGTTGCTCGGCGGCCGTCTTGACGCCGCGCGGGCCTTCGGCCTGATCAGGGAGGGGAGCCCGGTCGTCTCCCAGGAGGGGAAGGGCGACGCCGTGCACGTCCCGGGCGGCCTCTTGCCCGCCCGGACGACTCACTCCGCACCGAAAGGAAGAGTCATGGTCATGGACACGAACGCCGTACACGCGCACGCCGGGGAACCGGCGGAGGGCTTGCCCGCTGCCGCGCCGCCCCAGGCACCGACGCTCCCGCCGATGCCTCAGACGCCTCCGGGAGTTGGCCAGGCCGCGGCTCCGTCGCAGGCCGCAGCACAGAGCCCCGCGCCGTCGGCCCCGCCGTCCTGGCCCGGGGGCGTACCGCAGGCATACCAGCAGTTCGCACCGCAGGGCTTCCAGCAGGCCGGTCCCCAGGCCGGGGCCCACCCCGCCGTGGAGCCGACGGCACAGCCCGTGACCCAGCCCGTGACCCAACCGGCACCGCAGCCGGTAGCACCGCAGGTGCCGCCACCTCCGACCGCTCCGGTCCCCTCCGCCTCGGCGGCGCACGGAGTACGCCCCTCCTGTCCTGACTGCGGCGGTACCTGTGGCGGACGTCCAGGTGAAGGCGCGGCCGCAAGCGCGGGCGGCACCATGAGCGGCGTTGGCCCCCAGTACATCTACGCGGTTGGCACAATCGGGTTCGACTATCAGACCGAGGCACGCCGGGACAGCTTCCGTCAGCAGATGCCGGTCGACTTCCGGCCGGCCACCGATGGACATCCGGAACAAGAGGTCCAGCCGAACATCTACGACCCCCGGCAGTTGCACGCGTATCTGGCAAAAAACCCCTGGGCGTCGGACAAGCTCACGTGGACGCTGAACATGGACGCCACACCGCTCTACGCCCTCGAGGCGGAGATGCCGGTGGGCATGGACTGGACCCGGCCGGTCATCACCGACCGCAAGGCACCGCCCGACACGGTGAGGCGTAACGCCGAGGAGACAGCGAAGAGCCCAGGCCCGCTGGCGGACCTGCTCGACAGCCTCTCGTACCCGCCGGTCTCCACTGTCTACCGGACCTTGCGGGATGCCATCGTCGGCCAGATCCAGAACCGGGACAGCGATGCCTACATTTCACGGGTCTCCGTCCCCGGTGTCCTGACCGGCCGTACGGTGCGCCTTTTCTCCGGTCAGATCGTCCCGGTGGTCGAGGTGAAAAGCCGCGGCCTCTACACCTGGAACGAGCACGTCTTCGTCCAGGCGGTGCTGAGCGGTGTGAGCGCCGACTTCAAGCAGCGCAAGGTCCTGTTCGACCCGGGACAGGAAACGGAACTGAGGAAGACGATCTTCGCTCTGCTGGACAAGATCTACTGGCAGTTCCGCAACCTCGGACAGAGTTCCGCAGACCGCGCGCTCAACTTCGCCGGTACCAACGCCTTCTCGATCGCCGATGGGATGGCCCAAGGCATGCTCGCCGCCAAACAGGTGCCGGGCAGCGACGAAAAGCACCTCTACTCCCTGGACACCATCCGGGTGTCCAAGAGCGCGTTCTGCCGTCCGGGTTCCGACTGCCAGGACGTCATCCTCACCTTCTTCGACCCGGAGAACGACCGCAGGGCGAAGCTGTCCCAGCTGTACACCTTCGACGTCAGCGACGAACTCCCGGTGAGCCTGGCGCCGTACCACACCTTCATCGGTGACTTCTGACCGCCTCATATCCGGCACCAGGGAGGCGCCATGTACGAAACAGCATCCCGCCCACAGCTCACCGTTCCCCTCCAGAGCCCGCCGGTTCACCGTGATCCGCGGGAAGCGGTGGCCGACACGGCCGCAGACCCAGGCGTGACGGCGGCCAAGTCGATCTGTGGGGACCTGACCGGTCCTGCCCGCCAGATGTGCTGGGCCATGCAGGACGGCTAGCACCGGAAGCGTCCGGCGGCGAACGGCCGCCGGCCATCGAGAGATGAGAGGAGAGAAGGATGAACAACACGACATTCACCCGCGAAGACAGGTCCGCGCGGTCCGTGGCACCGCAGACGCCGTTCCAGACGCCTGCGATCGACCGGACCCCCGCCATGCCCCGTGGCTCCGACGGAGGCGACCGGGCCGGCGTCGAGGCCGACGGTTGGGAGGACGTCCTCAGCACCATCGGCTCGGTGGCGAAGTTCTTCCTCTGAGGCTTCTCACCCCGAAGTCCTCACACACCCGGTGGCGGGGAATCCTGCCCCGCCACCGGTGAACCAGAACGAAAGGAGACCGAGATGACGGAGATGTTCACGGGACACGAGGCCGCGCCGACACCGGTGACGGCACTCCAGATGCCCTACCAGACGCACGCCGTCGACCGGAACACCACCACCTCCCCTGGCCGCGGCACCGACGCCGACGGCGTCGAGGCGGACTTCAGCTGGTCGGACATCCCATGGCAGTCCCTGGGCCGAGTGGCGAAGGGCGCGCTGGACGCACTGCTCTAGCGCCTGCTGCACGGGCAGGTCCGCGGTTGAGAGGAAAAGCCATGAACGGCGAACTCACATCGCGACGACGCGGCCCTGGGCCGGTTACCGCACCGCGGACGCCGTACCGGACGCACGCTGTCAACCGAACCTCCGTCACCTGCCCAGGACGCGGGAACGGCGCTGACGGCGTCAAGGCCGACTTCGGCTTCCTGCCCTTGATCAGCCCGGCCACCAAGGCGATCAACGAGCCGGCGGGCTGAGACCGTGCGCCGACGGCGGGGTTGCGGCCCCGCCGCCGGTGGTGGCGCTGAAAGGAGACCACGATGAACGACGTGCCCCAGCGCAAGAAACCGCCCCCTCGACGGGGTGGGGCTTCCCGGGCCGCCACCTGTGGCGAGCCTGGCACGCGGCTTGATCTTCCCATCCAGGGAGGAGCCATCGAGCGCCGCAGCTGGGATCTCTACAAGCCCTTTCTGCAGGTGGTACGCACATACCGCTCCGTTGACAATCTCGGCGGGAGAGGAGAAGTGCTGGAGGAAGCACCGCCAGGTTCTGGCTTCGGGTCCGATGTCTCGGATCCCGGCCGGTCGGCCGGCCGGGACGCACGCGGCTGGAGCTGCCCGCCGAACAGAACCTGCTCGTGGGCCGGCATCGTCTAGCGGCGTCGGTTTCTGAGCACGGGCGCGGGGCCGGCACAATCTGCCGGCCCCGCGCCACCGCTTCGTACTCACGGTGCAAGAAGGTGGGAGAGAGAAGAACAGCACTCTCTCCGGTGTGATCGACTTCGGCGACTTCCATACGACCTACCGGCCGAGCCCGGACACCGCGGCCCTGCGTCGCGTCCGCGGCCGGGCTGTGCTGCGCGCTCTCGTCTGCCTCCGCATCCGACGCGCCGGCGTTCACGGCCGCCCCGGAGGCAAGCCCGCCTGAACCGGTGATCAAGCGGTCACAGTCCGATGAAGCTCACTGTCTCTGTCAGGTCAGCCCGAGCGGTGCGTAGTTCCTGCACGCCTTCCTCCTCGAATCCCACCGCGACACGGCCCCGTTCTCCCGAAGCTGCCACGAAGTGACGGGCAGCTCTTTGTAATCAGAGTGACACTCGGTCAGGGAGAGCGAGACGGGGTCCGGGAACTTGGGGTGCCGGTAAGAACACAGCGTCAGGCGCCGTGGCGGGCGACGTCGACGCGGCCTCCGCCACCTTTATGCGACTCATCGGGTCTACGACGCCGGGTCGGCCAGGGACGAGCAATAGTCAAGAGTTGTGGGTGAGCTGATTTCAGCTCTCGCTGCGGTGGTTGAGGCTGATCCTGGCAGTGTTGCTGATCCGCTTGGTGCGGCTGGCCTCGGTGAGGATCTCGATGGCCTCGGTGTTCGTCCCGGTGGCGGTCTTGAGCTGGAGCCAGTTGGATGACGCGAGCAGTTCCTCCGGCTGCCAGGGCAGCTTGAGCGTGATGGCGCGGAAGAGTGACCACTCCCGCAGGCGCTGAGCCAGGAAGGGGTGGTCGATCGTGGCCTGGGTCATCGCCCGCGCCCACCCTTCGTAGGCGGGACCGGGGTAGAGGCTGGCGGCTCGACGGTCCAGGTGCCGCAGCACGGCGGACTGGGCCATCGTCTGGTCCGGGTCGGTGAGCATGTGGCTGACCAGGTCGGGCTCGTTCGCGTCGGCAACGTGCCCCAGCTTGTCGAGGTAGGCCGCGAAGCGGACGTGCTCGTCCGGGTTCCGCAGGATGTCGTGGACGTTCATGCGGCCTGTTCCTCACGTTCGACCAGGATGCCGTTCTCGAATCGTGCGCCGGCGCGGACCAGGGACACCAGGTGGGCTCCGGTGACCGCGCGCCATCGCGCCTGAGCGGACTCGACCAGCTTGAACACCATCGCGAGGGCGGCCGCCGGGCTGCCCGCGCCGCGGGTGACCTTGGTGCGGAGTTTGACCGTGGAGAAGGTCGACTCGATGGGGTCGGTGGTCCGCAAGTGAATCCAGTGCTCGGCGGGGAAATCGTAGAAGGCGAGCAGTTCGTCACGGTCCTGGGTGATCTTCGCGACGGCCTTGGGGCATTTTACGCCGTAGGTCTTCGCGAACGCCTCGATCGCCTGCTCGGCGTGAGTGCGGTCCTTGGCGTTGCAGATCTCCTGCATCACCTTCGTCGCGCCGGGCTGCGCGGACTTGGGCAGACAGTCCGCGACGTTGCGGGCTTTGTGCTCGCGGAAGGTCTGCCGGCAACCGCGTGTGGGACACACCAGACGCCGCACCCGCACACGGACCACCACCCGGCGGTCGTCCACCGGCACGTCGGCGACCGTGCGCCAGTGGTAGCCGTGCACCCGCCCCGTCGACACCCCGCACACCGGACAGATCGCGGCCTCCGGCGGAGTCCGCGCCCGCACCACAATCCGCTCACCCTCGTCGACCACATCCTCGACGACCAGCGGGAACAAACCCGAAAACACCATCTGCACAAGCTCGTTGACGTCCTTCACGCGAAGGCCAACGATCCTTATGACTCTCCATCACCACCGAATGTGAGACAGGGCTGCTCACCGTACAGACCCGAAGAATGCGACCGCCGCGCGAGACGCTCGTCAACGATGCACGGCAGGCCGTCGGCGAGCACCGCCAGGAGCGCGGGGGGGCAGACAGACGAACAGCGGGGCCGCGCCCTTCGGCACGGCCCCGCTGTCGTGATCTCCAGCCTCTAGCCCTTCGTCCACACCTCGACGACGAACACGATGAGACTGAGCAGCACTGGCAGAGCGGGGGAGAACAGGGTCGGTCGGGCGACCTTGTAGGAGAGGACCTTGTCGGAGCGCTTACGGCGAGCCCTGCCGAGGTGTTCCACCGGTACTCCGCGCTGAGCAGCACGAGCCGACGCGAGTTCGAGACGGGCCCGGTGGTAGAGCCAGTACCTGATCTCTTCGGGCTGCACTCTGCATGTGGTGAGCAGGGCGTGCAGTAGATCGACCGGAGGGAGATCAACTCCGTTGAGGAGCCTCTGGAGCGTGGTCGCGGAGATGTCCACGCCCTTGCTTCGGAGAGCGGCGGAGCAGGCCCGGAAGCTGAGCCCGCTCCTTTCCCTCGTATCCCGCAGGACCTCAAGAAGGTCGGCGGGGATGGTGCACAAGGACAAGACGTTCGCGACGGGGTGACCGTGAAGCTGCGAGGGGGCCTGCTCGAAGGCGTCCAGAACCAGCTTGTGCATGGTCGCCACGGCAACATTCCCCGGGGGTTCCGGGTTCTTGCTCTCGCTCTCGGTGAGGTCGGAGTCCCGGGAGAGCTTGCCGCCCCCCACTCCCACGACCTGGGCCATGGCGGCTCGGGCCTTGAAAGCGGAGACGTTCGCGAGCGAGGGGGCGGGGGAGGCCGGCCGCCGTGAGCTCCCCGGCGGCCGGTTGTCGTTCTTGGGGGTATTCTTGCGGCCCTTGCCGCCCCTCTCCTTCACGGCCTGGTCGCGCATGTCGTACCAGTGCTTGGGGTCAATGCCGAGAGCTTCCGCGTACGCCTTGATGATCCCGGTGGTCGGGATGGACTTCCCGGAGGTCGCCTGGGACAGGGCGCTGACGGAGTAATGGGTCGTGTCCGCGATGTTCTTCAGGGTCAGACCCACCTCCTTCCGCGTGGTGACCATGTCGTTGGCCAGCTCGATCAGGATGGAGGTCCCCACGATCTCCCGGATCGGGCGCCCGGGGGCCCTCATGAGCTTGTTCCCACCGCTGCTGCCGGGCCGTCGAACCCCGCGGACGAGCTTGGGCCCGTCGGCGTACGCCCGGCCGACCGGGCCACCCTCTCCACGACGAGCTCGGCGAGGTGCAGCGCAATGTTTGTGGTCATCAGCCCGACCGCGATGGCCTCAGCCTTGTCCTCGAACATGAGGTAGAAGGGGACGCCCGCGGCGATGCCGACAGCGAGCTCCAAGGAGAGGGCCGAGGCCCACTTGGAGAGCGCGAAGGCGTGGACGACGAGGTCCACCAGGTGCAGCGCGATGTCCGTGGTCAGCACGCCGACCGCGATCGCTGCGGGGGTCTCCTTGAAGGCGGAGAAGAACCCCACCCCCGCGTACACGCCGAGTACGAGTCCCAGCGGGACAAGGACCAGGCGGATCTTTTCGTGCCCCGCAGGGAGGCAGAGACTGCCTGTCCGGGGTCGGGCTTGTTCCATGCAAGATCTCCTCGATCACATAAAGGGAGCACGCGCGCTACGACGGTGGCCTCCCCGCCCCGTACAGGAAGCGGGGAGGCACCGCGCAGGCAAGCCTGCTTTTGGCCGGACTAAAGGGAGCGGACTGGTCCACTCGGTCCTCCACAGACCGAAACGCGCGCAGAGAAGTTCGCTCCCTTGCCCAAACCCATCATCGCACCCATGAGCGACTCAGAACACGGATGCCAGGGGTAAGCGGAATAACTGCGAAATTAGGGCGCCCTATCCATGAGTGTTCTTGATGAACACCCGTGACGCACGCCGAAGCGAAGGGGCGCAAGGGGGCGCGCGAAAGGGCGCACAACTCCAGGGGGTCGGGCGGCGACTAGTCATTATGCCCGATCTGGGCGATCTGCCGATCCCTCGTTCGCACTAAGAGAAACCTGTGAAAAATGCAGGGATGCTTCTTCTCTCCAGGTCGAATCCGCAGGTCAAAGAGCACGGAATTTTTCAGTTTTTCTAATTCTGAGCCATCTAGCGAGTACCATGGACGCAGACCATGAAGTCCTCTTTCATGGTTACGAGCCCGTCACCGGGCTCACTCCGAGACCACATCACTTGGCTGGACTGTGCCCTCGGATGAGTGTTCGAGACCCTCACAGCGCTCCACACGCTGCGGGGGTCTCGGCCGTTACCGGCGGTACTCCTGTTCGATGAAGGTACGCCTGTGCGCGTAGTCGGGGGCCGACAGTAAGCGTGTGCACGAGTCGCCTGCGACCCGTTGACCGCCGGTGCGAGAAGTCCACGAACACCCTGCGACGTAAGCACCGACGGTTCGTACGGTCCGCGCGCATGACTTGACTGACACAAAGAGCACGACTCAGCCCGCCCGCCACAAGCCGCGCCGCTCCGGCCGCCCAACCCAGTCTCGGGGCTCAGCCGCCGGTCGGACGCGGCGAGCGTCCGCACCAACGGACATGGCGCAGAGCATGTCGTCCCGGACGGAACGCGGACGTGAGTAGTCGCGGTACAGGAAGTGCCGCTGAGACTGATCTTCATGCCGTGCGGCTTGTCGGTCTTCGTTGATGAGGGGGTAGACCTCAAGCCCACCGTGGGCGAACTGGACGTCAACTGCGCGTGACGGACATCAGCAACCCGACAACGGTCACTATGAGCGCCATCGCGCCCAGAGCGCCAGCAAGCGGCGTACATCAGGACGGCCTGTGCAGCAGCAGGGCCATCACGCCAATGCCGACGAGCAGGGTGATGACGGTCAGCAGCAGGGCGAGGAGAAGAACGGGCAGCGGCACGTCTGGCCTGCCTTCCACGCAGCGGCCTTGGCGGCGCGCTCGACGTGCTGGGTGCCGAGGCGCTTGAGCTTGCGGCGGACTCTGTCCCCATCGCCGCAGCATCCCGGCCAGCGAATTGAGGCGGGGCCAGAGCGACGACGACGGCTGCCGCATCCCGGGCTCCTTCCGGTCGTCATGACCGGACCAACCTCGCTGAGCATGGCGCTCGATGAGCTCAAAAGATCCAAAACTCTGACGAGCGGGCCCCAGATCCGCTACAGAGAGCTACTTGTCACTTCGTGGCAGCTTCGGGAGAACAGGGCCTTGTTCCCAGGAGGGGTGCTATGCGTCAGTGCCGGCCTTGCTGGCCTACCGGGTCAAGTTCGGCACGTATCTGGGTACGCAGCCGTAGCCGCGCGTCCCTGAGCGCAGCTGTTTCCGGGAGCCGTTCTACGACCTCGTCAAAGTCGCGGTCGGGCATGCCCAACCCGGAGGCTTCGGCGGATGCGTCGATGAGACCCTGGTCGCGCTTCTGGGTGTCCAGCCACAGATCGCGAACGCTTACCGAAGCAAAGGCATCCACGCGGGCTGCCAGCATCTCGCGCAGCTCGATCAATTCCGGATCGCTACGAGGTTCCACGTCCGCAGGAACGCCCCCTCCGGGGAGCATCGTCGCGTCGTCATGGCGCAGGATGTCGACGTACAGGTCTGCCCGGCGGCCCCACATGCGGTCGGCGTGGGCGAGCTTGCTCTGAACGCGCGATTGCCATGCGATGCCGCCCAGTCCGGCCACTGACGCGATCACGCCGCCAACCAGTGCGGCCCAGATTTCGCTGCTCATAGCGCTGGAGTATGGCAGCGCGTCGTCAGGCTGCATCGCGTACCCCTGCTCTGCGCCGATCCGGCTGAACAAGACCCGGGCGGGCAGATAGCGCATAACGTCACTATCCCCTCTTATCTGATCTTTCCGTCGGACGGCGTTGCGACCTGCCGAGATGCAGTGTTGAGTGAGAGGTCGAAGTCCCGTCTTCTCGCTCGACGTTGTCGGCGAGGCGCGTTTCCGCCGCCGTCGGTCGGCGGGCAGCGGTGCGCTGACCAGGACCGTCTCACCTGACCTTGTCCCTGACAGGTGAACCGGACAGGGGTAGACGAGACAGAGGCAAGGCCTCGCGAGACGGAACAGCTGTGTCGGCCTCCGACTTTCGCACGCCACCGGATGGGGGCGTAGCCGTAGGTGTCTGCATCAAGCATCACTATGTCCTGGTCCTCGACGTCCAGGCCGCGGAAGCCTGCCGGGAACGGCATGGCCATGTGCTCGGCCGTCATCCGCGAGAGCGCGTCGAGCTTTTCTTCGAGCATGCACAAGATCCTGCCGGATCACACCCGGTGAACCAATGCGGTCACGGCACTGGCGCAGCCTGCGGCGGCTGCTGGAGGAAGAGGCGCTCGGCCTGTTTGTCCGACTCGTGGAGCCCAGGGCGTTGCGGTACCGGCGGGTGGACGGGGGCTTTCAGCCCGCCTCGGAGGCGACCGACGAGTTCCGTCGCCGGTGCGTGCAGCGGTCGAGATCCGTCCCGCGCGGGACGGATGACGCAAGGTATCGCCTGATCGGCTTTTGGTCCCGTACCTGCCAAGTCGGCCGAACTAGATACCTCCCCGTACGCGACCTCAGCCACGGCCAGCACGCCACGGCGGTGGGTGAGCCGACCGGTCAGGCGCGCGTGTGCACCTCAGCCATGTCATAGCCCAGCCCCGTTGCCGTTGTTGCCCTGACGTCGGCTACAAATGGCCCGCACGTGTTCGGCTAGAGGGTGTGGCACGCCCGAGGACCGGCGCGGGACGCGTCGGCCCGCAGGGCCTCCCGTACGAAGGTGCACGTGTTGCCCTTCCTTCAGGTGTATGAAGAGCGCGTAGCCCCCGCACGCTTTTGACCTGCAAAAATGCGGAATGTCATCCGATCCCCGGATCGGGTTACCCGATCCGGGGATCGGGTTGATCCGACTCTGGAGTCGGATCGCTTGGCGATGTGCTCAAGGTTTCGCAAGGCTCACTGATCCGACTCTGCAGTCGGGTTGCTTGTCATTTTGGTAATGTTCTCTTTGGTAAGAACCGTGTTGCTCAGGCCGGGCGGCTCACCGACAGCACGCGACTCTGGGGGACCTGGCGTATGGCAGAGCAGGCGCGGAAGATTCTTGCGCTCGTCGACCGGGACACGGGTGAGATCCAAGAAGTACCCCGTGCCGCCTACGCGTTCGATGGCGCTCACATCAATGTGGGCATCCGTAGGGGTCGTGAGTTGGCCTCTGCCGCATCGGGTCTCACCGACCGGGAGTTCCGAGTCCTCGTCTGGTACTGGTTCGCCACCGAGACGAGCGAGGAAGCCATCATGCGGACCGGTGCCGACATCGCGGCGGAACTCGGTATGAGTGCGGACGCGCTGTCGAGGGTGGTGAAGGTGCTCAAGAAGGCCCGCCTGCTGGTGGAAGCGGGCGGACTCGGGCGGACGACGTTCTACCGATGCACCCCGTACCTGGCGTTTATCGGTACCGGCTTCGCGCACCGGGCAGCGGTGAAGGACTGGAATCCGCCGGAGGGCAGGGTGCGGGAGCCCCGTGACCGGCGGCGCCAGAAGAAGGACGAGAACTGATGAAGATTCACGAAGCAGCGGACGTTCAGTACCTGCTCAGAAAGACGGGACGTGTTTTGACCCCGAGTCAGCGGATCGTCGTGATGTTGTATGCGTCCTGCGAGCAGCGGCCGGACGGAACGGTGATGATCAAGGCGTCCGAGTTGGCCGTCATCGCGGGTATGACAGCCCCGGTCTTCTCGCGGACCCGGAAAGAACTGGTCACGGCCGGCTGGATGGAAGAAACCGGTGGTGTCGGCAGCGTGAAGCTCTACCGGCTCACCCCGGAGATATTCGAGGACAGGGGCCAGGCCGGTCGGCACCTGCGAGCCGTCGGCAGCGGCCCGAGCTTCACGGGCGGGGAACCGACGCGGACCTGACCGCAGTGGCCCAGAGGTCTGTCCGGACGCAGAGTTCCGCGGTGACGGTGTGTCCGGAGCCGTCGCTTTGAACGGTGATCACCTCCGCGAGGGCGGCGACCATGCCGAGTCCGCGACCGTGCGTGGCGTCGAAGGGCGGGTGGCCGACCTCGGGGGCGGTACCGGTGTGTCCGGAATCGGTCACCGCGATCGAGACGCCCGTCCCGCAGACGGTGGCGGTGACGGTGACGGTGACGTGGAACGTTCCGGCGTCATCGCCGCTGGCCGTGTGCAGGAGGGCGTTGGTGCAGAGTTCGGTGGCGATCAACATGGCGTCGTCGCAGTGCGGGTGGTCGTCCAGGGTGGCTCGGATCCAGTCGCGCACGGTGCGGAGTTCGCGGGGATCTCCGGGAAAGGTGCGCCGGTGAGTGAACATGACGTCCTCCATGGCGATGAGCGTTCCTCCCGCGCCGGTTGCGTCGGCTGTGCAGGCCGACTGACGCGAGCACCAAAGAGCCGTACAATTAGTACTAGTGCCGTGGGGAATGTACGCGTATGGAGAGTGTGGGTTCGTATTTTTCGTGCGAGTCGTCGGCTCGTGGCGCTCGCGTACGGCTCGGTGCCGACCTGGACGCCATGGAGAGAGGCCCGCATGTTCGGACTGTTTGTGCGCTTCACCTGCAAGGACGAAGCGGCGGCGGCCGCGTTCGATGAACTCGTGGCGCGGACCGGTGAGCAGATTTGTGCGAACGAACCCGGGACGGTGATCTACACCGTGCACCGAGTTGACGGTTGCCCTCTGCAACGGGTGTTCTATGAGCTCTACCAGGACGAGGACGCCTTCGAGGAGCACGAGTCGAAGGACTATGTGCAGGCATTCCTGTCCGAGCGGGAGCAGTACCTGTCCGCCACGGAGGTCGACCGTCTCGACCTCGTGTCCGGCAAGGGTGCGGATGTTGAGCGCTGACTACCGGAAGGCGCTCGGCCGGAAGATCGCGTTCAACCGCAAGCGCCGAGGCCTGTCGCAGAAGGAGTTCGCCGGCCTGCTGGGGCGCTCGGAAGCGTGGGTGTCGCAGGTGGAGCGGGGTGCGCGCCGCATCGACCGGATGACCGTGCTCGAGAAGGTCGCCGAGGCGCTGGACATGCCGGTCGCGGAGCTTGCGGCAGAGGCGCCCCTTCTTGTGTCCGCGGCCGAGGAGGAACGGCCGGGGGCCGGCCGGTTGCGACTGGTGCTGAGCACCGCGCACTCACTGAAGGCCGTTCTCGACCGGCAGGAAGCGGCTCCCGACGTACTGGCGCTCCGAGAGGATGTCGAGCGGGCGTGGTCGCTCACGCACCAAGGCAGATACGCCGATCTGGGGGAGCTGCTCGAAGATCTTGTTCCCCGGCTGGAGTCGGCCACCAGGTCGGCTCCCGAGGCGGAGCGTCCGGAACTGTTCCGGATGCTGGCGGTCACGTATCACGCCTGCAGCGGCGCCCTCGCGAATCTGGGGGAGCCGGACGTGGCCTGGGTCGCCGTCGACCGTGCCGTAACCGCTGCCGAACGCGCGGATGATCCGTTGCTGATGGCTGCCGGTGAGTTCAGGCTGTCGCTGCTGTTCCTCGGGGCACGCCATTTCGATCAGACGGCCCAGGTGTCCGGCAGCGCGGCTGACGCGCTGCGGTCCCTGGCGGAGGCCGGGCGGGTGGAGGCCACGGCTCTACGGGGCGCCTTGACGCTCCAACGGGCACTCGCCGCAGCCCGGTTGAACCAGGCTGAGGATGCCTACGGTCACCTCCGGGAGGCTCGCGAGATGGCTGAGCAGGTCGGGTGCGGGCGCAACGACTACAACACCGAATTCGGGCCGGCCAACGTGGGGTTGCACGAGGTGGCTGTGGCCGTCGACCTCGGGGACGCCGGAGTCGCCCTGCGGGCCGCGCAGGCCCTCGACGTATCGGAGCTGTCGGCGGAACGGCAGACGCGTTTCCACGTGGACGTGGCCAGAGCCCACGCCCAGCGCCGCCACGTCGATGACGCGGTGAGGGCATTGCTGAAGGCACGTGAGACGTCGCCCGAGATGGTGCAGGGCCTGCCCGTGGTGAAGCGGCTGGCGGCCGATCTCCTGACCATGAGCCAACCGCCGTCCGAAGAACTCCGCTCTTTCACCGAGGAGTTGGGTGTGAGCGAGGTGCGCTCCAGCGGCTGAACGGCTGATCGGGGCCGTGGACCTGGAGGGACGCCGCGGGTGGGACGCCGACGTCGAACGCAGCCTGCGGGCGGGCCGCGTCGACGTCCCAGCAGACGTTCTCCAGGAGGAGGCGCCGCCCGGCTACTGTGGCTTCCCATGACTCGTACCGCCATCGAGATCACTGCGGAGCTGGTCAGGGAACTGCTGCGTGATCAGTGTCCTGACCTTGCGGATCTCCCGTTGAGACTTGGTGCGCGTGGCTGGGACAACCAGCTGTGGCGACTCGGCGACGACCTCGCCGTCCGGCTGCCCTGGGCGACGGAGTCCGCCGACGCGCTGGTGCGCAAGGAGCATGCCTGGCTGCCCGCCCTCGCCCCGCGTCTCCCCTTGCGGGTTCCCGTCCCGCAGCGCCTCGGTGAGCCTTCCGCGCGGTTTCCGCGGCCCTGGATCGTCACCACCTGGGTGCCGGGCGAGCCCGCCGACCGCGCCCCCGCGACGCGTGCTACGGACGCGGCCGACAGCCTGGCCGCGTTCCTGACGGCTCTTCACCGGCCCGCTCCCCACGGCGCGCCTACCGGCCGTGGCCGCGGGGGGCCGTTGGCCGACCATGCCGGGCATTTCACCGCACAGCTCGTCTCGGCCACCGAGCTGGGGCTGATCACAGAGCCGGCAGCCGTCCGCGCAGTGTGGGAGGACGCCGTTGCCGCGCCCGGTTGGGCGGGGCCGGCCCTGTGGCTCCACGGTGACCTGCACCCCGCCAACGTTCTCACCCGGGACGGCACCTTCTGCGGCGTGATCGACTTCGGTGACCTGTGCGCGGGTGACCCGGCCTGCGACCTCGCCGCCCCGTGGACGCTGCTGCCGGACGGCGCCGCCGACCGCTTCCACGGCGCCTACCGACCGGTTCCCGATGCCGCGACCCTGCGCCGCGCCCGCGGCTGGGCGGTGCTGAGAGCCCTGGGCGGCCTCCTCATCGGAGACGCCGGTGTCCACGGCCGCCCCGGAGGCAAACCCACCTGGGGTCCGCCTGCCCGTGCCGCGCTGCGGCGCCTCCTTGCGACGGCCCCTGGCTGAGACGACTGTGGTGTGCGGCAGGACGTGGGAGGGACGCGGACCGGGGGCGGTACTTCCGGCCGGTCGGCGTACCTCGTCGTCGGCGTGGGTCAGGCTCGTACCGCGGCGACGCACTCGTCGTAGAGGTCCATGATGTCGTCCTTGCCGTCGCCCGCGACCCATGTCATCGAAGCGGCGTCCAGGCACGTGAACGCCGTCGTGATCACCGCGCGGGTCCTCGCTGCCTCGTTGCCGGTGGCCGCGTCCATACGGGGTTCGACGAGCGGCATCCTGGAAGCGCAGTCGCTTTTCGAGCCAACCGGCACGCAGTGACGCGGCCGCGTCGGCACTCCCGCCGACATCGCCGAGGCCGTGGCCTTCCTCGCCTCGGACGCCGCCGCCTACATCACCGGTGACAACCTCACCGGCTCCGGTGGCTCCGGCGGCATCGGCGTGCACGCCAACGTCTGACGAGTGAAGCGGCGCGGTCCCGGGAGGTTCACCGGGGCATCAGACGTCCCGGACGACGACGCGGTCGCCGCAGAGGCGGACCCAGTCGTCACGGTCGGAGGTCAGGACGAGAGCGGGGGACGGCGAGCGCAGCGCCATGGCGGCGACCAGGGCGTCGATCGCGTACTTGTGGCCGTGCAGTCCGCCGGCCTCCCGCAGAAGTGTCACCGCCGTGAGCGCGTCCTCCGGGGTGACGGACTCCAGGCGCAGCCGGGACAGGTACCACTTGAGGCGGGGCATGTCGGTCTTGCCGTGTACCGCCTCGACGACGGTCAGTGCCGAGACGCGGACCGGGAGACCCGCCCTGCGAGCCGCCTCGATCCGGGCGGTCAGCGCACGGTCGCTCGACAGCAGCAGCGACAGCGCCTGGGAGTCGAGGACGACCGACCGGGGTGCCTCCTCCTTCACGCGGCGTGCTTCCCCTCGTTCCCGGCAGGTCCGAAGAGTTCACGGGAGGCGGCTTCGATCTCGGCCTCGGTGAGCGGGCCGTGCTCGGCCTCCTGAGCGGCGACGATCTCGGCCAGACCGTCCATCTCCAGCTGATGCCGCACCGCTTCGGCGATGTACGACGACAGCCCTCGCTTACCGGTCCGCTCCCGCAGCACGGCCAGCAGATCGGAGGGCATGGAGACGGAGACGTTCTCGGTGTGTCCCGCGCGTCGAGCTGCCATGCAACCAATGTACGACAGGAACTCTTACAACGTGTGCCGCCCGTAGTGGGCCGCCACGCCGTGCTCACTCGACGCAGCCGCTGACGGGGTCGACCTGGGTCAGGAAGCCGCTGATCTGTTCCGCCAGTTGCTCCTCGGTGAGCTGCACCGACGGATGGATGCGGCAGCTGAACCCGTATCCGGGATTGCGGCCGGTCAGCCAGGTGAAGTGGTACGTCCCCGGGGCGTCGTGCGGCTGGTGCACCGCGAACTCCTCCCCGTCGACCGTGATGTGCGACCGCTCGCCGTCGGACGTCACGGCATCACTCCTCGGCAGGACGGGAACGGCGCGCTCGGCAGGGCCGTTGCGGTGATCTTAGAGTTCCCGGTGGGCCTGCCGTGCGGGAAGACCGGAACGGGTCCGGCGGGCTCGGCGTCCAGGACGCGTCCGGCAGGGCGGCGGGTGCGGAGCCAGGCGGGCAGGGCGGTCAGTCAAAAAGCGGTGTCAAGGTGTCAAACCGACCCGGACTTCACCGAGCGGTACGGTCGTGCAGACCGCGCGCTCTCTTTCGGGAACCGGGTCGGGCCCGGTCGCTCGCTGAGGTCAGCCCGCGGGTGCCGTGGTGTCGTGGAAGACGGCCCAGACGCACTTGCCGGACCCCTGGCGTTCCGACACGCCCCAGTGGTCCGCCACAGCGGAGACGAGCGGCAGCCCTCGGCCGCCCTCGACGCCGTCCTGTGGCTCTCGTCGCACCGGCATACGGCTGCCCCCGTCATGCACCTCGACCCGCATCAGCGCGGGATGCCGCTCGACGCGCACCAGGATCCGCCTGCCCGGCGGTGCTCCGTGCACCACGGAATTGGTGGTGAGTTCGGAGACGCACAGCAGGACGTCCTCGATGCGGCCGGTCCGGCCCCATCGGCCAAGAGCCTCGGACACGAAGACACGGGCCGCGGCAGGGGTGTTTCGGCGCCGGTCGAAGAGCATCGTTTCGCGGGCGGCGGCGTCTGCGGCGTCGGTTCGACACCGCGCCGCCGGGACCGAACCGGCATCACCGAGGTGACCGACCCCGTCGAGGGGGAGGGGAACAGCCTGATCCTGCATCGTGCCTCCTGGTCCGTGCGGCCGTGGACATGGGTCCGAACGACCGTGTGCAGCTTAATGAAAAATTCAGTAAGTCAGTAAGCGACCATACTGAAACACTCATCAAGTGAGTAGGCGGCTATCGTGGGACTGGTCCACCGAAGGGGTGACGGAGCCGTGCCGGATCGCATGTGGGAGTCGGAGTCGGTTGCCTACCTGACGCCTCGCGACGCGGGGGAGAGCGATGCCTGGACCCAGGAACTGGAGCGTCGGCAGCGCCGGGGCTCACAGCGGATCGTCGAGGTGCGGGAACTGGAGCCGCCGCCGTCCATCGCGGCCGCTCTGGGCCTGCGGCCCGGCGAAACAGCGGTGGTGCGGCGCAGGATCATGTACCTGGAGGACCAGCCGGTCGAACTGACCGACTCGTACTACCCGGCGGCGATCGCCCGTGGCACCCCCCTCGCCGAACCCGGCAAGATCCCGGGAGGCGCCGTCACCCTGGTTGCCAGCCTCGGCCACACCGTCGTCGAGGTCACCGAGGACGTGACCGTGGACGTGCCCGACCAGGGCGTCCGCGAGGCGCTCCGCCTCACCGAAGGCGAACCGGTCCTCGTTCTCACCCGCACCAGCGCTACCGCGGACCGGGAACCCGTCGAGGTGTCCCGCATGATCATGCTGCGCGGACATCACCTCACCTATCGCACCAAGGCCGGCTGACATGGCGAAGCACACCGACACCCGCCCGGCGCACCACAGGATCGCGGCCCGGATCCGGGCCGACATCATGTCCGGCGACCTCACCCCCGGCGAGCAACTCCCGATCACCCAGGATCTGGTGGCGCATTACGGAGTGTCCGGCCAGACCGTCCAGAGGGCCCTGGGGCTCCTCAAGGACGAAGGATTCATCGTGGGCCGGTCCGGCCGTGGCGTCTTCGTGCGGGACACCCCGCAGCAGGCGATCGACAGCGTCGCCACCATGCCCCCGGCCCGTGACGGCGAGCCCTACGCCTGGATCAGGGAAACAGCGAAGCAGGCGAGGAAGGGGGACAACCGGATCCTCCAGGTCGCCGAGGTGGTACCGCCCGCACAGGTCCGCGACGCCCTCGGGCTCACCCCCGACGGCACAGCCGCCATTCGCCACCGCCTGCTCCTCCTGGACGACGAACCGGCCGAACTCGTCCGGTCGTACTACCCCATGGACATCGCCCGTGGTACCGCGCTGCTCGACCACAGGAAGATCAAGGGCGGATCACCCACCCTCCTCGCCGAGTTGGGCTACCCGCCGAGGGAGATGACCGACAGGGTCTCGTGCCGACCTCCGACCGAGGAGGAATACGTGGCCCTCGAACTGCCCTCCGAGGTGCCCGTGCTCAGAACCTTCCGAGTCGTCCGCTCGGACCGTGCCAGGCCTATCGAGGTGACGGTCATGGTGAAGGCCGCCCATCTGCACGAACTGCTGTACCGCGTACCGCTGGACCTCGGCTGAGCATCCGCATCCGGGACATCCCCGACGCGATGCGTCCTGATCAGCCGGCTCAGGCACGCCTGTCGGTCAGCAGAGGGCCGTGGATGCCTGCACGTCGTCGAGTGCCTGTCGGGCGAGCTTGCTGAAGTCGTCGTCGGCGGTCGTCCGGCTCCAGCGTTCGAAGGCGATCGTGGAGGCGAGCGCGCCGAGTTCCGCGGCCACGCGAGCGGTCAGATCGGGAACGCCGCGCTGTCTGAGCGCGTCGGCCATCGACGCGATGAGGGCGAGGTTCTTCAGCGCTTCGCGTTCCTGGAGTTCGGGGTTGGCGGCGATCACCGTCTGTCTGCGGGCGATGAATTCGCGGCGCGCGGGCGTGAAGACCGCTCCTCCTGCCGCGTCCAGCGCGTGAGCGATCGCCTCGAACGGGCCGGCGGTCGCCGGTGCTGCCGCTATCGCCTCGGCGAGCAGCTCGTCCATCATGCCCCGGCCGAAGAGCACTTCCCTCTTGTCCTGGAAGTGCCTGAAGAAGGTGGTCTTCCCCAGTCCCGCGCGCTGCGCGATGTCGATGACGGTCGTGTTCTCGTAGCCCCGCTCGGCGAAGAGATCGAGGGCGGCGTGAGCGAGCCGTTCTGGTGCGTTCGGTTCCCAGCGAGCCATGGACACAGTGTACGGGACTTGGTTCCGTCACTCGTGTACAGTGACGGGGCTTGGTTCCGTCAGTTCCCTTGCGAGGAGTCCGCCGGTGAGCCGTGCTGTGATCTACGAAGCGTTCGGAGGTCCCGAAGTGCTGGAGTTGCGGGAGGTTCCGGAGCCGCACGCCGGCCCGGGTGAGGTCCGTGTGCGCGTGACGGCCGCCGGACTGAATCCGATGGACTGGGGTATCGCCTCCCGGCCGGAGGCCGCGGCGCGGTTCGGCATCACCGTGCCGTCCGGCTTCGGGTCCGACTTCGCCGGCGTGATCGACGAGGTCGGCGACGGCGCCACGGGCTTCGCCGTGGGCGATCGTGTCCACGGCGGGGCCCTGGGCAGGGCGGTCGCCGACTTCGTCGTACTCAGGCCCCCTGCTGATTCGCTGTGGCACACCCCGGAGGGCATCAGTGACGAGGTGGCGAGCACGCTTCCGGTGGCCGGCCTCACCGCCGCCGCCGCCCTGGCGGCGATCGGCCCGCGGCCCGGCGACACCGTCCTGATCGGGGGAGCCGCCGGTGGCGTGGGCGTGTTCGCCGTGCAGCTCGCCAGGCTGGCCGGCGCCACCGTGATCGGCACCGCCTCGCCGGACACGTTCGGGTTCCTGCGGCAGCTGGGCGCCGAGCCGGTGCCCTACGGCGCCGGGCTGGCGGACCGGGTCCGGGCGCTGGCGCCCGGCGGGCCGACCGCCGCGACCGACCTGTTCGGCACGGAGACGGCCGAGGCGGCACTGGCGCTCGGCGTGCCACCCGAGCGGATCTCCACGATCGCCGCGGGCCCCAACCCTCCCGGCGGTGTACGCGCCACGGGCGCCGTCGACGCGGCGGCGGACGCCATGGAGCGGATCACCGACGCGGTCCTCGCCGGCAGGCTCACCGTCCCCGTCGCCGCGGCCTTCCCGGTCGAGAAGATCCGTGACGCCGTGACGCTGCAGGCCGGACGCCACGTCCACGGCAAGGTCGTGGTCACGCTGTGACCGCGTCCGGAACACCTCACACGGAAGCGATGAAGGGACGGCGACGGTGAAGCGGATCCAGTACCACCAGTACGGCGGGCCGGAGGTCATGCGGCTCGAGGACTTCGAGCCCGCACCGCTCGGTCCCGACGAGGTCCTCGTCCGGGTGCGCGCAGCCGCGGCCAACCCGATGGATTTCGGGATCCGCGCCGGCCGCATGAAGTATGTGACCGGCCGGCGCTTCCCGCGCGCGATGGGTTACGACTTCGCGGGCGTCGTCGAAGCGGTCGGCGACCGCGTCACCCGGCTGCATGTCGGTGACGAAGTGCTCGGCGGGACGCCGATCAAGTCCGCGGGCGCGTTCGCCGACGTGGTCGTCGCCCAGGAGAAGGGCGTCGTGCGCAAGCCCGGGAACCTCTCGTTCGAGGACGCCGCCGCGATCCCGACGGTCGGGATCACCGCCCTGCAGGCCCTGATCACGAAGGGAAGGCTGCAGCCGGGCCAGGCCGTGTTCGTGCACAGCTGCCTCGGCGGAGTCGGCCGTTCCGCCGTGCAGATCGCCCTCGCCCACCAGGCCATGGTCGCAGGCAGCTGCCGCGGCAGCGCCAGGTCCGAAGCGCGCGGCCTCGGTATGGACCCGGTCGTCGACTTCGACTTCGACCCCGCCTCGCTCGCCGGGGGGTTCGACCTCGTCCTCGTCACCGCCGGCACGCTCCCGGTCAAGGCCGCGCGGACGATGCTCAAGCCGGGCGGCCGCATCATCAGCATTCTCCCCACCCCGGCGAACCTCGCCAGAAGTGTCCTGCCCGGGCCGTTCCAGGTCATGACGGCCCGACCGGTCACCAAAGACCTCGAAGAGGTCGCCCGAGCCGCCGGCCGGGGAACACTGCGGCTGCCGATCACCCGCACCGTCCCGCTCTCGCAGGCCATCCCGGCACTCACCGAACTCGAACAGAAGAATGGCACGGCCAAGCGGGGCAAGCTGATCATCACACCGAACTGACCTCCGTCGCCGAACCCGGCCGCGCCGCCTGCGACCGGGCAACGGCGGCGCTGTTCCTGACGCGGCACCTGTCCTGAAGCGTCTCCCGCCGGTGGTGTCAGTCGTCGAAGTCGGTGGACCGGCTGAAAGACTGGCGCGGCCTCGCCCCACGCTTCGGCAAGACGCCCGACAGCCACCTCGCCGACCCCGAACTCCGTGCCTCGATGATCCGGGTCGGAGATCTCTTGCAAGCGGCCGATTGATCACGACATCACACAGGCCCTAGTACCTGTTTCTGAGGGCATGCGAAGCGTTCGTCCAGGCCCGGAATCGAAAAGGGTTGATCCCCCCGGCTTGAGAGGGTTGACCGGTCAGAGGTCCTGGGGTTGGCAGGCTCGCTCGGCGACGGCGCGGGCGGTCAGGCTCAGCGCGACACCGAGACGGGCGGGCTCCCGCAGCGGCGGGGCGGCTCGGCGAGGTTCACGACATCGGGTGATCTTGTGTCGGATCCGCCTTGCCTGCGGCATGTGCTGACGACTTTGAAGTTAGCGTGTCCGGTTGAGCGGGCCGCGGTGCCGGCGACCAGTTGCGCGGAAGGACGTCATGGCCGCTGATGGGGCCTCGGGTGTTCTGCGCCGGAACCTCGTCGGCGCTCCCCCGAACGACCGGGTCGAGACGAGCGGCACATGTCGGCCTGGGGTGGCGCTGCTCCCGGCAGGGCGGGGCAGTCCCGCGCCCGTGCCCCGGCCTTCCGCTCCTGCGCGACCGACCGAGTGCCCGCCCGATCCCACCGGGTCGGCGGGTCCGTCGGCTCGTACTGTCTCGCCACGAGAGGGAAGATCGTGACCCAGCAGAACACCCACGTACCGATCCTGATCAACAACGTGCGCGTCTTCGCCGCCGCCTCCACCAAACCGGAACCGGCCGCGTCGAACCTGCCGACGTCGAACGTGCCGACGCTGACGGCGCCGACGTCGGTGCTCATCCAGGACCGCAAGATCGCCGCGATCGGTACGGACAATCCGCCGGAGGGGAGCGTCGTCATCGAGGGCGGCGGGCGGGTGCTCATTCCCGGTCTGACCGACGCGCACGTCCACCTCTTCGCGACCGGGACCTCCCTCGCGGGCCTGACCACCGGCGCCACCGGCGTGGGCTACTACAACGCGCTCGCCGCGGCCGGGCAGATGCTCATGCGCGGCTTCACGACCGTCCGGGACATGGCCGGCGACGTCACCTCGCTGCGGCAGGTCCTGGACGCCGGGACGTTCCCCGGCCCGCGCATCTACGCCAGCCAGGCGGCGATCTCCCAGACGTCCGGTCACGGCGACTTCTCCCACGTCTACGAGGACGCGAACACCTTCACCTGCGGAGCGCACGCCCGCGCCGAGCAGATCGGCTTCCTGCGGGTCGCCGACGGCCGAGACCAGGTTCTCGCGGCGGTGCGCGAGCAGTTGAAGAAGGGCGCCTCCCAGATCAAGGTCATGGCGGGCGGCGGGGTGTCCTCCGCCTACGACCCGCTGGACGTGCTGCAGTACACGCTGGACGAGCTCAAGGCCGCGGTCGAGGCCGCCACGGACTGGGGCACGTACGTGGCCGCTCACGTCTACAACGACGAGGGCATCCGCCGCGCGATCGCCGCCGGGATCAGGTCGATCGAGCACGGCCACCTCGTCGCTGGCCCCGAGACCGTCAAGCTGATGGCGGAAAGCGGGGTGTGGCTGAGCACCCAGCCCTTCCTCGAAAGCGACCACGAGTACCCCAACCCGGAGAACACCGAGAAGAACAAGCAGGTCTGCGAAGGCGTCGCGAACTCCTTCAAGTGGGCGCGCGAGGAGGGCGCGAACATCGCCTTCGGCACCGACCTGCTGCTCGAACCCGAGAAGGCCGGCCTGCAGAACGAGATGCTCACCCGGCTGTCCACCCACTTCGACTTCAAGCCCGGCGAGGCGCTGAGGATCGCCACGTCCGGCAACGCCGCCCTCTTCCGGCTCTCCGGCGAGCGCGACCCCTACAAGGCGGCCCCTCTCGGCCAGATCACCGAGGGCGCCTGGGCCGACGTCCTCCTCGTCGAAGGCGATCCCACCCAGGACCTCACCGTGCTGGGCGACCCGGACAAGAACCTCGCCGTGATCATCAAGGACGGCCGCATCTACAAGAACACCCTCGACCGACCCTGAGCAGCGCCACCGTCCGCCGGGGCTGTGGATCGATCGAACCGCAGCCCCAGGCTGTTTCCACCCGAGATGACCGTGGTCCGTGGCAGGGTGGTCGCTGGGGCGCTGCCGCGAGGCGGGACCGGATCTGGGTGGTGACGGTAGCCGTGAGAACGATCAGTCCCGCTGGGCCTCGCGAGAGGCCGGCTGTCCCGAGCGTTTGGACTGCCGCTGGGTGATGCGCCTGGTCATCAGGGTGATCGCGGCCCACGTGATCAGCGATTCGGAGTGCTGGACGAGGCGTTCGTAGTCGCGGGCGTGCCGGCGGGCGTGCATCACCCACGCGTGAGAGCGCTCCATCGCCCGAGCACACTGCGCTTATGGATGGTCAAAGGGTTCAGCCGACGCCGATAATCGGTCGTGAGGGCCTGCTGCGGTTGGTCGATGTGGCGCAACGGTTGCGGGGCCGGGTGAGCGACGAGGGGAACGGGTCGTCATGCGCGATGACAGTGACATCGGCCCCGGAGAACACGACAGGCGGTGCCGGACAGGAAGGTGTGGGCGGCGCTGCCCGAGGCGAACCGGCAGGCGGTGGTAGAGCAGTTGGTGCGGCTGGCGGGCCGCGCGTTGTCCGCCGCCGCGGCGGCGGGTGAGCGGGACCGGCGACGAACTCGGTGATGGCTGAGTTCCTGGCTCAACCACGGCAGGGCCAGCACCCCTTGGGCGATCACGGGCGCCGTCGTGGGTATCGGTACGTCCCTGACCATCCGGTACGTCCGGGGCAAGTAACGCGACAGCGGGCCGGCCCGCCGCGCGAGAACCCCCTTGCCTCGCAGGAGCCACGCGCAGGTACGGGACGGGTGTCAGTCGTCGAAGTCGGTGGACCGGCTGAGTTTTTCCCAGGAACGGAGTTCGGTGCCGGCGCGGTCGAGGTGGTCCGTGATCCCGTCGGTGGCGTCGTTGCCGAGCGGCAGACGCAGCGGGGGTTCGTCGGCGTCCAGGGCGGTCAGGATGGCGGCCGCGGCCCTGGCCGGATCACCGGGTTCCCGGCCGCTGCCGTCCGGCAGCCCCGATCGGACGGGGCCCACGATGTCCTGATAGGTGTCCGTGGCCGCGGACTGCTGCAGTGCTCCGCTGCCGGCGAAGCCGGTACGGAACGCGCCGGGCTCGACGATCAGCACCCGGATGCCGAGCGGGGCGACCTCCGCCGCCAATGCCTCGGAGAACCCCTCCAGGGCGAACTTGGTGGCGCAGTAGGCGCCCACCCCGGCGAAGGCGAACCGCCCGCCCATGCTGGACATCTGCACGACGGCGCCGGAGCCCCGGCGGCGCATGTGCGGCAGCGCGGCCCGGGTGAGCGCGGCGGGACCGAAGAAGTGCAGGTCCATCAGGTCCCGCAGCTCCGCGTCGGTGGTCTCCTCGACTGCCCCGATCATGCCCCGTCCGGCGTTGTTGACCAGGATGTCGATCCGGCCGTGCCGGGCCGCCACGCCGTCCACCGCGGCCTGGACGCCGGCGATGTCGGTGACGTCCAGTGGCAGCGCCTCCACCTGGTCCGGGTGGGCGGCGACCAGGTCGTCGAGCAACGCGGTGCGGCGGGCGGCGGCGACCACGACATCGCCCGCGGCCACCGCCGCCTCGGTGATGGCCCGGCCGAACCCGCTGCTCGCCCCGGTGACCAGCCATACCCTGTTCATGTTCGGCTCCCTGAGTCGGGTGGCCCGCCGTTCTCGGCGGTCCGTGTGTGAACCACCTTGCGCGGAAGCCTCGTTGCCCGTCCAAGATCTGCTGTGATAACCGATGGCTATGGACGTTCACGGACGGGACCTGAGGTACTTCGCCGCAGTGGCCGAGGAACTGCACTTCACGCGTGCGGCCGAGCGGCTGTACGTCTCGCAGCCCGCGCTGAGCAAGCAGATCAGGATGCTGGAGAAGCAGGTGGGGGTCGCCTTGTTCGAGCGCGACCGGCGCGAGGTGCGCCTGAGCGAGGCCGGGGCTGCGCTGCTGCCGCATGTTCACCGCCTGCTCGCCGAGTGGGACGCGGCCCAGGAGGCGGTCGCCCGGGTCGTCGCGGATAGCTCGGCCGTCCTCGTCGTGGGGATGAGTACGAGCCCGGGACGCGGGGGTGTGCTGCCGGCGATCCGCTCCCGTTTCACCGCCGCCCGCCCCGACGCCCGTCTCAGGCTGCGTCAGGTCGCCTGGGACGATCCGACCGCCGGTCTCGCCGACGGCACGTGCGACGCCGCGTTCGTCTGGCTGCCGCTGCCCGATCCGGACCGTTACCGGTGGACGGTGGTCGCCGAGGAACCCCGCCTGGTAGCCATGGCCCGTACCCACCCGCTCGCCGACCGGGACACCGTCGACTTCGCCGACCTGCTGGAGGAGCCGTTCCTCGCGCTGCCCGACAGCGCCGGACCACTAAGGGACTACTGGCTGGCCACCGACGCCCGCGGCGGCAGACCGGCGCGTATCGGTGCGGAGGTGGCGAGCACCGAGGAGACGTACGAGGCGCTCGCGGCGGGTCTCGGCGTGGTGCTGCTGGCGGCCGGGAACGCCCCGCTGATCACCCTCGGCGGAGTGGTCACCCGCCCGGTGACGGGCATCTCGCCCAGCCGCTTCGCCCTGGCCTGGCGCACCGACGACCACCGCGCCCTGGTGCACGCATACGCGCACGCGTGTGAACAGACGATCCGGGCGACGGACCGGGCCGGAACTTGAGGCGGGGAGGAAGTCAAGGAGCCGGTGTGGGACAGGAACCGGCACAAGCCCGCGGCACTGATGCCCCCCGGCTCGTCCTGCGGCAGAGCGGTGGAGGCCCCGGAACGGGCTCGGCCGGTCCGTGCTGTGCGATCATGCGGTGCCCCTGGGGAGGGGCCTGACGCGTACGGCAAGGGGAGGGGCCTGGGCATGAGCGGGGAGCGGGAGCAGGACGGTTCGTCGGTGCCGGACGAGGTGTGGGCGGAGTTCCTGCGGACCTCGGCCGACGGGACGGCAGACGCGCCGAAGGAGCCGTCCGCGCGGGCCCGTGAGGTGACGGCCCGCATACGGGCGGTGCCCGAGAAGCAGACGCCGTGGCGGGCGCCCACCTCCTCGCTCATCGAGCCCCGGAGGAAGAAGGGCTGGTACGTGGTGGGCTTAGCGGCCGCGCTGGCGCTGCTGTTCGTGGCGGTGGACCCGGGAGACGTCATCTGGTCCCACGGCGGGGACCGTACCGGCGCTCCTCTCGCGCAGGAGACGGAGAGGCCGGAGCAGGCGCCTGCCACCGAGCCGGGCGGGCAGGCCACGCTCGCCGAGCCGTTCCGGGGTTCCCCGGCGGCGCGCTGGGCGAGCGGCACGGCCGGCATCACCGTGCCCGCCGCCGAGGCCACCGGCTGGATGACGAAGGCGGAGGTGCAGCGGGGCCTCACGCGTACGCGTGACTTCCTCGCCGCGGCCGGCCTGGACCCGGCGGTGCTGCGGGGCGGACGCCCGGAGAAGGCGATCGCCCTGATGAACCCGCACCAGAAGGATGTCAGCACCTTCGTGTCGACGGCGCTGCGCACCCCGGGCGAGGACCACGACCCGCTGATGCTCTTCAGCCGCTTCGACCCGGCGCAGGCCCGCCTGGTCGGGGACGAGGTCAGGACCCGGGGCCGGCTCACCTACCGGGAGGGGGAGCGCGGAGCGCTCGAGGTGACCGCGGACGTCACCTACGTGTATCCGGTCGCCCCGGCCGGCGGCGGCGACAAGGTCGTGCGCGTGATCGTACGGCGGGAAACCGTGGTGAGCTGGGACGATCCGTCGAAGGTCGTCACCGAGAAGGGGACCTTCTCCCTCCTCTCCTACAAGCTGGACATGACCAACGGCGGCTGCGGCGAGCCCACCGGCTACTTCCGGCCCGAGTTCGGCGGCGGATCACCGGACGCCGCCACGGACGGCCGCACGGTCGACCCCTACGACCGCACGGCACCGCTGGGCGACGGCGACGGCGACCGCGGCTGCGGGACCGCGACGCGGTCGTAGCGGGACTCGGTGACCAGCCGTTCCGGCCGTGTCCTCGTGGTCGTCATCCCGGCCAGGCCCTGGGCGCGGCCCTCGGCGGCATCTTCCTCTCACGCCGCTGACGCGGTCCCGGGCCGGCCGTCACCGCCTGCCGGACACGCTCACGCGTCGGGCAGGGCGAACGCCCGGCGGCAGTGCACGAGTACCTCACGTACCGCGGGGCTCTGCCCGCTCCTCCAGATCAGGGCGAGCAGTGCCGGTGTCGTCATGTCCTGGACGGGACGCGCGGTGAGCCGGTCGCGGTGGCTCCCGGCCATCGACTCGGTGAGGACGGCGACGCCGAGCCCGCGGGCGGCAAGACCGGCGATGGCGTCCGCGGCGCCGGCCTGGAGCGCGATCGTCGGACGCAGGTCCTGTGCGGCGCAGGCACGGTCGAACACCGTGCGCAGACCGGTGCCGGGCGGCATGCAGACGATCGGGTACGCGGCCACGTCCCGCAGGGCGACGCGTTTCTGCCGTGCCAGGGGATGCGCGGCCGGAACCGCCACGACGAGCCGCTCGCTGATGAGCGTCAGCGACTCCAGCCCCTCGGCCTCGGGCGTGGCGGTCGCGGTCCCGATCAGAGCCAGGTCGACGGTGCCGCCGCGTACGTTCTCGACGAGACGGTCGGAGTTGTCCTCCAGCAGGGAGACCTCCACACCCGGATGTACGCGGTGGAAGGCGGCGAGGGCGTCGAACAGCGGGGTGAGGGTGCAGCCCGTGATCATCCCCATCGTGAGCCGCCCCCGGACCAGGCCGGTGACCTCACCGACCGCCTGCCCCACCGCACCGGCCGCGGCGAGTGCGGCGCGTGCGTGTCCGAGCGCCGCCTTGCCCGCGACGGTGAGGGTCGCGGTGCGCGCCGACCGGTCGAAGAGCGGGGCGCCGAGTTCCCGCTCCAACTGGCGGATCTGGGCACTCACGCCGGACTGGCTGATGTGCACCCGCTCGGCCGCCCGGGTGAAGTTCCGCTCCTCGGCGACCGCCACGAAATACTCCAGCTGCCTCAGATCCATGACTGGAGATTCTAGCTGGCATAAAATCCATCTGTTGGACTTCTGGTTCCCACCCGGCCACGCTGAGAAGCGCTGCGGCGCCGTAGCGCCGAGTTCCCAGGACTGAACCCCGACGCCCGGAGGCACCCGTGCCGGAGTACGAGAAGGCCATGCGACCCGAGGACATCACCCGTCTGTTCGTCGAGCGGTCCAACGCCGGTGACGCGGCAGGGGTGGCCGCGCTGTACGAGGAGGACGCGGTGCTGGCGTACCCGCCGGGCGGACGGACGGTGGGCCGGGACGCGATCCGCGAGCTGTGGGAGAAGGTGCTGGCCGGCCGCCCCCGCTTCCAGCCGGAGCAACCACTGCCGACCCTGGTCAGCGGGGGCATCGCCCTCACCTCGACCCCGCCGAGGGACGGGGCCGGTGCCCGGGCGCAGGTCGTCCGACGCCAGCCCGACGGAAGCTGGCTGCGCCTGCTCGACCAGCCGGAGTTCGTCCCACCCGCCGACCGGACGCCGTGAAACGGCGAGCGCCGGGAACGGGAACGACGGTGTGTCGTGCATGCCGACTCGCGAGTGGCCTTTGCGCGTCGGCGCCCCAAGGTGTCGAGGCCCTGGCAGGGTGATCTCCCGCAAGGGTGTCGATCGCCGTCATACTGGGACGCGGGAGGATCCATGACTCGGCGAACCCTGTACAGGCGGTTGCGGGCCCGTCGTGATCACATCACTCCGCCGCCGGGTTTCGCCTGGCCCGAGATCAGTGACGGACAACTCGTGATGACGATGAGCCCGCGCCCTCGCCACCAGTTCACGGCGAAGGTGGTCTCCCGGCAGTTGGACGAACAACTCCCCGAAGGCTTCTGGGCGTTCGAGGCCACGGACACGGACGACGAGAATCTCGGAAAGCTGCGCATCCCGGACATTCTCGTCTGTTCCGGTGACGCCATGCAGACCGACGACCCGCTGGACCCGCGGGAGATCGTCCTCGCCGTTGAGATCGTCTCTCCCACGAACCCGGAGAACGACTACGACCACAAGACCCGCGACTACCCCGCCATGGGCATCCCGCACTACCTGATCCTCGACCCGCGCGACGGAACCTGGACCTACCAGTGGGGCATCGGCCGGGGCGAGGGCCGCCCCGCCTACGAGAACCGGCTGCACCTTCCCTACGGCAAACCCGTCACCGTCGCCACCGACCTCGGCACGTTCACGGTGGACACCGCGGGCCTGCCCCGGTACAGCGCCAAGGACATGGGCCTGACCCCGGAACCGGAAGGCCGTTAGCGGCACCCGTGGGCGGTGGTGCGGTTGGGGGCCCTCGGCACGACCGTCCGTTGGCGCCACCGTCCACTCAAACGGCGGGGCGCCCACCCGCGTCCCGGGAACCGACCAGGATCGCAGACTGAGACCACCGATCTCATGGTCAGGGACCGCCGACCCGCCCCCTGACGGGATGTCCCGCGGTTGATCCCGGGGCGTGCTGGTCCCTGGGGCAGGGGGTGATTCAGCAGCCGCTGGTCGGCCTTACGCCTGCCCGGACTTGAGGACCGCATGGGCGGCAGCGCAAGCATCGCGATCACAGCAAGCTACGGGCGCTTACGGGGAAAAGCTCACTGCGCTTGAAGCTGGACACCGCCAGCGGTGCCACGGTGTAGCACTGGGTGCTACCGTGGTCGGTATGAGCGTTCAGCCCGAAATCACCCAGCGGGATCTGCGCAGTCGGTCCCGCGAGATCATGGACGCCATACAGGGCGGCCAGTCGTTCACCGTCACCCGTGACGGACACCCGATCGGTCAACTCGTCCCCCTGCGGCGACGCCGTCGGTTCGTCTCCCGCCAGGAGTTCGCCGCGATGTCCAGGACCGCCCCTGACATCGACCTCGACACGTTCCGTGCCGACCAGGACGCCACGGCCGACACCTACCTGGATGATCCCTATGCCCGCTGAGCGTGCGACGCACGAGCAGGGGCTCCTCGACACCAACATCATGATCCTTCGCCGGTGGGTGGCTCCCGAGGAACTGCCGGACGAAATGGCGATCACCGCGATCACCCTGGCCGAGTTGTCCGCCGGTCCGCACGAGGTCCGTCGCAACGACGAGCAGAGCGGCTACGACGAACACGCCGAACGCGCCCGCAGGCTCGATGTTCTGCAACGTGCCGAGAACGAGTTCGACCCCATCCCCTTCGATGCCGAAGCGGCGCGCATCTACGGCCGCATCTGCGCGGCGGTGATCAGCGCCGGCCGCAAGCCGCGCCGTCGGGTGGCCGACCTGATGATCGCCGCCATCGCCGTGGCCGAGGACCTTCCCCTCTTCACCACCAACCCCGACGACTTCAAAGGGCTGGACGACCTCCTCACCGTCGTACCGGTCACACGTCCCACGGTGCCCCACGAGAGCTGATGAATCACAGCACGTGGAGAACCCGCCGAACCCGGCAGCTTGCGGGTGAGACGGTGGAGTACGACCAGGAGTACGTCGACACACGGCCGGTCGGCGATCTCGGGCAGGCGGTCCACGGCCGGCGTACCGAACTCGTCCTGTCCCAGGCAGAACTGGCCGAGCGGGCCGGGATGACGCAGCCTCAGGTGTCCCTGATGGAGGGCGGCGACACCGTGCCCACTCTCCCACTGCTGCGCCGCCTGGCCAAGGTCCTGGAGGGCGCCCTGAACCTGGCCATCGACGAGGGTGACTCCCACGTCACCTTCGCCCCGCACGGAGGATGTATCGACCTTGGTCGGTGCGTGTTGTAGGTGCCCCGCGGATGAGGTCGAGCAGGCGAGCATGTCGGCCCAGCACTGTGCCGCCCGTAGGAAGGCCCTCCCGTCCGCTGGACGGAAGGGATCCTGACCTGGCGTTTCTCTGTGCCCCCGGCAGGATTCGAACCTGCGACGCCCGCTTTAGGAGTTCGATCGCTCCTCGGCGTTGCCGGGGAGCCACCGGGCCACGTTGGCCATGCAGGGCCGCCTAGGACTGCTGGCGTCCGGCGTCGTTGATGTCACTCGTGGATGTCAGGACGGTGCAACCACGTGCAAGCATGGCGCCATGATCACCATTGACGTCAGCGAGGTGACCGACGAGCGCGCCCTGCACCTGCTTCTGAAGCGGGAGCTGGGCTTCCCGGATTTCTACGGCATGAACTGGGATGCCTTCCGGGACGCCATCACTGACCGGCCACGCTGAGAAGCGCTGCGGCGCCGTAGAGCCGTAGCGCCGAGTTCCCAGGACTGAACCCCGACGCCCGGAGGCACCCGTGCCGGAGTACGAGAAGGCCATGCGACCCGAGGACATCACCCGCCTGTTCGTCGAACGGTCCAACGCCGGTGACGCAGCCGGGGTGGCCGCGCTGTACGAGGAGGACGCGGTGCTGGCGTACCCGCCGGGCGGACGGACGGTGGGCCGGGACGCGATCCGCGAGCTGTGGGAGAAGGTGCTGGCCGGCGGTCCTCGCTTCCAGCCGGAGCAACCGCTGCCGACCCTGGTGAGCGGGGGCATCGCCCTCACCTCGACCCCGCCGAGGGACGGGGCCGGTGCCCGGGCGCAGGTCGTCCGACGCCAGCCCGACGGAAGCTGGCTGCGCCTGCTCGACCAGCCGGAGTTCGTCCCACCCGCCGACCGGACGCCGTGAACCGCCGTAGCCGAGGAACTTGCGGGATGCGGCTCCCGCCTCCGTCTCGGTGAGCGGTCTGTCGCGCTTCTTTCCCCGTGTCTGCCCCGTGCCGCAGGCGCCCCGTGCCAGAGTTCCTGGGCGATCGACCAGGAGAGCCGCCATGCCCCTCTCCTGGTCGTCGGGGCGGTTACTCGTAGCGGTACTTCAGTGAATCCGCCTCCGTCTGCTCGATGTCGGTGATCGTCAGTCCCGGCATCCGAAGCTGGGCCAGTGTCACCTCGGCCGAGGTCGGCTGGGTGTCCGCCGGCAGCCACTGCTCCGGCTTCCAGGCCCCGCTGCGCAGAAGCGACTTGGGGCAGTGCGGGTAGACCTCCTCGATCCCCAGCACCAGCGCACTGGCCGGCGGTTTGCCCACGGCGGTCAGCTGTGACAGCAGTTCCGGGCGGGTGGAGACGCAGGCCCGGCCGTTCACCCTGAGGGTCGTGGTGCGCCCCGGGATGACGAACAGCAGCCCGGCCCGCCCGGTGGCGACGACGTTCTGCAGGGTGTCCAGACGCTTGTTGCCGGTCGCGTCCGGTATGACCACCGTCCGGGTGTCCAGGACGGTGACGAACCCGGCGGGCCCGCCGCGCGGGGAGACGTCACAGTTACCGTCGGCGTCGGCGCTGGCGACCAGGACCAGCGATGAGCATGCGATCAATTGCCGAGTCTGTTCGGTGAGTTCGGTCATCTGCTTGCGCATGGCCGCGTCGCTGGGAAGTGCGTAGGCCCGGCGCAGCGCCTCCTGGTCGCGCACGGCGTCGAGACGGAGCGAATCGAAGGCACTGCCGACAAGGGGTGACGTCATGCCCCGACCCTAACGGGCGAAGAATTGTCCGATGTGTGAAGATCGAAAAAAGGGGGGTGACGGCTCCGCGGCGTGTGGGCGGGTGGCGACTCACACGGTACGCAGGACGAGCGTCGGCTTGACGTCCTGGGCGTCGATGAGAGCGTGGATGTCGTTCGGGTCCGAGGTCCAGATGATCGCGCCGAGGCCGGCTGCCATGACGACGACGGTGGCGTCGACCACGTCGGCGGTCCCGGCCTTGCCGCAGAGGATGCCCGCGGCCTTGGCGGTCTCCAGGGTCACGGGTACGACATGACACCCGGCGAGGAATCTGCCGAGCCTGACCTGGCGGCGGGAGTCCCGCCAGGCCTGGCTGACGACGATGCTGGGGACGTGGATGTCCCGGCCGTCGTCGAGTGCCAGGTGGTGGCGGGCCCACATGCGCCGGTCGTTGTTGTCGATGGCGATCAACGCGCCGGCGTCGTACAGGTACGGGATGTTCACGCGGCCGATGCCCCCGGGCTGCTCAGGTACTCGGCGTCGGCGTCGGCCATCTCGGCGCGGGCGGCGGCGAGTTCCTCCGGGGTGAAGGCGCCCTGCTCGGCCTGCCATTCCCGTATCACGGCCCGGCTGGCCCGCAGGCGCAGTTCCCGCTCGGCTGCTCCGGCGACGAGCCGGGAAAGCGGGATGCCCTCTTCCTCGGCGGCACCTGCCAGAGCCTCTACCAGGGACTCGTCGAGAGTGATCGTGACCTTCTTTGTAGCCATACCTGCACCATATCGCAGTATGGTAAAACGTGGGGTTTTGGGTGGAGGTGAAGGAGGGCGCTCCGGTCTCGAAATCTCCGGATTGCCCGAAATATTGGTTAGTGCCCAGTTTGGGATCCGAGTAGGAACGGAACAGAGGACCGGCGTTGCTGTCAGAAGTTTTGACGGTGTGTGGTCTGGACCGTCAGGGTGTGCGGGTGAGCGATGGCCCGAGGATCGGTTTCCTCCAGGCGGACGTGGCCCGCTTCTGCGACGGCCTGGGTGACCTGGCGCCCGCGATCCGGCTTCGGCTGGTGGTTCAGCTGCGGCAGGCCCTGGACGAGGTGACGAACGCCGCGCTGGACGACGGGATGGCCGCGGCCAAGGCGGGGGGCTGGGGGCTGCGGCAGATCGGCAGCCAGACCGGGCTGTCGTACGAGAAGGTCCGGTACCGGCTCGCCCAGGCCGCGAGCGTGCCGGGCGGGGCAGACCGGACCGAG
The DNA here is from genome assembly GCF_040644295.1 of Streptomyces sp. NPDC047000. Lineage (NCBI taxonomy): Bacteria > Bacillati > Actinomycetota > Actinomycetes > Kitasatosporales > Streptomycetaceae > Streptomyces > Streptomyces sp. NPDC047000. The sequence continues at coordinate 104,155 of NZ_JBEYWE010000030.1, forward strand.
GCATCGGCGGGCTTGCGGGTGGCGCGCAGCCGGCCGCCCCGGACTTCGGCGGGCAGTGCGAAGCTGTAGCGGCCGTGGAAGTTGATGTGGGCGAACATCAGCGGCGAGAGGCGGGCGACGTCCTCGTCGCGGATGTGGTGTTCCTCGGCGCGCATCTCGGCGATGATCTGCTGCAAGTAGACCGTGTTCCAGAGGATCACGATGTTGAGCATCAGCCCCAGTGCACCAACAGGGGCCGTTGCATGATTGCGATCCGTCCGGAACGCCGGGCTGGCCCGGAGCCGGGGTGGACGTCCCGGTTCGGGGAGGGTGTGGACACAGTGCAGGCACGGTCTCGGTGATCATGTGAGTGTCGAAGTCCCATGAACACCTGGTGAGTCCGTGCCTGCTCCTGCATCTTCCCTCA
>NZ_JBEYWE010000031.1:0-97017 GCF_040644295.1 Streptomyces sp. NPDC047000
GGTACTGCAGGGGGGACCCTGTGGGAGAGTAGGACACCGCCGAACAATTCTTGAGAAAGGCCCACACCGTAAAACGGTGTGGGCCTTTTTTGTTTGCTGGTTACAGTGAGCCCATGAATCGTGATGCCACTGAGCCCCGGGACGAGCCCGGAGAACATCTCATCCGCTCGATATCGGCCGACGAGTGGCCGCAGGTCAAGCGGTTGCGCCTGCTCGCCCTCCAGGACCCGGTCGCCCCTCTCGCCTTCCTCGAGACGTACGACGACGCGCTGGCCAAGCCGGACTCCTTCTGGCAGGAGCGGGCCGAGCGGGGCGCACGGGACTCCGGGACAGGGCAGCAGATCATCGCCCAGGGCACGGACGGGGCGTGGGTCGGGTCGGTGACGGTACTGATCGAGGAGGCCGGCACCGTCGACTGGGCCGGGTATCCCGTCGAGCGTCGGCAGGGGCATCTCGTCGGGGTGTGGGTGCGGCCCGATCACCGTGGCATCGGCATGACCGAGCGGATGTTCGCCCGTGCCGTGGAGTGGGCCTGGCACATCGGTGTCGACCGGGTGCGCCTGATGGTGCACGAGGACAACGAGCGGGCGCAGGGGCTCTACCGCAAGTGCGGCTTCGCGCCCACGGGGCGGGTCGTCTCGCTGGAGATGACACCCGGCGAATCCGAGCTGGAGTTCGTCCTGGACCGCGCGTAACGCCCTCGAAGACTGCTGAGACCGCTGCGGCGGCTCACACCGGTAGTTCGTCGTGCGGCCAGCGGGTACGGCCCTGTTCGCGGGAGCGCAGCAGGGCCAGGGTGGGCAGGCCGTGGTCGGCTCCCGTGGACAGGAGGTCCGGCAGCTGGGGCAGCGGGGCCACCGCGGCGATGTCGTCGAGGACGAGCGTCATTGGTGGGTCGAGCCGACCGGAGGATGACCGTTCGGCCATGCGCCGGCCGCGCTCGACCACGCTTGCGGCGAGGGCGGTGAGCAGGGGCATCGCCCCCGGGTTCGTACGGGGGTCCTCGATGGATTCCCCGACAAGGTACAGCGTGCCCCCTTCGCCGACGAGGGAATCCAGGGCGAGCGCATCAGTTCGGTGCGGGGTGCAGGCCTCGCGGATGTTGACCGTGGCGAGGGCGGCCAGGGCACGCCTCGTCAGTTCCTGCGCGATGTCCCGGCGTTCGGGGTGGGCGGTGAGCGCCGCCTCCAGCTCCCCGGCGGAGCCCGGGGCGGCCTTGGGGCTGGTGCGCAGGGCGCGTACGGCCTCCTGGATCTGGCTGCCCTGGGCCCAGCGGTGGACGTGCCGGACGGTGCGCCCGTCGATCGCGGCGGCGTGGAGACAGCAGCGGAGCAGGGTCTCGGCGGTGTCGGCGACGGCCTGGTCGATCTTGGCGGTGGGGCGGACCGGGGCCAGCAGGGCGGCGGCCCGTGCCGCGGCGGTGGCCTTGTCCTCGCAGCCGGCGGTCGGCGACCAGTGGAGGCGTGCCGGGGTGTCGCAGAGGTGGTTCGGGTCGTAGAGGAGGACCGGGCCGAGCTTGGCGCGGGCGTCCTTGGTGTCCTGCCAGACGGCCGGGTTCGAGGTGACGACCAGGGCGGGGCCCTCCGCGTCCCGTACGGCCTGGACGGCGGTGGTGCGGCGTCTCTCGCGGTCGGCGACCAGCAGCGTCTCCCGGCGGCCGGCGCCCGCGACCGGTCCCCCGGAGAGGGGCACGAACGCCCCCGGGCCCGCGGGAGCCGTCTCCGGGCTCTCCAGGGGTTCGGATTCCGAGCGGGGCACGGGCACCTCGTGCCCGTACGGCGGAACGTGCGGCGGAACATACGGCCGATGGGCGGGGGCCTCCACGGCAGAGGGCGCCGCCGCGGAGGTGCGGCGGCGCGTGCGGCGGCCGGCGCGCCAGCGGGCCACCGTGCCCATCAGGAACACCGTCAGCACGAAGAGGATCATCAGCTGGCCGATGAACAGTCCCCAGAACAGCCCCCACCCCGGCAGCCGTCCCGCCGCGGTGCCGGGCCAGGCGCCGGGGAGGTCGTGGGGTGCGGTGATCAGGTGGCGCATGGCGGCGGGGGTGCGCAGGAAGGTGACGCTGCGGGGCCAGGTGCCGTGCGCGAACCAGGCGGCCAGACCGGTCGCCGTCCAGACCAGCAGAGTCATGCCGAGGAGGAAGGCGAGGATGCCGATCAGCAGGCCGTCGGGGACGCCGCCCTGACCGCCCCGACGGCCTCCCGGGTGATCGCCGAGGTCACCCCGGTCGCTTCGCTCACCCCGGTTGTCGTCCGGTCTCACGTAGCCGTCCCCCTTACGCCACCGTCGATTCGGCGTCACCGAGATGCTGTTCCACGAAGGCCGCCGCCCGTTCCTCCGCCTCCAGCTCGGCGGCGCGCAGCGCGTCGTCCTCGGCCCGTTCGGCGGACGTCTCGGTCATGGCGCGGTCGGTGAAGACCAGATGGCGTTCGGTCTCCGTGACCAGGTGCTTGACGACCTGGACATTGCCGTTGACGTCCCAGACGGCGATGCCGGGGGTCAGCGTCGGGATGATCTCCACGGCCCAGCGCGGCAGGCCGATCACCCGCCCGGTGGCCCGTGCCTCGTCGGCCTTCTGGGCGTAGATCGTCCGGGTGGACGCCATCTTGAGGATCGCCGCGGCCTCCTTGGCGGCGGCGCCGTCGACGACGTCGGACAGATGGTGGACGACGGCGACGAAGGACAGACCGAGGCGGCGGCCGAACTTCAGCAGACGCTGGAACAGCTGCGCCACGAACGGGCTGTTGATGATGTGCCAGGCCTCTTCCACCAGGAAGATGCGCTTCTTGCGGTCCGGGCGGATCCAGGTGTGCTCCAGCCACACGCCGACGATCGCCATCAGGATCGGCATGGCGATGGAGTTGCGGTCGATGTGGGAGAGGTCGAACACGATCAGCGGCGCGTCGAGGTCGATGCCGACCGTCGTCGGGCCGTCGAACATGCCGCGCAGGTCACCGTCGACGAGGCGGTCGAGGACCAGCGCCACGTCCAGGCCCCAGGCGCGTACGTCGTCCACGGCGACGTTCATGGCCTCGGCCGACTCGGGTTCCGGGTGCCGCAGCTGCTCGACGATGTCGGTGAGGACCGGCTGCCGGTCGAGGACGGTCTCGTTGACGAAGGAGTGCGCGACCTTGAGGGCGAAACCCGAGCGCTCGTCGAGGCCGTGGCCCATGGCCACCTCGATGATGGTGCGCAGCAGGGCGAGCTGGCCGGTGGTGGTGATCGCCGGGTCCAGCGGGTTGAGGCGGATGCCGTGGTCCAGGGCCGCCGTCGGGTCGAGCCGGATGGGCGTGATCCCCAGCTCCCGCGCGATGAGGTTCCACTCGCCGGCCCCGTCCTCGCCCTGCGCGTCCAGGACGACGACCTGGCGGTCGCGGAAGCGCAGCTGGCGCAGGACGTACGTCTTCTCCAGGGCCGACTTGCCGTTGCCGGACTCGCCGAGGACCAGCCAGTGCGGTGCCGGGAGCTGCTGGCCGTAGAGCTGGAAGGGGTCGTAGATGTAGCCCTTGCCGGAGTAGACCTCGCGGCCGATGATGACGCCGGAGTCGCCGAGGCCGGGGGCGGCGGTCGGCAGGTAGACCGCCTGGGCCTGGCCCGTGGACGTGCGCACCGGCAGCCTGGTCGTCTCGACCTTCCCGAACAGGAAGGACGCGAAGGCATCGGTGAGGACGGACAGCGGATCCCTCATGGTGGAGCCCTACCTTCGGATGCCGGTGGCGAACGGAAGGGTGTTCACGAAGGCGCGGTGGTGCTCACGGTCGCACCACTCGAGTTTCAGGTACGACTTCCCGGCCGACGCCCGGATCGTCCGCTTGTCGCGGGCGAGGGCTTCCGGACTCCGGGAGGAGACGGTGATGTAGCCGACCAGGTTGACGCCGGCGGCGCCGCTGGCCAGGTCCTCGCCGCGCTGGTCGAGCCGGGAGTGCGCGGCGACGTCGCGCGGGTCGACGGTGCGGTTCATCTTGGCGGCGCGGCTGGCGTCGGCCTCGTCGTTGGTCTTCTCGGTCAGCATGCGCTCGATGGCGATCTCGGTGGGTTCGAGATCCATGGTGACGGCGACCGTGCGGATGACGTCCGGGGTGTGGACGAGGAGCGGCGCGAGGAAGTTCACGCCGACCGGGGTCATCGGCCACTCCTTGACCCAGGCGGTGGCGTGGCACCAGGGCGCGCGGGTCAGCGACTCGCGGGTCTTCGCCTGGAGGTACGTCGGCTCCATCGCGTCGAGCTCGGCCGGCCAGGCGTTGCGCTGGGTCATCGCCTGGATGTGGTCGATGGGGTGGTCCGGGTCGTACATGGAGTGGACGAGGGAGGAGAGCCGGCTCTGGCCGAGGGGCTGGCGCAGCCGGATGTCCGCCTCCTGGAGGCGTGAGCAGATGTCGGTCAGCTCACGGGCCATGACGACGGCGAGTCCGGCGTCCCGGTCCAGTTTGCGGCCGGAGTGCGGGCGGGCCGCGCGGGCCATCGCCTGTGCCTCGGCGGCGAGTTCGCGCGTGTAGTGCATACAGGCGACGAGGTAGGCGCGGTGCTGCTCGCTGCTGGTGGACACCATGGACTGGAGCTGGTCGTAGGAGCGCTGGAGCCACTCCGGGGACTTCTCGTCGCCGCGCTGGGCGACGTCCTTGGCGTGCGCGTCGGGATCGGCGGGCAGGGTGCGGGCGAGCATCTGGAGGCGGGTGACGAAGCCGTCGCCGTTCGCCACGTGCTTGAGGAGGGTGCCGAAGCGGTCGACGAGGGCTTCCTGGTCCTCGGAGTCGCGCAGGCCCACGCCGGGGCCCTCGATCTCGATGGCGGCGGTGACGGTGCGCCGGTCGGCGTGCAGCAGTACGGCGATCTCGTCGGGCCCGAACGGCGCGGCGAGCCAGCTGATCCGGCCGATGCCGGGCGGCGGGCCGATCTCGACCTCGCGTCCGTCGAGGGTGGTGCCGGCCTCCATGACGCCGGAGCGGTAGACGGTGCCCTGGCGCAGGGTGCGCTTGTAGGAGCGGTTGATCTCGAACCACTTGTAGAACGTGCGGCGCTTGTACGGCACGTAGACCGCGGCGAGCGCCAGCATCGGGAAGCCTGTCAGCAGCACGATGCGCAGGGACAGGACGGGGACGAGGAGGCCGCACATCATGCCGAGGAACGCGCCCAGGATGATGAGCGCGATCTCGCCGGTCTCGCGGTTGCGGCCGACGACGGCGTTCGGCCGGGCCCGGCCGATGAGATACGTACGGCGGGGCGTCATCGCGTGGGACACATGCGCTTCGGTCGTCAACGCCCGTCACCTCCTGAACGGTTGCTGCTGCTGTTGCGTGAGTTCGCGGCGTGCGGGCTGCCGGCCGGGCCGGGTGTGCGGGGCGCGGGTGCGGCGGGTCCGCCGCCCGGACCGCGTGAGCTGTGTGCGGCGACGCCGCCCGCGACGGGGTTGGACGGGCGGGCCCCGGAGGACGACTGGCCGCCGCCCCCGTTGTTGTCGGCGCGGGTGCTGTGGGTCTTGATGCCCTGGGCCACCAGGGTCGCCGGGGAGCTGATGACGGCGGCGGCCTTGCCTTCGGCGCCCTGCATGATGCGGTTGTTGCGGCCGCTGGCGATCTCGTCGCCGAAGCCGGGCACGAAGCGGTAGATCATCGCGCTGGCGAAGATGGCGAGCAGGATGATGGCGAGGCCGGAGACGACCGCGGAGAACGCGTCCGGGCCGTTGTCGGACGCGGACAGGGCACCGGCGAGGCCCAGCACGATCACGATGACCGGCTTCACCAGGATGACCGCGATCATGATGCCCGCCCAGCGGCGCACATGGCCCCACAGGTTCTTGTCGACGAGCCCGGCGTACACGACGGTGCCGAGGAGGGCGCCGACGTAGAGCAGGGCGGCGCGTATGACCAGCTCGAGCCAGAGCACTCCGGCGGCGAGGATCGACACCAGGGAGACGACCATCAGCATGATGGGTCCGCCGCCGATGTCGGTGCCCTTGCCGAGCGCGCCGGAGAAGGTGCCGAAGAAGGTGTCCGTCTGGTCGCCGGTGGCCTTGGCGAGGACCTCGGTGACACCGTCGGTCGCGGAGACCACGGTGTAGAGGATCAGCGGGGTGAACGCGGAGGCGATCACCGTGAGCCACAGGAAGCCGACGGCCTCCCCGATCGCGGTGGTCAGCGGCACGCCGCGGACGGCCCGCTTCGCCACGGCCAGCAGCCACAGCAGCAGGGTGAGGATCGTCGACGCCGCGAACACCACGGCGTACTGCTGGAGGAACCTGGTGTTGGTGAAGTCGACGTTCGCGGTGTCCTTGACGGCGACGCTGAGCTTGTCCACGGTCCACGAGGCGGCGTCGGCGCAGCCCTTGGAGAGGGAGGTGAGGGGGTCGAGGGTGTTGGTGGTGACCCCCTGACTCCCGGACCCGCTGCCGGAGGAGCCCTGCCCGCGTTCGCAGTACTTCTTGGCCTGGCCGAAGATCAGGTCGCAGTTGTCCTTGCCGGCCTTCGGGGAGGACGATGCCGAGGGCGACACGGACGCGGAAGGTGAGGCGGACGCCGACGGGTCCCCGGTCGGGGTGGCGCCTGGGCTGGGATCGGCGAAGGCCCGGCTCGCGAGGAGCACGGCGGTCGTCTGCACGGCCGTGACGACTCCGGCGAGCCTGAGCACGCGGTGCGGGTTACCGGGCATACGTGAACCCTCCGTACTCCTCGATGGCCTTGCTGATCTCGTCGGAGGTGGCGGCCTTGTCGTCCCCGGGGACCGGTGCGGGGCCGTCCTTCTGGGAGTCCGAGACGATCTTCCAGTCGCCGTCGGACCACTTCAGCGCGAAGGTCCAGGTCTTCCAGCTGGTGGTGACCGGGTCGGTCGAGGCCTGGCCGGACATGCCGATGAGGCCCAGGTACCAGACGTCGACCTCGGCGGTGCTGTCCGTGTGGTCCCGGACGGTGGTGCCCACGGGCACCACGCGGGAGACGAAGGTGCTGCCCTTGGGGGCGTTTCCGTCGGCGTCGAGCCCGAGCCTGTTCAGAAAAGTGGCCGAATAGGCGCGGTCCATCGGACCCTGGAGCTTGGTGGCGGCGGCGTCCGTGTACAGCGTGTCGACGATGGTGTGCCGGGTGGCGGTGTGGAACATGTCCGTCGAACCGAGCGACACGGAGTAGTTCGCCGCCGCCGACTGCGCGCCCTGCTCGGTGTGGGCGAAACCCGCGGGGATCCCGGAGGTACTGGTACCGACGGGCTTGGTGCCGGTCGCCGCCGTCGGCGCGCTCTGCGCCCTGTCGCCGCCGCCCCCACCGCTGCCGCTGTCGGCTCCGCTGCCTCCGGCAGAACCGGAACTGCTTCCTCCACGGTTCGCGAAGGCGATCGCCGCGATCAGTACGACCACCACGCCGACCACCGTGACCAGTCCCCGCGAGGACGACCGGCCGCCGCGCCGCGCGCCGCCGTAGGGGTCGCCGCCGGGGAGTCTGGTGCGGGTGTGGCCGCCGCCGGCGTACCCGCCGGAGGCGTCGTCGGCGTGTGCTTGCTCGTCCCCGGGGCTCATGCCGCGTACGCCTCCTCGCCGTTGTGCGGAAACGTGTCAGAGTACGACGGTAGCCGCGCTGGTTCCCGCGCGGGCGCGGTGTGGTGACTCGACATCAGGGAAACGCAACCTCAGCCGGTGGGCACGACGGGCAGGTGGGATAGAGGGGACCGGGCGTGCCCGGAGGGGGAGGACGGCGTCGCCTAGACGGCCATGCCGTACACGATCGTGAAGAGTGTGCCGAGTGAGCCGATGATGAACACGCCTGTCAGACCGGCGATGATGAGACCTTTGCCCTGTTCCGCGCTGAACGTGTCCCGCAGGGCGGTGGCGCCGATACGCTGCTTGGCGGCACCCCAGACGGCGATGCCGAGGCAGAGGAGGATGGCCACGGCCATCACGACCTCGATCATGACCTTGGCCTCGTTGCCCAGGCTGCCGAAGGGGCCCCAGTCCGGAGCGATCCCGCCGATGATGGTGTTGATGTCTCCCTTGTCGGCCGCAAAGAGCATGTAAGTCACCGCCCCTGGTGGGTAGTTCCGCTGTCGTCCGTTGAACCCTGCGGTGCAGCAGAGGTCAGGTCTCATTGTCGCCGACAATGCGCCGTCGTATGTCGACTTGACGTCATTGGGTGGCGTGTTTCGTACGATTGATTTGTCTCGTCACTCTGTGTATCACGGCAGGTCACGCCGGGCAACGAGGCCTGGGCGGAACCTGGGGTGCGGTTCCGTCGTTGATCCTCTTCACGGCCGCGCACGGGTCCTGACGGCCGCCCGGGTGACGGGCCGTCTCGATGTTCTCATAGCACGGGTTTTCGGGCCCCGGGTGGTGGCAGCAGACGTCCCGCGTGCGGCGTGCGCCCGCGCGTGCCCGGCGGCCGGGCACGGCGAACGGGCCCCGGCGGTGTGCCGGGGCCCGTCGCGGAGCGCGGAGTGCCGAGTGTCCGAAGGGGACTTCCGGTGACTCAGCCGGTGAAGGCCGTCAGACCCTCCGGGGTGCCCCAGCCGGTCGGGCCGTCGTAGCCGGACTGGGCGGTGCACAGGTAGGTCGTCGAGCAGGAGCCGTTGTTGCCGCTGGTGACGTCGTTCAGCGCGGAGGTGCCGGCCTTGGCGTACGGGAACGAGGCCGGGTAGCTGCTGCTGGACGGGGTGCCGGCGAGGGCGTAGACGCCGGCGATGATCGGGGACGAGACGCTGGTGCCGCCGAAGGTGTACCAGCCGGCGGTCACGCCGTAGGAGTCGTAGACCGAGACGCCGGTGGCGGGGTCGGCGACGGCGGAGACGTCGGAGATGGTGCGCTTGGTGCAGCCGGTGTCGGTCTGCCAGGTGGGCTTGGTGTCGTAGGCGGAGCAGCCGGAGCCGGTGCCCTCGGTGCTGCTGGTCTTCCAGACCGTCTCGCTCCAGCCGCGGGTGGTGGAGGTCGCCTTGGACAGGGCGGTGCCGCCGACCGAGGTGACGTAGCGGGAGGCCGCCGGGTACTCGGCGCCGTAGCCGCTGTCACCGGCGCTGACGGTGATGGCGACGCCCGGGTGGTTGAAGTACGAGGTGTCGTACGTCGAGTCGGAGGACGACTCGGAGCCGCCGTAGCTGTTCGACACGAACTTCGCGCCCAGGGTGACCGCCTCGTTCACGGCCTTGCCCAGGTTCGCCATGGTGGCGCTGGTGGCCTCGACGAGCAGGATGTTGCACTTCGGGCAGATCGCGGAGGCCATGTCGAGGTCGAGCGAGATCTCCTCGGACCAGCCGGCGTCGCTGGTCGGCAGGGAGGTGGTGGAGCCGGTCTGGCTGACCTTCTTGAAGCAGCCGTTGGCGGTGGTGCACGCCGACAGGCCGTAGTACGAGCGGTAGGTGGCGAGGTCCGACTCGGCGTTCGGGTCGTTGTACGCGTCGACGATCGCGATGGTCTCGCCGGAGCCGTTGGAGGCGGCCGCGGAGGTCAGGCCGTAGGCCGACTGGAGGTCGGTGGGGCCGTAGCCGGAGGGCGTGGCGGCGTCGGCTGCGTTCGGGGTGACGCCGTCCGCCTTGGCCTGTGCCTTCTGGAAGGCGGTGACACCGCCCGTCACCCGGTAGGAATCACAGGCCAGTTCACCCTTGTGCTGGGGGGTGGCACACGGGGTGGCGGTCCAGGTGACCTTGGCGGACGCGGAGGTGGCGGCGTCCGCCTGGGCGGCGGTGCCGAAGCCGGCGAACACCAGCGCCGCGGTGGCCGCCAGGGCGGCTCCGATCCGGCGCCTGCTGCCGCGGGAGGAGGTTCTTTCGGGGGGAGTGGAACGCATCGTGCAGCCTCCTGGTGCTCCTGAAATGGGGTTGGAACAGGGGGAGTTGCGTTGAGTGCGGGTGCAAGGCCGCCGGTACGGGGTCCCCGGCGGCGGGCGGCGGCCCGCGAAGACGATCCCTTGTTGAGTACGTGACAACAAGACCCTTCTGGAATCCTGACTTCCGCCTTACCGAACCAGGGGTGGGCGTTGCCGTTCGATGGCTGCGCGATGGCCTTCCGGTGGCCCGCACTTGACCGGACTCACAGGGGGTTCACGGGAAACGGGCGGGAACGGATCTTCACCCGGACCGCCGGATGCCGTGTGGATGGGGCAGGGGAGTCACCGGGGCCGTTCGGAGGGAACGGGCGTCATGGGGGCGGCGGGAACGGCGGACATCCGCGGTGGCCGTCGCCCGGGCGGGACGGACGACGGGCCACGACCGGATGTCGTGGCCCGTGTCCCTGCCGTGCCGCCGAGGGGACCCCACGTCCCCCGCCCGGCGAGCGGCTCCCCGTGACCCGACGGGGAGGTCGTGCGCAGCGCGCGACCGGCTGCCGCCACCGGGTGCGTGCCGGTGGCCCACCGTGACCTTCCCCCGCCGCGTCCGTGACGACAAGGCCGGCCGCCCAACCCTGACCACCGCCTTACGAACCAGGCGCGGGGGTTACCCGCCGTTGGCGGGCGGATGGAAGGCGGATGGGCCCGCCTTGAAGCAACCCACAGCGACGGCACAGCCCGCTCAGCGGGACCGGGACCTCCGGCGCGGGACGCCGAGACCCGGGGGGTCCGGTGGGTCCGTCGGCGGCCGGGGTTCAGCGGGGGCGCAGGCCGTGGAGGAGGTGGTGGATGTGGGCGTCGAGGCTGCCGAGGGCCTGGGCCGGGGACAGGGTGCCGTTGGCGGTGAGCGCGGCGAGCCCGTGCATCCCGGCGGCCGTGACCAGCGTGAGTCCCGCGGGGTCCCCGGCGACGATCTCGCCCCGCTGCTGCGCGTCCCCGATGAGCCGGGTGAGGACGCCGACGGACCGCTCGATCGCGGCGGCGAGCCGTACCGACACCTCCGTGTCGTGCTTACGGGTGAACATCAGCTCCAGCAGCTCGCTGTTGTCGATGGCGAAGGCCAGATAGGCGCGCGCCAGCTCGGTCAGCCGTGGCTCCAGGGGCAGGTCGGGCCGGTCGGCGGCCTCCTGGCTCTGTGCCAGCCGTTCGTACCCGGCCAGGGCCAGTGCGTCCAGCAGGGCCTGCTTGTCCTTGAAATGCCGGCCCGGCGCGGCATGGCTGACCCCGGCCTCCCGGGCGAGCTCGCGCAGGGAGAGGGCGCCGGCGCCCCGCTCGCGGAGGGTGCGTTCCGCGCTCTGGAGCAGGGTCGAGCGCAGGTCTCCGTGGTGGTAGGGGTGCTGGGGCATGGGGGTCATCGTAGCTGAATGTTGACATTGACAGCATTGTTGGCGGTGTCTACATTGGCGGTATGTCACCCACTCAGGACACGCCCCTCTCCGATGTCCCGGATGCCTCAGGCGTCCCGGGCGTCCCGGATCTCCCGGACCTCTCCGGCCGTACGGCGGTCGTCACCGGCGCCTCCAGCGGCATCGGGCTCGCCACGGCGGACGCGCTGGCCCGTGCGGGCGCGCACGTGGTGCTCGCCGTACGGGACCCGCGGCGCGGGCGGGAGGCGGCGGCCCGCACGGCCGGCGGCGGCGCGCGGAGCACCGCGGGGAGCACGGAGGTCCGCCCGCTGGATCTCGCCGACCTGGCGTCCGTGCGGGAGTTCGCCGCGGGGCTGACCGGGCCGGTGGACCTGCTGATCAACAACGCGGGCGTGATGATGGTCCCGGAGGGCCGTACGAAGGACGGCTTCGAGACCCAGTTCGGCACCAACCATCTCGGGCACTTCGCCCTCACCAACCTTCTGCTGCCCCGCGTCACCGACCGGGTGGTCACCGTCTCCTCGGAGGCCCACCGCTGGACCGACGGCCTCGGCCCGGACTCCCCGCACTCCCCGGCCTCCTACGACCCCCGCCGCGCCTACGCCCGGTCCAAACTGGCGAACCTACTGTTCACCCTGGAGCTCCAGCGCCGCCTCACCGCCTCCGGCAGCCGGGTCCGCGCCCTCGCCGCGCACCCCGGCCTCGCGTCCACCGGCCTGACCGCTCACGCCGCGAATCCCGTGGTCCGGACCGGGATGCGTCTGGCGACCATGCTGCTGGGCCAGGACAGCCGGTCCGGTGCGCTGCCCACGCTCTTCGCCGCGACCCGGGACCTGCCCGGCGCCTCCTACGTCGGCCCGGGCGGACCCGGGGGACGGCGCGGGGCTCCGGCGCTGGCGGGCCGCTCGGCCGCGGCGGGCGACCCGGTGGCGGCGCGGCGCCTGTGGGCGGTGTCGGAGGAGCTCACGGGGGTGCGGTACCCGCTGGTGGCGGCGGTGTGAGGCGGCGCGGCCGGCCGGTGCGGCCGTGACGGTGCCGTACGGCCTCCCGGGGGCGTGCCGGGGCCGGAGACGGCAGACTGCTGGAGGCGGGGGGCACCGGAAGGGGCGGAACCGGGAGGTGCGCGGTGGCGGCAGAGAAGACGGCCGTGGTGGCCGTGGGCACGGCGGCGCCCGAAGCGTCCGCCGTACCCGGTGTGACCGGAGCGGCGCACATGCCCGCGGTGACCGGTGCACGCACGCCTGACCGTTCTCTCACCTTTCCCTCCCCCGCTTTCCTCACCCCCATACGTCACAGTGGGCGCCGATGAACCGCACCGGCCGCCTGCTCGGCACCCGTACCCACGCGCTCCTCGGGGCGATGGTCCTGCTGGCCGTGACGTCCTCCTCCGTCGCGGCCGCCGACGACGGGCCGGGGCCCCTCGGGGTCACCGCGGAGGCGGCGGCGACCGCGCGCTTCGCCCGGGTGGGCGCGCTGTTCGGCGCCGACCGGGCCGGGAGCCTGGCCGGCGGGCACTTCTGCACCGCGGCCGTGGTGCACAGCGCGGGGCACGACCTCATCGCCACCGCCGCGCACTGCCTCGACCGGAGCGGCGACCTCGTGTTCGTGCCCGGCTACCGGGACGGGAAGGCGCCGTACGGGGTGTGGCGGGTCACCGAGCGGTACACGGCGGACGGCTGGGCCACCGGACAGGACGAGGACAGCGACGTCGCCTTCGCCGTCGTCGAGGGCGGACAGGACGGGCAGGGCGGCCGGGCCGGGGAGGGCGCGGGTGGCGTCGAGGACGCGGTCGGCGGCGGGTACGGGTTCGCCGCGGGGACCGCCACCGGCTCCACCGCCGTCACCGTCACCGGGTACCCGGACGCCGGTGAGCGGCCGGTCACCTGCACCAACAGGCCCACCGCCCACAGCTCCACGCAGCAGCGCATCGAGTGCCCCGGCTTCACCGGCGGGACGAGCGGCAGCCCCTGGGCCAACGGGGACGGGCGGATCGTGGGCGTGCTGGGCGGCCACGAGCAGGGCGGTGTCACCGACGACGTGTCGTACAGCGTGGTGCTGGGCGGCGAGGCCGGGGCGCTCTACCGCCGGGTGGCCGGGCTCGGCTAGTGCCGCGGCACCGGAGACGGTGGCCGGGGAGGGACGGGGACGAGAGGCGGGGCGGGGCGGGACGCGGTGATTCCGGACGGTTCTGAACGCGCCCGGCCGCGGTGCGCGACGGTGACCGGCGGCCGGAAAGCGGCGGATCCGTACTGACGCCCGGGTTGCGGCGGATCCGGCGTGGGAAGCTCCTACACTGGCGCGGGCGGAATCCCGGCGGGTGAGGGGCGGTTGACGGTGCGTAAGGCGTGGCTCGTGGCGGGTGCCGCGGTCGGTGCCGGGCTCAGCTTCGTGCTGCTGCTCGTCGTCGGGGTGTACATCGTCGCCGGCAACCTCAGCAACGGCGTGGGCGGCGGCAGCGTCGCGCTCGCCAAGGGCTCCGTGCCCGCCGCGTACCAGGCGCTCGTACAGCGCTGGGGCAATCTCTGCCCGGCCCTCAACCCGGCCCTCCTGGCGGCCCAGTTGTACCAGGAGAGCGGCTTCAACCCGACCGCGCGCAGCGCCGCCGCGGCCGAGGGCATAGCGCAGTTCATCCCCGGCACCTGGGCCACGCACGGCATCGACGGCAACGGGGACGGCGTCCGTGACGTGTGGGACCCGAACGACGCGATCCCGTCGGCCGCGTCGTACGACTGCGAACTCGCCAAGTACGTGAAGGACGTTCCCGGCAGCATCACCGACAACATGCTCGCCTCCTACAACGCGGGCGCCTACGCGGTCATCAGGTACGGCGGCGTGCCGCCGTACAGCGAGACGCGGAACTACGTGAAGACGATCACCACGCTCGCGAAGAGCTTCGCCGCTCCCACCACCCGGGTGGACCCCTCCGAGCAGGCCGCGACCGCCATCAACTACGCCCAGTCCAAGCTCGGCACGCCCTACCTCTGGGGCGGTGACGGAACCGCCCAGGACGGCGGACGGTTCGACTGCTCCGGTCTGACGAAGGCCGCGTACGCCACCGCCGGGGTCACCCTGCCGCGTGTCGCCAACGACCAGTACAACGCCGGGGCGCACCCCACGCGGAGCGAACTGATGCCGGGCGATCTGGTGTTCTTCTCGGACGATCTGACCGACTCTCGGGCGATCCGCCACGTGGGCATCTACGTCGGTGGCGGTTATATGATCGACGCGCCGAGGACGGGTGCGGTGATCCGGTTCGACCCGATCGACACACCCGACTACTTCGGCGCCACCCGGGTCACCGAGGATGGCGCGAAAGCGCTCCCCACACACGTCTGAACCCGGCGTGAACCCGCCCCCTGAGCTGCGGTGACGAGTCTCTCTTCGGTAACGTCTGCGTGATCTTTCGGTGGAGTGTGGAACGTATCCACCAAGGCCGTGCGTTCCTGTCGGTGTAGCCGGCCGATGCGGACACACGTGCGCAGTGACAGCTGATCTACAGACCACGGGGGTGGGCGGACAGGGGCACGCGCCGAGCGCGCCCGGGAGAACGACGAAGGAGTCACGGCACCATGGCTGGACTCGCCGAATCCGGTTCGAACGCGGACGTCGATCTGCTCTATGACATCAACGGTCTCGCCGACGGCGCGCCCCGCTGGTTCGACCGTGCCATGGCCTTCGTCGGCGAGTACGGGCTGCTGATCGCCCTCGTGCTCCTGGTCGCGGGGTGCTGGTGGTCGGTGCGGCGGCGTGGCGGCGAGGACGCCGTGACCTCCGTGGCGGCACTGCTGTGGGCACCGCTCGCCGCCGCGCTGGCGGTGGTGGTGAACGTGCCGATAAGGGACTTCGTGGCGCGGCCCCGGCCCTTCGTGGACCACGAGGGGCTCGATGTCCTGGTGGGCGGCAAGGCCGGCTACTCGTTCGTCAGCGACCACGCCGCCCTCGCCATGGCGCTCGGGGTCGGGCTGTTCGTCGCCGACCGGCGGTTCGGGCTCGCGGGCATCGCCCTCGCGCTGTTCGAGGGATTCTGCCGGGTGTACATGGGGGTGCACTACCCGACCGACGTGGTCGGCGGGCTCGCCCTCGGCACGGCGGTGGCGCTGCTGCTCGCTCCGGTGGCCATGGCGGCGCTGACCCCGGTGGTCGGGGCGGTGGGGCGGTCCGCCTACGGGGCGTGGTTCGTGGGGGGCTGTGAACCCGGGGCGGGGGAGCGGGCGGTCGTACCGAGCGCCCGGGGGGCGGGAGCGGCCCCGGAGGGCGAGAAGGACCTCGCCGCGTAGCCGCTGGGCGCGGGGCCGCCGGGCTGTGTGGTGCGGGGGCGCGAGGTGCGGGGGCGCGAGGTGCGGGGTGTCCGCGCCCGTGCGGTGAGCCGTGTGCCGGTGCGGCTACTGCGTCGCTCACGCCGCGGGTGCTCTCCCCTTCTTCCCGCCCTCGCCGCGTCCTCCTTCCTCACAGCGCCTGGGGGTAGGTGAAGAAACGGGTGGGGTCGTACTGGGCCTTCAGTTGCTTCAGGCGGGCCGCCGCGTCGCCGTAGTAGGAGCGGCGCCAGTCGGTGAGGGCGGGGTCCGTGTAGTTCTGGTAGGCCGTGCCCGAGGTGTGGGGGGCCATCGCCGCGTGGGTGGCGGTGAGCCAGGACTGCGCCGCGGTGCCCGCCGTGCCCGCCGGCCAGGACACCAGGTACTGCGCCAGCATCCGCTCACGGCGGTGGACGAACGCCGTGGCCGTCGGGGAGACGCGGTTGACGGCGCCGCCCAGGGCCGTCAGGGCGATGCTGCCCGCGCCGCCCCGCACCGAGCGCATCCGGGCCAGCAGGGTCTGGATGCCCGCCGCGGGGATCGAGCGGCCGTAGAAGTGCGAGCGGGCGGCGTACGTCTCACGGCGCAGCGCGCCCTGGGGGGAGCGGCCCGGAGTGCTGCCGGGCAGATGGCACCGGTCGGCGGAGGCGAACGAGGAGCAGCCGGCGTAGATCTCCATGGCCTCCTCGTAGCCGCGCCGGTGCAGGGAGACGCTGCGCGCCGGGGCGCCGACGGCGGAGGCGAGCCGGTCGACCGCGTTCTGCAGCTCGCCGTAGGTGCCCAGGGAGAAGCAGGACACGGAGACGGTCGGGGTGCCGCCGGCCGAGGCCTCCAGGTGCAGGGCGGACCAGATCTCGTCGGGCTGGCCGGGGCCCCACTCCTGCCATGCCTTCACCACCGCCGCCGCCCTGGCCCAGGGCCAGGTGAGGTAGCCGGTGACGGCCTGCGGGGCGGGATGGGTCCTGAAGTGCAGTTCGGTGACGACGCCGAAGTTGCCGTTGCCCGCGCCGCGCAGCGCCCAGAAGAGGTCCGTGTGGGTGCTCGCGTCGGCGGTGAGCCGGCTGCCGTCGGCCGTGACGACGGTGGCGCGGGTGAGGCTGTCGCAGGTCAGGCCGTAGGCGCGGGAGACGACGCCGTGGCCGCCGCCGAGGACCAGGCCGGAGACGCCGACGGTCGGGCAGGAGCCCGCCGGGATCGTCACGCCCTTGGCGGTGAGGCCCCGGTAGACGTCGATGAGTTTCGCCCCGGCGCCGACGACCGCCTCGCCGCCGCCCACCCGGACCGAGGCGAGCCGGGACACGTCGAGGATCAGCCGGCCGTTGCCGGACGACCAGCCGGCGTAGGAGTGGCCGCCGTTGCGGATGGCGACACGGATGCCGTGGGCGCGGGCGTAGGCGAGGGCCGTGCGGATGTCGCCGGTGTGGGCGGCGTAGCAGACCGCGGCGGGCTTCAGGCCGTCGAAGCGGGTGTTGTAGAGCTGGTGGGCCGTCGCCCAGCGGGAGTCGCCGGGGCGGATCAGGAGGCCGTCGAGGTCGCGGGCGAGGGCGGTCCAGTTCGCGGCGACGGCCTTGGCGGCGGTGGCCGTGAGCGCCGGGCCGGTGGCCGTGGCGGCCCGCGTGTGATGACCGGCGCCGGCCGTGCAGCCGGCCGTGACCGCCGCCGTCAGCGCGGCCGCGCCGCCCGCTATCACCGTACGCCGCTCCATGGCCTCCGCCCTCCGTCGCCGCCCCTCGGCTCTCCTGGAACGAGACGGCCACCCGGTGCCCCGGGTTCCCGGAGCCACGGCGGCCCGTGGGCGCCGGCTCCCTGATCGGTCGTGTCACCCGGCGGGACGCCTCCTTGTCGATCACGTGTGCGTTCACTCGAAGAGGTGTGTGAAAGGCGATCAGTGGACCGCTGTCCGTAACCTGGTTCCCGGGACCTCGACGTGCCCTCCCCGTGAGCATTCCGTGACCTAACCGGGCCGACGGCAGGGGTTCACCTTCCGTTCATTTATGACCTTCGACCGCTTCACCTGATCTGCCTAATTTCGGTACTGCAAGGTGCGGAGTGCGGCCCGGGACTGCACTGCTCACCACTGACAACGGCACAGTCCCAGAGGACTACCTCGCGGACTGGGATCACTCTCCGCACGCCGCCGCACGGGCGGCTCCTTGGAAGGAACCTCCGAAAGTGAAGCTTCAGCGCAAGAACCGGCTTCGCGCCCTTTCCCTCGGTGCTGTCGCGGTCTCCAGCGCCCTGGCCCTGACGGCGTGCGGCTCGGACGACACGAGCTCGAAGTCGAGCGACAGCTCCTCCTCGTCCTCCTCCGCGAACGCCGGCTCGATCAAGTGTGACAACGCCAAGGGCCAGCTGCTCGCGGACGGCTCCTCCGCGCAGAAGAACGCGATCGACGCGTGGGTCAAGCAGTTCAGCCAGGCCTGCGGCGTCCAGATCAACTACAAGGGCGGCGGCTCCGGCGCCGGTGTCACGGCGTTCACGCAGGGTCAGGTCGCCTTCGCCGGTTCCGACTCCGCGCTGAAGCCCGACGAGGTCACCGCTTCCAAGAAGATCTGCTCCGGCGGCCAGGGCATCGACCTCCCGATGGTCGGCGGCCCGATCGCCCTCGGCTACAACGTCCCGGGTGTCGACAACCTGGTCCTGGACGCGCCGACCCTCGCGAAGATCTTCGACAGCAAGATCACCAACTGGAACGACGCGGCGATCGCCAAGCTGAACCCGGGCGTGAAGCTCCCGAACCTGAAGATCCAGGCGTTCCACCGCTCGGACGAGTCCGGCACCACGGACAACTTCACCAAGTACCTGATCGCCACCACCCCGGACAACTGGAAGTACTCCGGCGGCAAGGCCTGGCAGGCCAAGGGCGGCCAGTCCGCCCCGCAGTCCGCGGGTGTGGCCCAGCAGGTCAAGCAGACCTCCGGCGCCATCGGCTACTTCGAGCTGTCCTACGTGGCGGACGGCGTCAAGGCCGTCTCCATCGACACGGGTGCCAGCAAGCCGGTCGCCCCGAGCACCGAGAGCGCCACCGCCGACATCGCGGCCGCCAAGGTCATCGGCACCGGCAGCGACCTCTCGCTGCAGCTGGACTACAAGACCAAGGCCGAGGGTGCCTACCCGATCACCCTGGTCACCTACGAGATCGTCTGCGACAAGGGCAACAAGGCCGACACGCTGCCCGCCACGAAGGCGTTCCTCCGTTACATCGCCAGCGAGGACGGCCAGAAGGTGCTCTCGGGCATCAACTACGCGCCCGTCCCCGACGCGATCATCGCCAAGGTCCGCACCACCATCGAGGGCCTGAGCTGATCTGAGTGCGCGGTCCGGAACCGGGAGACCGGGTCCGGACCCCGCACCGTCCGGTGCACCGCCGCCCGGGGCCGTACGCGTCGTACGGCCCCATGGGGCCGCACATCACGTGCGGTTCCGCAGACCGGAGAACCCGATGGACATATCGACACAGCACACAGAAGAAGCACCTCCCCCCACTTCTCAGCACCCCACCGGCGAGCAGAAGCGTGCCGCCCGCGGAGCCACCCGACCCGGTGACCGGATCTTCCTCGGTCTGTCCCGCGGCTCGGGTATCTTCCTGTTGGTGATCATGGCCGCCATCGCGGCCTTCCTCGCCTACCGCGCCGTCCTCGCCATCGGCAAGGACCACGGGAACTTCCTCACCACCTTCGAGTGGAACACCAACCTCCAGCCGCCCGTCTTCGGCATCGCCGTGCTGGCCTTCGGCACGATCGTCTCCTCGGTCATCGCCATGGTCCTCGCGGTGCCCGTCGCGGTCGCCATCGCGCTGTTCATCACGCACTACGCGCCCCGCCGGATGAGCGGCGTCGTCTCGTACGTGATCGACCTCCTCGCCGCCGTGCCGTCCATCGTCTACGGCCTGTGGGGCGCGCTGGTCCTCGTACCGCACATGAACGGCCTCTTCGGCTGGCTGAACGACTACTTCTCCTGGACCGGCGTGTTCTCCTGGGACCAGGGCCCCGCGCGCTCGATGCTCACCGTCGGCATCCTGCTCGCGATCATGATCCTGCCGATCATCACCAACGTGAGCCGTGAAGTCTTCCGGCAGGTCCCGCAGATGCACGAGGAGGCGGCCCTGGCCCTCGGCGCCACGCGCTGGGAGGTCATCCGCATGTCCGTGCTGCCCTTCGGCCGCTCCGGCGTGATCTCCGCCTCGATGCTCGGCCTCGGCCGCGCCCTCGGCGAGACGATGGCCGTCGCCACCGTGCTCTCGCCCGACTTCATCATCCACGGCAGCCTGCTCAACGCGGGCGGCGGAACCTTCGCCCAGAACATCGCCAGCAAGTTCAGCGAGGCGACCGAGTTCGGCCGGGACGCGCTGATCGCCTCCGGTCTGGTCCTGTTCGTCATCACGCTGCTGGTCAACGGAGCGGCCCGCTACATCATCTCCCGCCGCGCGGAGTACTCGGGGGCCAACGCATGAGCCACGCAGCCGTCACCGACGCCAAGCCCGCCAGCACCCTGCGCGGTGCCAGCCTGCCCTCGTGGTCGCCCTACGCGATCGCCGGCGGCTCCATCCTCCTCGGTATCGCCATCAGTCTGATCGGCGGCCTGGACAGCAAGATCCAGTGGGGCCTGATCGCCGCGCTGCTGTACGTGCTCGGCACCTACGTCATCGCCGCACGCGTCGAGGGCCGCCGGCAGGCCAAGGACCACGTGGCCACCAGCCTCGTCTGGGTGGCGTTCATCGTCGCCGTCGTGCCGCTGGTCTCCCTGATCTGGGTGACCGTCGTCCGCGGCATCAAGGTCCTCGACGTCTACTTCCTGACGCACTCCATGGGCGTCGTCGCCGACACCGAGCCCGGCGGCGGTATCTACCACGCCATCATCGGCAGCCTGGAGCAGGTCGGCCTCGCCACCCTCATCGGCGCCCCGATCGGTGTGCTCACCGCGATCTACCTGGTCGAGTACGGGCGGGGCAACCTCGCCAAGGCCGTCACGTTCTTCGTCGACGTGATGACCGGCATCCCGTCGATCGTCGCCGGTCTGTTCATCCTCAGCATCATGCTGGAATTCAAGATGCAGCCGTTCGGCTTCGCCGGCTCCCTCGCCCTGGCCATCCTGATGATGCCGGTCGTGGTCCGCTCCACGGAGGAGATGCTCAAGCTCGTCCCCAACGAGCTGCGCGAGGCGTCCCTGGCGCTCGGCGTGCCGAAGTGGCGCACCATCCTGAAGGTGGTCCTGCCGACCTCCATCGGCGGTATCACCACCGGCGTCATGCTGGCGGTCGCCCGTATCGCCGGTGAGACCGCTCCGGTGCTGCTGCTGGTCTTCGGCAACCCCTTCATCAACAACAACCCCTTCGAGGGTGCGCAGGCGTCGCTGCCGCTGTACATCTACCAGCAGTTCTCGAACAGCGCGGGTTCCGGCGCGGCCTACGACCGTGCCTGGGCGGCCTCGCTCGCGCTCATCGCCTTCGTGATGATCCTCAACCTGGGCGCCCGCGCGATCGCGCGCTGGAAGGCCCCGAAGACCGGTCGCTGACCGCGGCCCTCTCAGCGACTCACCGGAAGTGAAACAATCATGGCCAAGCGAATCGACGTAAGCGGGCTCACCGCCTACTACGGCTCCCACAAGGCGATCGAGGACATCTCGATGACCGTCGAGCCCCGCTCGGTGACGGCGTTCATCGGCCCGTCCGGCTGCGGCAAGTCGACGTTCCTGCGCACCCTCAACCGGATGCACGAGGTGACCTCCGGCGGGCGGGTGGAGGGCAAGGTCCTCCTCGACGACGAGGACCTCTACGGCCCCGGCATCGACCCGGTGTCGGTGCGGCGCGAGGTCGGCATGGTCTTCCAGCGGCCCAACCCGTTCCCCACGATGTCCATCTTCGACAACGTCGCCGCCGGGCTCCGCCTGAACGGCAGCTACAAGAAGAACGCCCTCGCGGACGTCGTCGAGAAGTCCCTCAAGGGCGCCAACCTCTGGAACGAGGTCAAGGACCGCCTCAACAAGCCGGGCTCCGGCCTGTCCGGCGGCCAGCAGCAGCGGCTGTGCATCGCGCGGGCGATCGCCGTCGAGCCGAAGGTGCTGCTCATGGACGAGCCCTGCTCGGCCCTCGACCCGATCTCCACGCTCGCCATCGAGGACCTCATCGGTGAGCTGAAGGAACGGTTCACGATCGTCATCGTGACCCACAACATGCAGCAGGCGGCGCGAGTCTCCGACCGTACGGCCTTCTTCAACCTCTCCGCGGTCGGGCAGCCGGGCAGGCTGATCGAGATCGACGACACGGAGCGGATCTTCTCCAACCCGTCGGTGCAGGCCACGGAGGACTACATCTCCGGGCGCTTCGGCTGATCCGCCCGCTTCTGTGACTCCTCGCGGTGCTGCATGGCGGTGCCACCGCGAGGTCGACAGGGCCCGCCCCCTGGCTCCCGGGGGGCGGGCCCGTCCTTTTTGCACCAGGGGTTCCACCGGGGTTCGCCGGGGGCTCCGCTGCCGGGCCCGTTGCCGGGGCTCCGCCCCGGACCCCGCCCCGGACCCCGCCGGGGGCTCCGCCCCTGGACCCCGGCCTGTGCCCACCCACCACCCGACTCGGTCGGCTGGAACGGCGCCCGCCCCACCCCGACTCGGGTGGCCGGGAATGTGCGGTCGTGGGGGAGTGGGGGAGCTGATCAGTCGGCCGAGTCGGGTGGGTGGGTGAGAAAGAAACGGGGGTCCAGGGGGCGGAGCCCCCTGGCACGCCGGGCTACAGGAACACCACGTCCACCACGCCGTAGGCCAGCGCAGCGACGAGCGCGGCCGCGGGCATGGTGATGAACCACCCGAGCACGATGTTCTTGGCCACCCCCCAGCGGACAGCGTTCACCCGCTTCGTCGCACCCACCCCCATGATCGCCGAAGTGATCACGTGCGTGGTCGACACGGGTGCCCGGAACAGGTACGCCGTCGTGAACATGATCGCCGCCCCCGTCGTCTCCGCGGCGAACCCCTGCGGCGGGTCCAGCTCGATGATCTTCCGCCCCAGCGTCCGCATGATCCGCCAGCCGCCGGCGTACGTGCCCAGCGACAGCATCACCGCGCAGATGATCTTCACCCACACCGGGATCGGGTCCCCGAAGGTCTGGTTGCCGGAGATGACCAGCGCCATCACCACGACGCCCATCGTCTTCTGCGCGTCCTGCAGACCGTGCCCGAGCGCCATCCCGGCCGCCGAGACGGTCTGCGCGATACGGAAGCCGCGCTTCGTCCGGTGCGGATTGGCCCGGCGGAACAGCCACATGATCGCCGTCATCACCAGGTAGCCGACCAGCAGCCCCACCACCGGTGACAGGAACATCGGGATCACGATCTTGTCGAGCACCCCGGTCCACAGCACCTTCGTACCGCCCGCGAGGGCCGCGCCCACCATGCCCCCGAACAGCGCGTGGGACGACGACGACGGCAGCCCGAAGTACCAGGTGACCAGGTTCCAGGTGATCGCGCCGACCAGCGCGGCGAAGAGGATGCCCATCCCCTGGGAGCCCGTCGGCGTCTCGATCAGCCCCTCGCTGACCGTCTTGGCCACGCCGGAGCCGAAGAACGCACCGGCCAGGTTCATGACCGCGGCCATCGCGAGCGCCGCCCGCGGGGTGAGCGCACGGGTGGACACCGAGGTGGCGATCGCGTTCGCGGAGTCGTGGAAGCCGTTCGTGTACGTGAAGAAGAGCGCGACCGCGATGGTCACGACCAGAGCGAAGGTGTCCATGAACCGGCTCAGGACTCCTTGACGGCGATGGTCTCCACCGTGTTCGCCACATGTTCGAAGGCGTCCGCCGCCTCTTCCAGCACGTCGACTATCTGCTTGAGCTTGAGCACCTCGATGGCGTCGTACTTGCCGTTGAAGAGGTGCGCGAGGAGCTTGCGGTGGATCTGGTCGGCCTGGTTCTCGAGGCGGTTGACCTCGATCCAGTACTCGGTCAGGTTGGCCATCGTCCGCAGGTTCGGCATCGCCTCGGCCGTCAGTTCGGCGGCACGTGCCAGTACCTCGATCTGCTGCTCCACGCCCTTCGGTAGTTCCTCGACGTTGTAGAGGACCACCAGGTCGACGGCCTCCTCCATGAAGTCCATGATGTCGTCGAGGGAGCTCGCGAGGGAGTAGATGTCCTCACGGTCGAACGGCGTGATGAACGAGGAGTTCAACTGGTGGAAGATCGCGTGCGTCGCGTCGTCACCTGCGTGTTCCGCGGCCCGCATACGCTCTGCGATCTCGGCCCGGGCGGAGGCGTCCGCCCCGAGCAGTTCCATGAGGAGCTTGGAGCCCGTGACGATGTTGTCCGCGGATGCGGCGAACATGTCATAGAAGCTCGTCTCCCTGGGGGTCAGACGAAAGCGCACGTGGGGTTCCTAGGGCTGCATCGGTTTCGGTCAGGCTGATGCTAAGGGCATCTTCCGGCCATGGCTAAGGGGCCGTCCTCCAGTGTCGCCCATCAGGCACGATGATCAGCACGGGGGCGTACCAAGGGCTCCTTACCCGGCAAAGTTCGTTACCATATACCCACCAGGGGTATCTGTCTGCGGAACGAGGACGCCATGACCACCACCGAGGCCGGCGCCGCGGCGCCCTCCGGGCACGGCACGGAGCATGTCCGGCATGTCGCCGAGCACGCCACGCACGGCTACCACGATCAGAAGGACGAGCACCTCAAGCGGCTGCGCCGCGTCGAGGGCCAGATCCGCGGCCTGCAACGCATGGTCGAGGAGGACGTCTACTGCATCGACATACTCACCCAGGTCTCCGCGTCCACCAAGGCGTTGCAGTCCTTCGCCCTCCAGCTGCTGGAGGAGCATCTGCGGCACTGCGTCGCCGACGCGGCCCGGCAGGGCGGCGACGCGATCGACATGAAGGTGGACGAGGCGACCAAGGCGATCGGCCGGCTGCTGCGGACGTGACCGGGCCCGGCCCGACCGGCCGCCGGGAGCCGTCAGCCCGCCGGTGCCGCCCGCTCCTCGGCGACCTT
Organism: Streptomyces sp. NPDC047000; assembly: GCF_040644295.1. NCBI lineage: Bacteria > Bacillati > Actinomycetota > Actinomycetes > Kitasatosporales > Streptomycetaceae > Streptomyces > Streptomyces sp. NPDC047000. Next base: position 24,429 of record NZ_JBEYWE010000031.1, read on the forward strand.
CAGCACCTCGTCGATGCTCTCCAGGCTGAGCCGTTCCTCGTCGGCGGCCGAGGCCGCGATCATCAGCTCGCCGCACAGTTCGATCTCGGCGAGGGCCACGTGGTCCTGAACCGCCGTACCGCCGAGCGGAGCCACGTGCTTCACCTCTTCTCTGCCGACACCGACTTCCTAGAGTAGGGAGCAGCCTACGCACCGCGCATGGCACGGAAGGGCTAGTTCGGAGGACTAGTCCGCATAGTGCACAGGTCCCTTTCCGGCCTCCGGGACCGGCCGCGCCCGCCCCTGCCGTGTCCGTCCCGGGCGTGCCCGGTCACTCGTCGGCGATCCGGCCCGCGTAGATGTCGCCCGGCGCCGGGAGCCGTACGTCGACCGGCGCGCCGAAGTCGTAGAGCAGCGTCGTCGAGGCGACCGCGACCGGGGTGCGGCGGTGACCGTTGACGAAGCTGAACTGCTGCCGCAGCTTGCGGATGCGGCCCTGGTCGTCGAGGTAGGCGTCGAACGGCACCCGGGCCGTGGCGAAGCCCTCCGCCGCCGCCCGCAGCGCGGCCCTGCCGTCCGCCGGAGTGCCCCGCGCCGCCACCGCGAGGTCGGCGATGCCCCTGAAGTGCCGTACCTCGGTGCCCTCCAGGTCGGTCCGCCCGAGGTAGACCGCCGACCGGGTCCCGCACAGCACCTCCGCCGCGGTGAGCGGATCGGTGGCGCCGCCGGTGACGAGATTGCCGTCGGAGAGCGTCTCCGTGTCGACCCGCACCCATTTGTCGGCCGGTACTCCCGCGCCCCGGTTCTTCATGAACAGGGCTCCCGGCGCGAGGAGCTCCGTGATCGGCCGGTGCTCGCTCAGCCCGGTCGGGTCCTGCGGCAGCGTCACCCTCAGCCGGCCCAGACGGCGGCGGAAGTCGTAGCCGCCCCGGCCGCGGATGGTGACCCGGGTGCCGCCGGTCGCCATCTCCATCGCCGTGGCGGCCCGTGAACTGCCCGCCCCGCGCAGCGCGTCCGCCGCGTGGCGCAGCAGCCCGACCGCACCGGAGACCCCGCGCGCGTCCTCCGCGGCCGCGCCGCCGCCCGCGCAGCCGGTGACGCAGGCGCAGAGACCGGCCGCCACCAGCACCGCCGCGACGGCCGTGCGCCGCCGTCCGTGCTGCCGCTCCCGCTCCTTGGCCATCGCCTGCCTACCCCCGGTACATCCGCCACGGGCCCCTGTCGCTCCGGTTAACGACGGGTGGGGAGGCGCGGTCACGCCGGGCGGCGGGGACCGGGAAAGAGGCGGCCCCATGAGTTCCTCACAGTCCCTGTGGGTAACGTTGTCGGTGTGACGCAGTACCAAGGGTTGGACCAGCCCCTGCTGGACGGGGAACACCGTACGACCACGGTCGAACAGGGCCGCTTCTGCCTCGCCAGATGCAGTTGCGGCTGGCGGGGTCCGGCCCGCCGGGCCAGGAGCCTGGCCCGCTCGGACGCCACGGCCCACCTCGCCGCCGCCTGAGCCCCTCCGGACCTTCCGGAACCTTTCCGCCACCCCGCGGCGGCGGGCCGTCAGTGCCGGCCGGGGCCCGTGCGCTGGTGCAGCGGGGCGAGGAACTCGTCGATCAGGGTGCGGTCGCGCGGCTGGGTGAGCCGGTCGCGGGCCGCGACCGGGGGCAGCCACAGGATGCGGTCCACCTCGTCGTTCGGGACGAACCGGCCGCCTCCGGCCTCCGCCGCCCAGTAACGGACCTGTTTGGGGCGGCCGTTGGCGAGATAGTGCAGGGTGGTCAGCCGGTTGCCGGGGTCGGCGGCGTAGCCGGTCTCCTCGGCGACCTCGCGCAGCGCCCCGGCCAGCGGTTCCTCGCCGCGCTTCAGCTTGCCCTTGGGGTGGGACCAGTCGTCGTACTTCGGCCGGTGGACGAGGCAGAACTCCACCTCCCCGCCGACGGGGGACCGGCGCCACAGCACGCAGCCGGCGGCCTCGATGACGGGGTCCGCCGGGGTGCCGCCGCCCGGTGAGGCCGGTGCGGCCGGTGCGCCGGCTGCGCCGGGCGCATCCGGGGTGCTCGGACCGTTCGGGGTGTTCGGCGTGCTCGGGGTTTCCTTCGGGCTGGTCACCGGTGCCTCACCGCCTCCTCGGAAGGGGACCTGCGCGTCAGGGGGTGCCGACGATCTGTTTCTGCCAGGCCTGCTGGAAGGCAAACCGGGCCGCCTCCACCTCATGACGCTGATCGGCGTGCAGCACCCCGAGGGCGTACGCCGTCGCGGGCGCGATGCGCGGGGTGCGCGCCGCCGACGCCGCGGCGGCCGCCGCCTCCGAGGCGTCACGGTGCCGGTTGAGGGCCTGGCCGGCCGCGAGCAGCCGTACGTCGACGGGGAGGTCGTCCCCGTACTGCGCCTCACGGGCGTAGCGGTGCAGGCGCAGCAGCAGCCGTACCTGGTGCCAGGGGCCGTCCTGGGGGTGCGGGGCGGGGTCCGGGGACAGGCCGTGGACCAGGGCCTCGGCGTTGTAGGGGTGCCCGGCGGTGACCAGCGGCAGCGCGGCGACGGCGGCGGTGAGGCGTTCCTCGGCGGCGGTGGCGAGCGGGCGCAGGTCGGTGGCGGGTGCGGCCGGGGTGAGCGGGACCTCGCTGGCCAGTACGGCGACCTTGTCGGCGACGGCGTGGAAGCGGGACGAGCCGAGGGCCTGGAGCGCCGTGGAGTGGGCGCGGGTCCGGGCGAGGGTGAGCTGGCGCTCCAGCAGGGCGCCGGCCTTGGCCGCGCCGACGGTCAGGGTGCCCCCGTTGGACTGCTGGGCGGACTGCCGGGCGGCGGGGGCGGCGACCGGCCCGCCGACCGGTGCGCCGGCCGGTGAGGCGGCAGGCCCGCCGGCCGGTACGGAGGGGCCGGACCGGGGCGGGAACACCGTCACCCCCGACAGCCGGTGCAGTGCCGCCAGCAGCCGCTCCAGCCGGGCCTCGTAGGCGTGCTCCAGCCCGAGCGTCCCGGAGAGCCAGGCGAGCTCGGGACGCATCTCCTCCGACCAGCCGGCGTCGAGGAGCGGGCGGAAGGTGTGCAGGCTGCCGCTGATGCGGCGGGCCGAGCGGCGCAGCGCGCGCGCCGCGCCGACGGACCCCTCCGCGCCGCCCGCCGCGCTGCCGGTCTCCCGGTGCTGGCGCAGGGCGCGGAGGAACTCCGTGGCCTGGGACCTCAGGTAGGACGCGAGAGCGTCCCCCGTGGGGGTGCCCCGCTGCTCGACCGGGGTCGGGCGCTCGGGGACGGTCCCGGTGGCCGCGGGGTCCGTCGGTTCAAGGTGTTGCTGTGCCACGCCGGCGCCTCCGGGCGTCTATGAGCATCTCCTGGACGTTGCGCAGGGGCTGGCCGTCCGCGTCGGTCGCGTGCCGGGTCCACTCGCCGTCGGGACCCAGGTGCCAGGAGGAAGTGGTGTCGGACATGCCGGACTCGAGGAGCCGGTTCAGGGATGCGCGATGGGCCGGGTCGGTGACCCGGACCAGGGCTTCGATACGGCGGTCGAGGTTGCGGTGCATCATGTCGGCGCTGCCGATCCACACCTCGGGTTCGCCGCCGTTGCCGAAGGCGAAGATCCGGGAGTGCTCCAGGAAGCGGCCGAGGACGGACCGGACCCGCATGTTGTCCGACAGGCCGGGCACGCCGGGGCGCAGCGCGCAGATGCCGCGCACCCACACGTCGATGGGCACGCCCGCCTGGGACGCCCGGTAGAGGGCGTCGGCGAGGGCCTCGTCGACGATGGAGTTGACCTTGATGCGGACGTAGGCGGGGCGGCCCGCGCGGTGGTGCTGGACCTCCTTGTTGATCCGGGAGATCAGCCCGTCCCGGAGGGACTTGGGGGCGACCAGCAGCCGGCGGTAGGTCTCCCGGCGGGAGTAGCCGGACAGCCGGTTGAACAGGTCGGAGAGGTCCGCGCCGACCTGCGGGTCGGCGGTGAGCAGGCCGAGGTCCTCGTAGAGGCGGGCCGTCTTGGGGTGGTAGTTGCCGGTGCCGACGTGGCTGTAGCGGCGCAGCGTCTCGCCCTCCTGGCGCACCACCAGGGACAGCTTGCAGTGCGTCTTCAGCCCGACGAGGCCGTAGACGACGTGGCAGCCCGCCTCCTCCAGTTTGCGCGCCCACTTGATGTTGGCGTGCTCGTCGAAGCGGGCCTTGATCTCGACGAGGACCAGGACCTGCTTGCCCGCCTCGGCGGCGTCGATGAGCGCGTCGACGATCGGCGAGTCGCCGGAGGTGCGGTAGAGGGTCTGCTTGATCGCGAGGACGTCGGGGTCGCCCGCGGCCTGCTCCAGGAACGCCTGCACGGAGGTGGAGAAGCTGTCATACGGGTGGTGCAGCAGGACGTCGCGGCTGCGCAGCGCGGCGAAGATGTCGGGCGCGGAGGCGGACTCGACCTCGGCGAGGTCGCGGTGGGTGCCGGCGACGAACTTGCGGTACTTCAGCTCGGGGCGGTCGAGACCGGCGATGCGGAAGAGACCGGTGAGGTCCAGGGGGCCGGTGAGGGGGTAGACCTCGGCCTCGTTGATCTTCAGTTCGCGGACCAGGAGGTCCAGGACCTCCTGGTTGATGCTCTCCTCGACCTCCAGGCGCACCGGGGGCCCGAAGCGGCGGCGCATGAGTTCCTTCTCCAGGGCCTGGAGCAGGTTCTCGGCGTCGTCCTCCTCGACCTCGAGGTCCTCGTTGCGGGTGACCCGGAAGGCGTGGTGCTCCAGCACCTCCATGCCGGGGAACAGCTCCTCCAGATGGGCGCCGATCACGTCCTCCAGGGGGACGTAACGGCCGGGGGAGGCCTCCAGGAAGCGGTTGAGCAGCGGCGGGACCTTGACCCGGGCGAAGTGCGGGGTGCCGGTGACGGGGTTGCGGACCCGGACGGCCAGGTTGAGGGACAGGCCGGAGATGTACGGGAACGGGTGCGCGGGGTCGACGGCCAGCGGGGTGAGGACGGGGAAGATCTGGTGCCGGAACAGCGTGAACAGCCGCGCCTGCTCCTTCTCCGTGAGCTCGCTCCACCGGACGAGGTGGATGCCCTCCTCGGCGAGCGCGGGGGCGACGTCCTCGTGGTAGCAGGCGGCGTGCCGGGCCATGAGCTCGCGCGACCGGGCCCAGATCATCTCCAGCACCTCGCGGGGCTGGAGCCCGGAGGCGGACCGGGTGGCCACGCCGGTGGCGATACGCCGCTTCAGCCCGGCCACCCGGACCATGAAGAACTCGTCCAGGTTGCTGGCGAAGATGGCGAGGAAGTTGGCGCGCTCGAGCAGCGGCGTGTTCGGGTCCTCGGCGAGCTCCAGGACCCGCTCGTTGAACGCGAGCCAGCTCCGCTCCCGGTCGAGGAACCGTCCCTGCGGCAGCGGTCCGCCGACGTTCGGGGCCTCCTCGTACACGTCGAGGTCGCCGTCGATGTCGGGTTCCAGGTCGGAGACGGTGGCGGCCACCGTGTGCGGCCGGTGCGCGGCGATGGAGCCCACGGAGGGCTGCGCGTGCTCCGCCGGGACGTGCGGCGCGGACGGGGCGGGCTGGGACTTCTTGACCGGTGCCTGGGCGTTCTGCTGGCTCATGACCCTATTCTTCCGCGCCAGGCGTGAGACAGGCGCGTCGGAAAGCGCGGGCCCGGCATTCTGCGCCGGGTGCGGCGAAGGCTCTGGCACGGCGGGCTTCATTGACTGAGCGTTGCAAGCCCGTCTGAATCAATGGTTAAGGACACATGACGTCCCGGCTAGCGAGAAACGGCCCCCGGAAGTCCCCCCGGCCCCACCCGGCCCGTTCCAGCCCGTCCTGGGGGCACCCCCTCTGGGGGAGTTCGAGGACGAGGCCCGCAGGGCCGAAAAGGGGGTCTGGGGGCGCAGCCCCCAGGGACGGGAACGGGGAAGGGGCGGCGGGGGCGAAAAACCTGCCCCGGGCCCCGCGCCCGGCCCCTGGCAGCCCCTGGGCCTCGCGCCCGGCAGGCTCCGCCCCCGCGGTCCCGTGCCCCGTCCCCGCAGAACCGGCCGCAGGCCACCCGTCACGTCTCGGTGCGGTACATCAGATCCACCTCGTACGTCCGGAACCCCAGCCGCTCGTACACCGCCACGGCCGCCCGGTTGTCGGCATCGACGTACAGCATCGCCGTGGGCACCCGCTCCGCGGCCAGATGCCGCAGCCCGATGACGGTGAGCGCCTTGCCGAGCCCGCCCCCCTGCGCCCCCGGCCGCACCCCGAGCACGTACACCTCTCCGAGCTGCTCCTCGGCATGGACCTTGGTCCAGTGGAACCCGATGAGCTCGTCGTCCCGGAAGGCGAGGAAGAAGCCCCGCGGATCGAACCAGGGCTGGCTCATCCGGTCGTCGAGGTCCCGCTGCGTCAGCGAACCCTGCTCGGGATGGTGGGCGAACGCCGCGGAGTTGACGGCGAGCCAGGCCGCGTCGTCCTGCCCGGGCACGAAGGTGCGCACGACGACCCCTTCCGGCAGCACCGGCGCACCGAACCCCGCATCAGCATCCGCCCGGCCCGCCCGACCCGGCTGGGCCGATTCCGCCCCGTCCTCCAACGACCGCCGCATCTGCCGCAGTTCACGGAACAGCGTCAGTCCGAGCACCTGCGCGAGATGCCGGGCGGCGGAGTGTCCCCCGTGCGCCCACACCCGCAGCCGCTTCCCGGACGCGCCCAGCAGCGCCGTACCCAGCACCCGTCCGTGCCCGTGCCCGCGGTACGCCGGCCGGATGACGAGTTCACCGGCCGGCGCCTCCACCGGATCGGTGTCCTCCAGCTGCGCGTAGCCGGCGAGCCGCCCGTCGACCCGCAGCAGCAGATGGGAGACGCCCTCCCGCGCCCCGCCGCGCAGTTGCAGCCGCCCCTGCTCGGACACCGCCTGCCGCCCGTCCGCGTGCGCGGCCTCGGCGAGCAGGTCCAGGACATCCGACGCCTGGTCAGGGCTGAGTACGGCATGGGTCTCGACGGCCCGGGAGGAGGGGCCCGGACCCGCAGTGTCGTCGCTGGTCATGCGTACGAGCGTAAGCGGAGCCTCCCGCACCCACCCGACGGGCAAAGGCACGGCAAAGGAGACATCGGGAATTAACCACGAACCATCTACCGCGCTACGCGCGTTGACCCTAGGCTGCGCCGGAACGCCGACACCGACAGCAGACTCACAGGGGGGCGCATGCCAGCCACTTCCACCCATCCGCACCATCCCCACCAGCCGCATCAGCCGGCCACCGCACGCCGTGCACGCCGTACGCGCGGTGCGCGGCTGTTCGCCACGGCGGCGGCGCTGGCCACCGTCGCGGCCCTGTCCGCCGCCCTCCCGGCGAACGCCCACGACAACGGTCACGGCGGCGGCCACGCCCCCGGCAAGGGCCACGGCGGTCACGCTCCCGCCCGTTACCAGGACGTCCAGCTCCTCTCCTTCAACGACCTGCACGGCAACCTGGAGCCCCCGTCCGGCTCGTCCGGCCGCGTCACCGAGCTCCAGGCGGACGGCACGACGAAGACGGTCGACGCGGGCGGCGTCGAGTATCTGGCCACGCATCTGCGCGAGGCGCGCAAGGGCCACCCGTACTCGATCACCGCGGCCGGCGGCGACATGGTCGGCGCGTCCCCGCTGCTCTCGGGCCTGTTCCACGACGAGCCGACCATCGAGGCGCTCAACGAGCTGAAGCTGGACGTCACGTCCGTCGGCAACCACGAGTTCGACGAGGGCGCGCGGGAACTGGCCCGCCTCCAGAACGGCGGCTGCCACCCCACCGACGGCTGCTACACCCCCGACGGCTTCGAGGGTGCGGACTTCCCCTACCTGGCGGCCAACGTCCTCGACGAGAAGACCGGCAAGCCGATCCTCAAGCCGTACTGGGTGTGGAAGAAGAACGGCGTCAAGATCGGCTTCATCGGCGTCACCCTGGAGGGCACGCCGAACATCGTCTCCGCGGACGGCGTGAAGGGCCTCGCCTTCAAGGACGAGGCCGAGACGATCAACAAGTACGCCAAGGTGCTGGAGAAGCAGGGCGTGAAGTCGATCGTCGCCCTGATCCACGAGGGCGGCCAGCCGGCGTCGGCGTCGTACAACTACGACTGCGACTCGCCGGGCGCGGGCGACGGCATCTCGGGCCCGATCGTCGACATCGCCAAGAACGTCACCCCGCAGGTCGACGCGCTGGTGACGGGCCACACCCACCAGGCGTACGTCTGCTCGATCGACGACCCGGCGGGCAACCCGCGCATGGTCACCTCGGCCGCGTCCTTCGGCCGCCTCTACACGGACACCACGCTGACCTACGACCGCCGTACGGGTGACATCGCGCGTACGGCCGTGAAGTCGGCCAACCGGGTGGTCACCCGGGACGTGCCCAAGGCGGCCGACCTCACCGAGCTGATCGCCAGGTGGAACACCCTCGCCGCCCCCATCGGCAACCGCGCCATCGGCTACATCTCCGCCGACATCGACAACACCGGCAGCGAGTCCCCGCTGGGCGACCTGATCGCCGACGCGCAGCTGGCGTACGGCAAGGAGCTGGACCCGGAGACCGACCTCGCCCTGATGAACCCCGGCGGCATCCGGGCCGGGCTGACCTACGCGGCCAAGGGCGCCGAGGGCGACGGCGTGGTCACGTACGCCGAGGGCTTCACCGTGCAGCCCTTCGCCAACACGGTCAACCTCCAGGACTTCACCGGCGCCCAGGTCGTCCAGGTGCTCAAGGAGCAGGTCAGCGGCAGCAACGCGGCGTCCCCGAAGATCCTGCAGATCTCCTCGGGCCTGACGTACACGCTCGACCTCACCAAGTCGGGCGCGGACCGGGTCGTCACCGACTCCATCAAGCTGAACGGCGCCCCGATCGACCCGGCGGCCACCTACCGCGTCGCGACGAACAGCTTCCTCGCGGGCGGCGGCGACGGCTTCACCACGCTGGGCCTCGGCACCGGCGACCTCGTCGGCACCGACGACCTGACGGCCCTCGCGGAGTACCTGACGGCCAACTCGTCGGCCGCGGCCCCGATCGCACCTCCGGCGGCGAACCGGATCACGATCGTGCAGTAGCACCAGGCAGCGCGGCGCTGCCCGTGACATCAGGGCCCTGCCCGTACGGCATCCGTACGGGCAGGGCCCTCTCTTTGCTGCCATCAATTCTGTGTAAAGGCGTAGATGGTTCCGGCGATCGCCTGAAAATGCTTTCAGGCGTATTTCATCGAGGTCTTAGCGGATTTGGCTTTTCCGGGTTCCGGGGTGACGTAATGTTTTCGATGTCGGAAGCGAACGAAGCGAAAGCGAAGATCGCGAAGACGAAAACCACAGCAAACCCAGGAAATCCAAAGGAGAAACCCATGAGCTTCCACAAGATCGTCCCCGTCAAGAAGCACCACAAGGCCGCCGCCCCGGCCCCGAAGCCCGCCGCCAAGAAGACCGTGAAGAAGGCCGCCCCGAAGCGCCGCCCGGTCGCGCACCAGGGCTGACCCAGGCCGCGAGGCGGGGCCGACGGGCCCGGCGGTGCACTGCCACCGCCGCCCGATGGCCCCGCCTCGGCCATGCCCAAAAGTACCCGAACGTGCGGGAAAGGAAGCCGCAGCCATGAGGGAAGCGCTCGTCGCCTTCCGCCGTTTCTGGCCGCTGACCAGGGGCGACCGCAGATGGCTCGTGACGATCGTCGCGTGCGTGGTGGTGTCCGCGCTCGCCGAGACCGCCGCGATCCTGCTGTTCGCCCAGCTCACCGACCACGCCCTGAAGGCCGGCTCACTGTCCGCGTTCTGGGGCCCGGCGGCGGCCTGGCTGGGCGTCGCGGCACTGGGCGCGCTCGTCGGCTACCTCGGCAATTCCCTCGCCACCTGGACCGCCGAGCGTTTCGTCCTGCGCCTGCGGGCCGGAGTGTTCCGGCACGTCCAGGATCTTCCACCCCATTTCTTCCAGCGGCACCGCCGGGGCGACCTCGTCGAGCGCCTCACCGGAGACGTGGAGGCCATTGAACAAATGGTGGTGTCAGGCGTCGTAGCCACGATATCGGCGGCTTTCTCGGCCGTCTTCTACGCCTGCGCCGCCTTCTGGCTCCGCTGGGACCTGGCCCTGGCCACCTTCGTCCTGGCCCCTCTCTTCCTGATCGCCGCGCGCCGCTTCTCCGGCCGTATCCGGTCGGCGTCACGGGACGAGCGGGTGGCGGACGGCGCGATCACCTCCGTCGTCGAGGAGTCACTGGGCAACATCGTGATGACCCAGGCGTACAACCGCGCCCGGGACGAGGAGAAGCGGCTGGACACCGAGGCCCGCGCATGGCTGCGGGCGAGCGTGCGCGGGGCACGGCTCGGCGAACTGTACGAGCAGTTCGTCGAGGTGGTGGAGACGCTGTGCGTACTGACGGTGATCGGCCTCGGAGTGTGGGAGATCTCGGCCGGCCGCATGACGCTGGGCCAGCTCCTCGCCTTCGCCGCCTTCATCGGCTACCTCTACCCGCCGGTCCGCAGCCTCGGCCAGCTCGGCCTCACGGTCACCGCGGCCACGGCGGGCGCCGAACGCATCGGCGAGATCCTGGACGCGCGGCCGTCGGTGACGGACCCGGCGGACCCGGTGGCCCCCTGGCCGGTGCGCGGCTGGGTCAGCTGCCACGACGTCTCCTTCCGCTACCCCGGCGCCTCCCACGCCTCCCTCCGCGACGTGACCTGCACGGCCGCCCCGGGCGAACTGCTCCTGGTGACGGGCCCGAGCGGAGCCGGCAAGTCGACCCTGGCGAAGCTCCTGACCCGCTTCTACGACCCCTCGGCCGGGGCGATCCGCCTGGACGGCGTGCCCCTGCACGACCTCCCCCTCGACTTCGTCCGCACGCACATCACCCTCCTCCCCCAGGAGACCCACGTCCTCACCGGCACGATCCGCGAGAACATCGCGTGCGGACGCCCGGACGCGACCGACGCGGAGATCGAGCAAGCGGCCCGGTCCGCGGCGGCCCACGACTTCATCACCGCCCTCCCCGACGGCTACGACACCCCCGTGGCCCCCGGCACGGCGGCCCTGTCGGGCGGCCAGCTCAAGCGCGTCGCGATAGCCCGCGCCATGCTCCGGAACGCCCCCGTCCTCATCCTCGACGAGCCGACGGCAGGCCTGGACTCGGTTTCCGCCCGCCAGATCATGGCCCCGCTGCGCCGCCTGATGTCGGGCCGTACGACCATCATGATCACCCACGACCTGAGCCTGGCCCCCGACGCGGACCGCATCCTGGTGGTCGACGGAGGCCGTCTGGTGGAGGAAGGCACCCACGAGTCCCTGATGACCCGCAACGGCGTCTACGCCCGCCTGGCCTCACCTTCCCTCCCGCGCACGGCGGTGCCCCCCGTCCTGCCGGAGGACACGATGATCCTCAGGTGGTAGAGCCCCCGCCCTCGCCCCCGCGCAGGCTGTACCCCAGCCCGCGCACGGTATGGATGAGCCGGGACTCGCCCTGGCACTCCAGCTTCCGCCGCAGATACATCACATACACGTCGAGCGTGTTGGACGACGGTTCGAGGTCGAGCCCCCAGACGTCCCGCAGGATCGTCCGCCGACTGAGCACCTTGCCGGGATGCCGCAGCAGATAGGCGAGCAGGGCGAACTCGGTTCTCGTCAGGTCCAGCACCCGCACGCCCCGGGTGACGGCACGCGTGACCGGGTCGAGAACGACGTCCTGGAACCCCAGCAGCCCCCCGCCCGGACCGCTCGCCTCCTCCGGTGCCGCCCGCTGCGGACTGCGCCGGAGCAGGGCCCGCACCCGTGCGAGCAGCTCCTCCGCGGCGAACGGCTTGGCGAGGTAGTCGTCGGCGCCGTTGTCGAGGGCGACGATGCGGTCGCCGACGGCGTTGCGGCCGGTGAGCATGAGGATCGGCACGGTGCACCCGGAGGCCCGCAGCCGCCGGGTCGCGGCGAGCCCGTCGAGGCCGGGCATGGTGACGTCCATCAGCACGAGATCGGGCTCACCGCCGGGCCCGCCGATGACCTCGAGCGCCCCCCGCCCGTCCCCGACGAGCACGGTCGCGTACCCCTCGAACCTCAGCAGCCGCCCGACTCCGTCCCGTATGTCGGCATCGTCGTCGGCCAGCAGAATCGTCCTCACCATTCCTTAAAAATGTGACGACGGGCTGTGCCGAGCCTGGCACCGGGATGTGCGTGAGCTGGGGAGCAAAGGGCGGCCTCGCCGGTCAGAGGACGACCAGATCGATGGCGTTGATCACCACGGCCCGGTCGAGCTTCGTGGCAGGTTTCGTGAGCAGCAATGCGCACGTGCATCGACTGATCCGGGCCGACAGCCCCGGCGTCAGCGGCGACGGCAGAGGAACTCGCCGTGGGTGGGGCTGAGGGACGTGTGCGAGACGATGTCGAAGCCTGCTCGTTCCAGCATGCCTTCCAGGATCCAGGAGTAGGTGGAGAACTCCTCCCGGACGTGGGTCTCGAAGTCGGTCCGGGTGAACCCCTGATTCTCCGGGCTGGCCACGGAGTCGATCCACTGCTGGAGTCGTTCCGCCGCGTCGGCCGGAGGGAAGCCGAAGACGACGTCCCACAGGTAGAAGGTGCCGCCCGGCCGCAGCAGGGCCGCCGCGTCGAGGAGCGCCTGCTGCTTCCAGAAGTCCGGGAGCTGGTGCAGTGCCGCCTTGGTGGTGACCACGTCCGCGGGTGCCGCCCGGTGCGCGTAGTCCAGGAAACCGGCGCGGTGCCAGTACGCGTGCACGTCGGCCCGATCCGCCCTGGCCCGGGCGAAGGCGAGCATCTCCGCCGAGACGTCGACGCCGTGTGCCTCGGCCCCGCGGCGGGCCGCCTGGACCACCAGGGAACCCGTGCCGCAGGCGAGGTCGACGAGGCGGGTGCCCGCGCCGACGCCGAGACGGTCGAGCAGGGCGTCGTCGGCGCCCGGGTCGGTGCCCTGATTGCGGTCGTAGGCGGCCACCGCTTCCGGAGTGCCCAGGTCGACGCCCACGGGCTCGTACTCGCGGAAGAGCCAGGCGGGGCGTGGGCGGGTGGTGTCGGTGTCGGTGTGAGGCATGCCCCGTTTGTAGGGTCCGGGCAGGACCCAGGGCAACAGCCACATCTCGCCACACCCCTGGGATTCACCCGGACCGTGGCTGTGCCCGACCGCCTCACGGCTCTGCTCCGGTCGACGGTCCATGGATCAGGTCAAGAAGGAGGCGAGTGATCACACCTTCAGATGATGTCTGCCTGATTTTCTTGATTTCTGCCGTTTGTCTTCGTCAGGGTGATCTCGTGGCTGAGAGGCGATCGACTGATTCCCGGGGAGCGAGGCGGCTATGGTCGTGAGGACGGCGCGTCGAAGGAAGGCATCGGTCATGGCTGCTCACGCTGCGAACTCCGCTCCGACCATCCCCCCCATGCCCGAGCGGACTCCTCAGGCGCTGCGCGAGGCCATCGCCGAGCACACTCCCGACCTTCTTCCGGACTTCGACTCGCACTGGAAGTGGGCGATCGCCGACGCCTACGACATCGGTCCGGTGCCGGCATTCATGGCCCGCTGGTGGGGTGAGTACGCCCTCGCCCGAGACGCCGAGCTGGACGCGCATGTTCGTGATCTCGAACGCAGGGCCGCGTACGAGTGCACCGACGTCGCCGAAGCCAAAGCTCTGCTTGAAGAGGCGGCGAAGATTCACCACCGGGTCCGAGAACTGGAGCCCGGCGAGTGACTGAGGGGTTCATGGGGCCGCCCTGGCAGATGGACTGGCGGACTGATGCTCGCGTCTCTTTCGAGGCACTGCCCGACTACGCTCGTGAGATCGTGCTCGCCGCGCGCGCGGAACTGGTGACGGCGAAAGACCCGTACTTCCGCGGCATCGATGCTGACGCAGGGCTCCCCGAGGGCATGAGGGTCGTGCCGGGCCGGTCCACTGATCCGGGCGGCCGCCACATCTGCTTCTTCGACAGCGGATACGGCTGGCTGAAGTACAGCTTCGTCCGCCGAACCGAAGATCCGCAGATCGTGGTCGAAGAGTTCTTCTGGCAAGAAGCCGAACCTATTGCGCCGTTTCCGGCGGAGCCGTAGGCGCTCCCGGCAGTCGTACCGTCGCCAGGGTGCCGCCGCCCTCCGCGCGGGTCAGGGACACCTCGCCGCCCGACTGCTGGATCGTGCGGGCCACGATGGACAGGCCCAGGCCGGAGCCGGGGAGGGCGCGGGCCGAGGGGGAGCGCCAGAAGCGGTCGAAGACGTGGGGGAGTTCGTCGGCGGGGATGCCGGGGCCGTGGTCGCGGACCGTGAGGACGCCATCCGTCAGCCGGACCTCGATCGTGCCGCTCTCGGGGCTGAACTTCACCGCGTTGTCGAGGATGTTGACCACCGCCCGTTCCAGCGCCGCCGGTTCCGCGCGGGTGTACCAGGGTTCGAGTGCCGCCGTGATCGTCAGTTCCGGGCCGCGCAGGCGGGCTCGGCGCAGGGCGGACTCCACCGTGTCCTCGAAGGAGATCACCTGGGCGCGTTCGCCGCGCTGGGCCTCCGAGCGGGACAGTTCCTGAAGGTCGCCGATCAGGGAGGCCAGTTCCGTCATCTGCGCCTTGACGGAGGCGAGGAGTGCCTTGCGGTCTTCCGCCGGGATGGGGCGGCCGATCTCCTCGCTGCGGGTGAGGAGTTCGATGTTGGTGCGCAGGGAGGTGAGCGGGGTGCGGAGTTCGTGGCCGGCGTCCGCGATGAGCTGCTGCTGCAACTCGCGGGAGCTGGCGAGGGACGCGGTCATCGAGTTGAAGGAGCGTGACAGACGGGCGATCTCGTCCTCGCTGTCCTCCTCCACCGGGATGCGGATGTCCAGGTCCTCGGTGCGGGCCACGTGCTCGACGGCCTCGGTGAGCTTGTCCACCGGGCGCAGACCGGCGCGGGCGACCGCGAGACCGGCGGCGCCGGCGCCGAGGACTCCGATGCCGGAGACGATGAGGAGGATCAGGGCGAGGTCGTTGAGGGTGTTCTGGGTTCCCTTGAGGGACATGGCCACGACGAAGGCTGTACCGGAAACGGCACCTGTCTTCTCGGTCACCGACAGTCCGAGCGGGACGGTCAGGACCCGTACGGGGGTGCCCTGAGAGTCCGTGCCGTTGCGGACCACGGCGCTGCTGCTGTCAGTGTTCGCGGCGATCTTCTTGTCGCCCTCGGTGATCCTGATCCTGCCGATCGAGTTCTCCAGCACGCAGACCGTTCCGGCCTCCGTGATCGCCTCCGAATAGGCATCGCGGAAGCTGCCGAAGGGAGCCGTCTGCGGTGTGGTGGTGCAGTTGCTGAAGGCGCTGACGATCTCGTTCTGCGGACCGCGCCTCTCCGATTGCGCCACCGCCTGCGCCGCCGCTTTCCGGAGGTCGCTGTTCACCTGGTCGTACAGTTTCCCCTGCACGATGAACCAGCAGGTCACCGAGACCGCCGCCACCGCGAAGGCCACGGCGGCGGCGACCAGCATCGCCAGCCGCGCCCGGATGGGCAGCGTGCGGAAGCGGTGGGCCAGTCGTTTCACTCGGCGCCGCCCTGGCGCAGTACGTAGCCCACGCCGCGCACCGTGTGGACCAGGCGGGGCTCGCCGCCCGCCTCGGTCTTGCGGCGCAGGTACATGACGTAGACGTCGAGGGAGTTCGACGACGGTTCGAAGTCGAAGCCCCAGACCGCCTTGAGGATCTGCTCGCGGGTCAGGACCTGGCGCGGGTGCGCCATGAACATCTCCAGCAGGGTGAACTCCGTGCGGGTCAGCTCCACCTGCCGGCTGCCCCGGGTGACCTCCCGCGTCGCCAGGTCCATCCGCAGGTCCGCGAAGGTCAGCGCGTCGTCGTCCTGCGTGGCGCCGACGACCGTCGCGGCGTAGGAGCTGCGGCGCAGCAGCGCGCGGATGCGGGCGAACAGCTCGTCCAGTTCGAACGGCTTGACCAGGTAGTCGTCGGCCCCGGCGTCCAGACCCGTGACCCGGTCGCCCACCGTGTCCCGTGCCGTCAGCATCAGGATCGGGGTCATGTCGCCCGCGCCGCGGATCCGGCGGGCGGCGGT
This sequence comes from Streptomyces sp. NPDC047000, assembly GCF_040644295.1. Lineage (NCBI taxonomy): Bacteria > Bacillati > Actinomycetota > Actinomycetes > Kitasatosporales > Streptomycetaceae > Streptomyces > Streptomyces sp. NPDC047000. The sequence continues at coordinate 40,337 of NZ_JBEYWE010000031.1, forward strand.
CAGGCCGTCCATGCGGGGCATCTGGATGTCGAGGACGACCAGGTCGGGCTGGTAGGCGGTGGCCTTCTCCAGGGCGTCCGCGCCGTCCACGGCGACCTTCGTGTCGTATCCCTCGAAGGCGAGGCTGCGCTGGAGTGCTTCGCGGACCGCCGGTTCGTCGTCGACGATCAGGATGCGCTGGGGGTCACGGTCGCCTTCGGCGGGGCTCATGGGTGTCGGGTTCCTCTGGTGCGGTCGGTGACGGGGCGGGGTGCGGCTACGGGTGCTGGGCCGACGGGTCCGGCGTGTTCAGCGTCGCATGTTCCCGGTCCGGTCATGAAGCGAGGAAGGCGGTGCGTCCGGTCAGGCGGCCCGGGACGGGGCGTAGTGGCGGGAGCGGGCCTTGGTGCGGCGGGTGGTGCCCAGCGACGTGGGCGGCGTGGTCGCCACCTCGGGGGCGCGGCCCGCCGGGGTGTGGAGGCCGTACGCGACCTCCAGGGCGAGGGTGAAGTCGGCGGCGCCCGCGCCGGCCGGGACGTGGGAGATCCGCTGGATCGGGACGGTGGTGCGGGACGTGCTCATGTCGTGCTCCTTGCCGGAGTGGGCGTGTGCCGGAGTAGGTGCGGGCCGGGTCGTCGCGTCAGTTGGTGGAACCCGACCGCAGGGTGGCCAGGTCGGACTTGACGGTGTTGATCGGGATGGCGAAGCCGAGGCCCACGCTGCCCGCGTCCGAGGACGACGAGGAGCTCGAACCGGACGAGTACATCGCCGAGTTGATGCCGACGATGTTGCCGTTCATGTCGATCAGCGCGCCGCCGGAGTTGCCGGGGTTGAGCGAGGCGTCGGTCTGGAGGGCCTTGTACGTCGTCGTGGACGAGCCGGTGTCGCCGTTGAACTGCCGACCGCCGAACTGGAACGGCCAGTTGCCGTCGCCGCCCTGGTTCTGGCCCTGGTTCTCGTCGGTCGACACGGTCACGTCACGGTTCAGCGCGGAGACGATGCCGCTGGTGACGGTGCCGGTCAGGCCCTCGGGCGAGCCGATCGCCACGACCTCGTCGCCGACCTGGACCCCGCTGGAGTCGCCCAGCGAGGCCGCCTTCAGGCCCGAGGCGCTCTGCGCCTTGATCAGGGCGAGGTCCTTCTTGCTGTCGGTGCCGACGACCTCGGCGGTGTAGGACTTGCCGTCGCTGGTCTTCACCTTGATCGAGGACGCGCCGGAGATGACGTGGTTGTTGGTGACGATCTCACCACCGCTGGTGATGATCACACCGGCGCCGGTCGACGTGCCGTTGCTGAGCGTGGCGGTGACCTCGACGACGCTCGGGCTGACCGCGGCGGCGATCGCGGAGATCGAGCCCTTCTTGCTGGAGGGCACCACACTCGTGCTGGTGGAGCTGGTGGCGACCGTGCTCTTGCCGGTCAGCTCCTGGAAGGCGTACGCGGTGCCGCCGCCGACCGCCGCCGCCACGATCGCCACGGCGGCCAGCAGGGCTATCGGGCCCCGGGTGCGCTTCTTCGGGGCGCCGTCGGCGGCCGGGGGAGCGGGGAAGACGGCGGTGCCGTCACCGCCGTGGCCGGCGGTGGTGTCCTGACCGGTGCCCGCCGCGTACGCCGGCTGCATGCCCTGCGCCGGGTGCGCCGACGGCGGTGCCTGCGCCGGCCGGCCCGGCCACGGAGCCGCGCCCTGCTCGGCGGCGAGCGGCTCGGCGGTGAACGGTTCGCCGCTGAACGGCTCTGCCGGGCCGTACGCCGGCGGGGGCGGCCACTCCGGGTCCACGGCGGAGGCGGAGTGCTGCTGCTGGGGGTACGTCGGCTGCGGGGCCATGGTGGTGCCCTGCGTGCCGTCACCCCGGGGGGACTCGTACGCGCCGCTGCGGCGGAAGCTCTCGGTCATGTCAAAAAGCATGTCCCGCGACCATGAGAGCCAGCTGAGTGCCCGCTGAGAAGCCCGGCAGAACCTCGTATGCCCGATATAAAGACGCCCTCGCGGTCTGCGGCGCGGCTCTCAGACTTCTCTCAGCGAACGCCGGGCAGCGCCCGGGACCCGCTCACTCGCACCCGCACGACCGCCGTACCGTCAGCCGGGACGGGAACACCTTCAGCCGCTCCCGCCGTGAGCCCGCGACGCGCAGCCCGTCGTCCAGGACGAGGTCCACCGCCGCCCGCGCCATCGCCGAGCGGTCCGAGGCGACCGTCGTCAGCGGCGGGTCGGCCAGCGCGGCCTCCTTGATGTCGTCGAAGCCCGCCACCGCCAGCTCGCCGGGCACGTCGATGCGCAGTTCGCGCGCCGCCCGCAGCAGACCGATGGCCTGGTCGTCGGTGGAGCAGAAGAACGCCGGCGGGCGGTCGGGTCCCGCCAGGACCTCCAGCGCCACCTGGTAGGCGTCGTAGCGGTTGTACGGAGCCTCGTACAGCCGGCCCTCGGTGCTGATCCCCGCCTCGGCCATGGCGCGCCGCCAGCCCTCGACGTGGTCGGAGACCGGGTCGCCCACGGCGGGGGTCTCGGCGGTGCCGCCCATGCAGGCCACGTAGGGGTAGCCGTGCTCCAGCAGATGCCGTACGGCGAGCTGGGCGCCGCCCAGGTCGTCCGTCACGACGGCCACGTCGTCGATGGCCTCCGGCCGCTCGTGGAGCAGCACCACCCGGGCGTCCCAGGCGTCGATCTCGGCGGCCGCGAGATCGTTCAGCGCGTGCGAGACGAGGATGAGGCCCGAGACCCGCATTCCGAGGAATGCGCGCAGGTAATGGACCTCGCGTTCGCCGATGTAGTCGGAATTGCCGACGAGGACCATTTTCCCGCGCTCGGACGCGGCCTGCTCGACCGCGTGGGCCATTTCCCCGAAGAACGGCTGGCGGGCGTCCGGCACGATCAGTCCTATGAGATCCGTACGCCGGGACGCCATCGCCTGGGCGACGCGGTCGGGCCGGTACCCCAGTTCCTTGATCGCGGCGAGGACACGCTCGCGCGTGGCCGGTGCGACCGGCCGGGGTCCGTTGTTGATGACATAGCTGACCACGGCGGTAGAGGTCCCCGCCAGCCGCGCCACATCGTCCCGAGTCACCTTGGCCACGCGCGGAGTCTACGCGGAGAGACCCGCGCTGGGCAGGGCGTATCAAAAACGTGAGACGCGCCCGCCGCGCGATGCGCAGCGCCCCGCACGACCGCGCGCGATGACGCGCGGTCGTGCGGGGCGCTGCCAGGTGCCGCCGGGTACCGCTGGGGTACCGCCGGGTGGTGCGAGGTGCTGCCGGGTGGTGCGGGGTGCCGGTCGGGCTCGGCGCCGGTCGGACGTCGTCAGACGTCGGCGGAGACCTCGGCGCCGACCACGGCGGCCGAGTCGCCCGCGCCGCCGGTGCCGGTCCCGGCGCCGGACTGGACCGCGGCCGCCTTGGCCTTCGCCTCCTCGGCCGCGCCCGCGCCGCCCTTCTCCGGGGTGACGAACCGGTAGCCCACGTTGCGTACCGTCCCGATGAGGGACTCGTGCTCCGGGCCGAGCTTGGCCCGCAGCCGCCGTACGTGCACGTCGACCGTCCGGGTGCCGCCGAAGTAGTCGTAGCCCCAGACCTCCTGGAGCAGCTGGGCCCGGGTGAACACGCGGCCGGGGTGCTGCGCGAGGTACTTCAGGAGCTCGAACTCCTTGAAGGTCAGGTCCAGCACCCGGCCCTTGAGCTTCGCGGAGTACGTCGCCTCGTCGACCGACAGGTCGCCGTTGCGGATCTCCATCGGGGAGTCGTCGTTGACGATCTGCTGGCGGCCCATGGCCAGCCTCAGCCGTGCCTCCACCTCGGCGGGGCCCGCCGTGTCGAGGAGCACGTCGTCGATGCCCCAGTCGGCGGTGACCGCGGCGAGGCCGCCCTCGGTCACGACGAGGATGAGCGGGCAGCCGGGGCCCGTGGAACGCAGCAGCTGGCACAGGCTGCGCACCTGGGGGAGGTCACGCCGGCCGTCGATCAGGATGACGTCGGCGCCCGGGGTGTCGACGAGGGCGGGGCCTTCGGCGGGAGCCACACGCACGCTGTGCAGCAGCAGGCCGAGAGCCGGCAGGACCTCCGTCGACGGCTGAAGGGCGTTGGTCAGGAGCAGCAGAGAACTCATACGTCGTTTTCCTCCTCGGTCCCTGCGAGGACGTTTGCGGTACTGCTCTGCGATCCCGGGGCCCCGTACACCTGCGGTTACCCGCTTCGTATACAACGCTTCCGAAAGCACAAAAGGACCCGGGGGCTTCGCTGCCCGAGTCCTCTGCACAGCAGAATAGCCCACATGAGCAACGGTCCGGCAGGTCATGTGGCACGTTCCACCATTCGTCCGAACTCCGAGACGAGCAGACGCGCACCATTGCGGACGTTTCTGCACACCACCGACGGGATTTCGATCGATTCCGTATACGATCCCGCCTCCGCTGTATACGACGCCTCCGCGCCATCTTCCCGTGACCTGGCGTTCGTCGTCGCCCACGGGTTCACCGGCGACGCCGACCGGCCGCAGGTGCGCCGGGTCGCCCAGGTGCTCGCCGCCTACGGGGCCGTGGTGACCTTCTCCTTCCGGGGGCACGGCGCCTCCGGCGGCCTGTCGACCGTCGGCGACCGCGAGGTCCTCGACCTGGAGGCCGCCGTCAGCTGGGCCCGGGACCTGGGGCACACCCGCATCGTGACCGTCGGCTTCTCGATGGGCGGCTCCGTCGTACTGCGGCACGCCGCGCTGCACCCCGCGGGCGTGGCCGCCGTGGTCTCGGTCAGCGCCCCGGCCCGCTGGTACTACCGGGGCACCGCGCCCATGCGGCGGCTGCACTGGCTGGTGACCCGGCCGGAGGGGCGGCTCGTCGGCCGCTACGGCTTCCGCACCCGTATCGACCGCCGGGAGTGGGACCCGGTGCCGCTGTCGCCGGTGCAGGCGGTGCCCCGGATCGCACCGGTGCCGCTGCTCGTCGTGCACGGCGACCAGGACGGCTACTTCCCCCTCGACCACCCCCGCAGCCTCGCCGAGGCGGCCGGTGACCACGGCGAACTCTGGGTGGAGCCCGGCATGGGCCACGCCGAGAACGCGGTCGGCGACGACCTGCTGCGCCGTATAGGGGACTGGGCGGTGTCCCGGGAGGGCTAGCCTGGGGTGTTCACAGCCACCGGCACATCGGCATCGATCACGACGAGGGACCCTGGGGACGAGATGGCAAAGGTCACGGTGCGTTATTGGGCCGCCGCCAAGGCCGCGGCCGGGGTCGCCGAGGAACCCCACGAGGCCGCCACGCTCGCCGAGGCGCTCGACTCCGCGCGCGAGCGTCACCCCGGCGAACTGGTGCGGGTCCTGCAACGGTGCTCGTTCCTCGTCGACAGCGCTCCCGTGGGGACGCGCGGACATGAGACGGTACGGCTGGCCGAGGGCGGCACGGTCGAAGTGCTCCCGCCGTTCGCAGGAGGATGACGAGACCGATGACCGACCAGCCTCAGCAGCCCCACGGGCAGCAGCCTCACCAGCAGGGGTACGAGGGGTACGACCCGTACGCCGGGCAGTACGGGACCCGGCAGCAGTACGGCGGCCCGCAGCAACAGGAGTGGCCCGCGGCGCAGCAGCCTCACCAGCATCAGCAGCCTCAGCCGCACCCCCAGCAGGCCTACCAGCAGTCCTACGAGGACCCGCTGCAGCAGACGCAGCAGTGGCAGGGCCAGACCTGGGAGACCCAGCTCCAGGCCCCGGTACAGACCGCGCCCACCCCCGCCCCGGCGCCCATGCCCGCCCCCGCCGTCCAGCCACCGGCGCGGACGGCTCCCGCGGCATCCACGCCGTCCGCGCCAGCCGCGCCGTCCGCGGCATCCGGCGAGTCGGCCTACGGTCCCGCCACCCTCGGCGGCAACGCCCGCGTCACCGACGCCCAGCGCGCCCGCCTCGAGGGCCGCTCCCCGATCATCGAGCCCGGCATCCAGCCCGCGGCGCTCACCGCGCTGCTGGGCCTGCTGCTCGCGGGCGCGGCGACCGTCGGCTCGTACGCGCTGGTCGTGCCGCTGGTCCTGCTCCAGGCCGTCACGGCGGCGGGCTGGTTCCGGCTGAACGGCATGTGGCCCGCCCGGCAGGGCATCGCCCTCGCCTTCCTCGGCGCGCTCGTCGCGGACGCGGCCGTGCTGACGGCGGGCCGCTCGCACGGGCCCGCCGCGATCCTCGGCACCCTGGGCGTGTGGGTCCTGCTCTCCCTCGTACTGAACCTGCGCTCGCACGCCGACCCCGACACCCGGATGTACGGCCTGATGGCGGGCGTCGCCTCCGCCGCCCTGGCGATCGTCGCGGGCGGCTATCTGGCGGCCGTTCCGGACGCCGTCACCGTCGGCGCCGCCGCGGTCGCCGTGGCGATCGTCGTACGGGCCCTGCCGCTGCCGACCGTGCTCTCGGTCGTGGTGGCGCTGCTCGCCGGGGCGGGCGCGGGCTACGCGGTGGGTGGCATGACGGACCTCGGCGGCCAGGGCGCCGTACTGGGCGCCGCCGCGGCGCTCTTCGCGTGCGTCGGCCACCGGGTCGCGAGCTACGACTACCCCTCCCGCTTCGTCCACTTCACCGCGGGCGTGGCCCTGCCGCTGACGGCGGCGGCGCCGGCGGTGTGGATCCTGGGACGGGTACTGGGCTAGGTACCGGACGGAGGGCCGCGATCCGCCGCGTGCCACGAGCGGTGCGCCGTGCGCCGCGCGCCGTGTTCCAGGTGTGGTGTGCACGCGTCTGTGTCACAGGTGATCGACAATCCGTCGGCCGTCGGCGTGTTCAGGGCTAGAGTCACGCTCGGCGGCCTTCCGCGATCCGGCGGTCCGTCACATCGGCGGACCGCCGGTCCGTCAGCCCGAGTCCGCTGATCCGTCAGACCGTCGAGGTGGGGGAACCCCGAACATGCGCGCACTGCGAATACTCCTGGTCGTCGTCGTGATCCTGGGAGGGCTGTTCGTCGTCGTGGACCGGGTCGCGGTGTACTTCGCCGAGGGCCAGGCCGCGGACAAGCTCCGGACCACGGAGAACCTCGCCGCCACCCCCGACGTGTCCATCAAGGGCTTCCCGTTCCTCACCCAGGTCGCGTCCGGCTCGCTGGACGACATCGAGGTCGGGATCAAGGACTACCAGGCGTCCACGGGCAAGGATGGCCGGACCATCCGCATCGACGACCTCAAGGCCGACATGAAGGGCGTCGACTTCTCCGGCGACTACAGCTCCGCCACGGCGTCCACGGCGACGGGGTCGGCGATGATCTCGTACGACGAGCTGCTGAAGACCGCCAAGTCCGAGACCACCCAGGTCGCCCCGGGTGTCACCGCCCGCGTGATCGGCCTCTCCGACGGCGGCAACGGCAAGATCAAGGTCGCCGTCGAGGCGGAGATCCTCGGCAAGAAGCTGCCCGACCCGGTCTACGTGCTCAGCACCGTCACCGCCAAGGGCGACATCGTGCGGGTGCACGCGGACGCGCTGCCCAAGTTCGGCGGCGTGTCGCTCGCCGAGAGCCGGATCCGGTCCATCACCGACTTCGACCAGACGGTCGACGGGCTGCCCGGCGGTATCCAGCTGGACAAGGTCGAGGCGGCGAAGACCGGGGTGGAGATCACGGTGAAGGGTTCGAACGTCAAGCTCGCCGGGTAGGTGCCCCGTGCGCGCGGGCACGGCGCGGGAGCCCGGCCGCTCGGTCTCCGGCTCGCCGGCCGCCGGCCCTGGGCCCTGGTTCCGCACACCGGGCTGTCCGCGCACCGAGACGCTGATGTCCGTAGCGCAGATGCGGGGCGTTCCCGGGCCCGCCGGCCGTACCGCGGGTGGTTCCGCCGAGCCGCCCGCAGGGCACCCCGTCCCGCATCTCGGACGATCGCGTCTCAAAATACGACACACCGGTGACATGTCCGCCGGTCCGTCCCTACGATCGAGCCCATGAGGCGACAAGCGGATCTCACGAAGCGGCGGGCAGTCGACCTGTGCCGCGTGGCCGCCATGCTCTGTCGCCCCTTCTGAGCGGACGTACCGTTTCCGCATTCCCCGCCGTGCCCTGTCCAGGGCACCCCTGCGCCGCTCCCGCCCGCCGGTGAGCGCGCACCCCCTCGCACACGCACGCCCCCGCACCTGCCCCGGAGGAGAAAGCATGAGCCGCAGCGACGTCCTGGTCGACGCCGACTGGGTCGAGGCCCACCTGGACGACCCGAGCATCGCCCTCGTCGAGGTGGACGAGGACACGTCCGCCTACGAGAAGAACCACATCCGCAACGCCATCCGGATCGACTGGACGCAGGACCTCCAGGACCCGGTCCGCCGCGACTTCGTCGACCAGGAGGGCTTCGAGAAGCTCCTCTCCGCGAAGGGCATCGCCAACGACACGCTGGTGATCCTCTACGGCGGCAACAACAACTGGTTCGCGTCGTACGCCTACTGGTACTTCAAGCTGTACGGCCACGACAACGTCAAGCTCCTCGACGGCGGCCGCAAGAAGTGGGAGCTGGACGCCCGCGAGCTGGTCGACGAGGTCCCCGAGCGCCCCGCGACGACGTACACGGCCAAGCCGCAGGACGTCTCGATCCGCGCCTACCGCGACGACGTCGTGGCCGCGATCGGCTCGCAGAACCTGGTCGACGTGCGCTCGCCCGACGAGTTCTCCGGCAAGCTGCTCGCCCCCGCGCACCTGCCGCAGGAGCAGTCGCAGCGTCCGGGCCACGTCCCGACCGCCCGCAACATCCCGTGGTCGAAGAACGCCAACGACGACGGCACGTTCAAGTCGGACGACGAGCTCAAGGCCCTCTACGCCGACGAGAACGTCGACCTGGCCAAGGACACCATCGCGTACTGCCGCATCGGTGAGCGCTCGGCGCTGACCTGGTTCGTGCTGCACGAGCTGCTCGGCGTGCAGAACGTCAAGAACTACGACGGCTCCTGGACCGAGTACGGCTCCCTCGTCGGCGTGCCGATCGAGCTCGGCGCCGCCAAGTAGGCCACGGCCTCCCCTCCCGACCCCGACCTCTCAAGACCCCCTTCCCCCTTCTTCAGGAGTACGACATGTGCGGAGCGAAGGCCGGCGGCCCGGACGCCTCGACGATCAAGCCCGGTGAGACCACCATCCAGGGTCAGGTCACCCGCGACGGCGAGCCGGTGACCGGCTACGTCCGTCTGCTGGACTCGACCGGCGAGTTCACCGCCGAGGTCCCGACCTCGGCGACGGGCCAGTTCCGCTTCTACGCGGCCGAGGGCACCTGGACCGTGCGCGCCCTCGTCCCCGGCGGCACCGCCGACCGCACGGTCGTCGCCCAGAAGGGCGGCCTCGCGGAGGTCGCGATCGCCGTCTGACGGCAGCCACGCGCGCCGAAGGGCCGCACCCGGGAGATCCTCCGGACGTCCCGGGTGCGGCCCTTCGCCGTGCGCCCGCGCGATCGGGGCCGCCGACCTACGCTGGAGTCATGTACGGACGGCGTCGCCATGTCTACTTCGTCATGATGGGGATCTGCGTCACGCTCTTCGTCCTGGCGTGGGGCGTCGTGCGCATCTGGTCGGTTCCGGCGGCCGTGATCATGTGCGCGGTCGCCATGGTCATCCCGCCCGTCGCCGCGATGGTCGCCAACCGGCGGGGACCGGAGGACCGCTGGTGGGACGACCCGTCCGGCGATCCGCAGTCGGACGACTGGTGGGACGAGCTGGACGGCAAGAAGCGGCCCCGGCAGTGAGCCCTGTGGCCCCCGCGCCGCCGGCCCCCGCCCCCGGCCCGCCGGTCAGTAGACCAGTGCCTGGGTCCCGTCCGTCATGATCTCCTGCACGAAGACCTGCGCGCCCGCGATGCGTACGCCCTCGATCAGGTCCTTCTCCGCGATGCCGCGCCGGGCCGCGCACTGGGTGCACAGGGTGAGCCGGCCGCCCGCGAGGATCGCGTCGATCAGGTCGGGCAGCGGGGCCGCGTGCGGCAGCTCGAACTCCGCCGCGCGCCCCGGGAGCGCGAACCACGAGGACTCCCCGGTCAGCCACACCGACACGTCGACGCCGCTCGCCAACGCCACGCCCGCCACCGTGAACGCCTGCGAGCACCGCTCGGGAGCGTCGGCTCCCGCGGTCACCTTGATCACCAGCTTGTTCGCCATGGTCAAATCGTAATCAACGTCTCCACAACTCCATGGACATGCCATGAGTCTGCTGTGCAGTGCGGATACGGAATCCGTACCTCATGTTCCGTGGGGGGACACGTGGAAGTCCTGCAAGAACCGGACGGCGCCGAAGAGGTCCGGGGGGCGTTAAGCCCCGAAGCCACCGCCCGAGACGACGAAGCACCGCCCGCGCCGCCCGTACCGCCGATGGCACCCGTGGCACCCGCGCGCCGTTCCGGACGCCGCCGCACCACCCTGCTGATCGCCGGTGCCGCCGCCCTGGGCATCGTCGCGGGTACCTGCACCGGCTACGTCGTGCAGGCCGGCCGCGCGCCCACCGAGCTGCCCTCGCTGTCCCAGCCGGCCCTCGCCCAGGCCAAGGGCCCGGCCCCCGAGCCGCTGTCCGCCGCCCAGGACCGTCAGGTGAAGACCGGCGGCGACCTGCGCAAACTGCTGCTGCAACGGCCCAAGGGAGCCCGGGACGCGGCCTTCTCCGTGGACGGCGGCGGCTGGCTGGACGCGGGGGAGTACGCGGACACGTACACGAAGCCCGCGTCAGCCTTCGAGAACCTGGTCATCGACGAGTTCCGCCGCGCGGTGGAGACCGACTGGCAGGTGGGCAGCACGTACACCGTGGAGATCCAGCTGGTGCAGTTCCGGCAGGAGGAGAAGGCGGCGGCCTCCGACTGGGCGTCGGGCCAGGCCTACTGGGCCGGGAAGCAGCCGGACACCGACAGCTGGCCCGTCAAGGGCACCGGCGACGGCATGGCGTACGTGCACCACGCCCCGGAACACCGGTCCGGATACGTGGACGGCTACTCGGCGGAGGCGGTCGCCTGGCGCGGTGACCTCGTCATGGAGATCTGGATCACCGACACCCGGCAGATCCCGAAGAAGGACATCGTGGACCTGGCCGAGCGGCAGATGGAGCGGCTGTGACCGACACCGAACCCACCCGCGACACGAACCCGGCCACCCCGACCGAGCCGCTCGCACAGACCGAGGAACCCGCCGAGCCGGCCACCCCGACCGAAGAATCCGCGGAGCCGGTCGTCCGGGCCGAGGAATCCGCCGGGCCGGTCGTGGAGGCTTCGGCGCGGGCCGGTGCTGCCGGGCCGGTCGTGGAGGCTTCTGCGGAGGCCGGTACCGGGCCTGGTGGCCCCGAGCTTCCTGCCGCCCCGGAGGCAGCGGCCGCCGACGGCGGGGACGCCCCACAGGGGCCACCCGCACCTGACCACGAAACCCGCACCGGTGGTGCGGGTGGGAACACTCCCGCCGAAGGCGGAGCCGAGGCGCCCGCGCCCGTGTCTGTCCCTGCCCCCGCCCCCACCGGACGGCGCCGCGCCACCACCGTCACCGGCATCGCCCTCGCGCTCACCGCACTGGCCGCCGGCATCGGATTCACCGTCGTCACCGTGCAGGGCGCCGACCGGGATCCCGGCCACCCCGTCTGGCACCTGCCGAAGGCCGGCGGTGCCGAGGCGAAGGCCCCCGCCCCGAAGGGCCTCGCCGCCACCCTCGTGCCGTACGACGGTGAGTGGACGCCCGGTCCGGACCTCGCGCAGTTCGGCTCCGACACGCAGCTCAGCGGCGCCGAGGCGACCGCCCTGCGCAAGGAGTCGCTGCGCGACCTGCCCCGTACCCAGCGCAAACGGATGGAACAGCTGATCGATAAGCAGCACATCAAGGGCATGGCGATGCGCAGCTATCTCCTCGACAACTCGCACTACGACGACCGGCACTCCGCCACCGTCAGCATCGTGCTGTCCCAGCTGGAGGACCAGGCGGCCGTCAAGGAGTCGTCGACGTTCGAGAACCGCTTCATGGACGCCCTGGGCATCTTCCGCAAGGGCCCCGCCGTCAAGGGCCACCCGAACGCCAAGTGCTTCCAGCCGCCCAAGGACGCCGAGGAGAAGATCGACGCGATGGTGTGCTCCGCCTACGAGGGCGATGTGCTGGTGACCGTCAACGCCGGCGGCCCGAAGACGATGGCGACGGCCGACATCGCGAAGCTCCTGGAGACGCAGCTCGACCGCATCAAGGAACCGGGGAAGTCCGTATGACCGAGACGACCGAGCAGCCGCAGCCGCCGCAGCAACCGCCGCAGCCGTCCGCGGTCGCCGACGCCGCCGCCGAGGACACCCCGCAGGGTCCCCCCGCACCCGGCGAGGAGACCGGCACGTCCGGCCCGGCCGAAGACGTCCCCGCCGTGGCCGGAGCCTGGACGGCGTCCGCCCCCGGCCCCCGCAAGGACCGCCGGGTCCTCCGTGCCGCCCTCCGCTGGACCGCCGCCGTGGCGGTGTTCGCGGCGTTCGGCGCGGGCACCGCGTACGGCGTCACCGGGATGGACCGCACCGACGTACCCGGTCTGGCGACCCACTCGGACGGCCGCTGGGACTACCCCACCCTGGTGCGGCCGCCGCTGCCCTCCGGCAGCCCCGGACCGCTCGCCGACTCGAACAAGGCCGGCGCGCACTACGCCGACCTGCGCGCACTGGTGCTGCCCGCGCCGAAGGGCGCCGAGGCCGACCCGGCGCTGCGCGGGACGGACGGCTGGCTGGACCGGAAGGTCTTCCTGGCGGAGATCGCCGCGGACCAGCGCGAGGACATGGCGCAGCAGCTCACCGACTACGGCCTGCGGCACATCGCGGCGCGCGGCTGGACCATGCCGGACGGCACCCGTACCCGCGTCTTCCTGCTCCAGTTCTCCACCGCGGCCGTCGCGGAGCAGGTGACCTCGGGCGTGCTCGCCGACTACTCCTCCCCGAAGCACCCCTTCCGCGGCGCGGAGCTCTACGAACCGGACGACGCGTTCTCGACCATCCCCCGGCCGAAGGACGTCACCGTCATGCCGTACAGCGAGACGAAGCCGTACGGGGCGGAGCAGCTCCGGACGGCGTTCGTGTCGGCCGGTGACACCGTGGCCGTCGTCGAGCAGAGCCGCAAGGGCGGCGCGGCCACCGTGCCGTTCCAGCAGACGGTGACCCTCCAGAGCGAACTCCTCGCCTGAGCCGGCCCCGCACGTCGCGCCCGCCCCCGCACGCCGGGGGCGGACCTGGCCGCCGGACCCGGGCCCCAGCCGCGTAAGCTGGGGCCCGGTCCTGTGTACGCACCGCACTCCGCTCACCAAGGAGCAGCCCCGTGGAGATCTTCTTCGACACCCTGCTGGCCATCGTCGCCGTAGGTGTTCTCGCCTTCGCCGGGCTGACCGTGAAGAAGCTGTACCAGGGCCAGCGCTAAGCCTCCTCAGTCACGTCCAGGGAAAACCGCCACTCATGATCGAGATTCCGTCCGACCTCCACAAGGACCTGGTCCCGCTCGCCTTCCTGCTCGGCAACTGGGCCGGCGCGGGCGTGCACGACTTCCCGGGTTCCGAGAAGTGCAACTTCGGGCAGGAGGTCAGCTTCACCCACGACGGCCGGGACTTCCTGGAGTACCACTCCCACACCTGGGTGCTGGACCAGGCCGGGGAGAAGGTGCGCCCGCTGGAGTCCGAGCACGGGTTCTGGCGGATCGACGGCGTCCGCAGGGTCGAGGTCACGATGACCCGCGACGACGGCGTCATCGAGATCTGGTACGGCGAACTGGCGCACAAGAAGCCGCAGATCGACCTCGTCACGGACGCGGTGGCGCGTACCTCCGCCTCCCGGCCCTACAGCGGCGGCAAGCGGCTGTACGGCTATGTGAAGAGCGACCTGATGTGGGTCGGCGAGAAGCAGACCCCCGAGGTCGAGCTGCGCCCCTACATGTCGGCGCACCTGAAGAAGGCCGTCACCCCGGAGGAGGTCGAGCGCTGGGCGAAGGCCCTGCCCGACGACATGCCGGACGACGGGATCGCCTTCTTCCGCTGACCCGGCACCACCGGGCCCCGACGTCCTAGACTCTCCGGTGTGGTGAGCACCGACTGGAAGACCGATCTGCGGCAGCGCGGCTACCGGCTGACCCCGCAGCGGCAGCTCGTGCTCGAGGCCGTGGACACCCTGGAGCACGCGACACCCGACGACATCCTGGTCGAAGTGCGCAGGACGGCGTCGGGGATCAACATCTCCACGGTGTACCGCACGCTGGAGCTGCTGGAGGAGCTCGGGCTGGTCAGCCATGCCCACCTCGGGCACGGCGCGCCGACCTACCACCTCGCGGACCGCCACCGCCACATCCATCTGGTCTGCCGGGACTGCTCCGACGTCATCGAGGCGGACCAGGAGGTGGCCGCCGTCCTCACCGACCGGCTGCGCGAGCGGTTCGGCTTCGAGACCGACATGAAGCACTTCGCGATCTTCGGCCGCTGCAAGAAATGCGCGCTGAAGGGCACGGCCGACGATCCGGCCCAGGGTTCCGCGCGGGGCTCAACTACCGGGTCGTAGGCTTGTCCTTCATGAAGAGCCCCCTGCTGTCCCTGCCCGGAGCCGTTCCCGCCGAAGGCGTGGACGAAGGTGTCGCCGCGCACTACGGCGAACTGTTCCGAGAACAGCGCGCCCTCGCCGACGGCACCGGCTTCGTCGACCTCTCGCACCGCGGCGTCGTCACCGTCTCCGGCGAGGACCGGCTCAGCTGGCTGCATCTCCTGCTCACCCAGCACGTCAGCGACCTCCCCGTGGGCGAGGCCACCGAGGCGCTGATCCTCTCCGCGCACGGCCACGTCGAGCACGCCCTGTACCTGGTCGACGACGGTGCCACGGTCTGGGCCCACGTCGAGCCCGGCACCCAGGAGGCGCTGCTCGCGTACCTGGAGTCGATGAAGTTCTTCTACCGGGTCGAGGCGGCCGACCGCACCGCCGACTTCGCCGTCGTCCACCTGCCGGCCGGCTCGATCACCGAGGTCCCGCCGGGCGTCGTCGTACGCGAGACGCCGTACGGGCGTGATCTGTTCCTGCCGCGCGCGGATCTGGAGTCGTACGCGGGCGAGGCGGGTCCGGCCGCCGGGATCCTCGCCCACGAGGCGCTGCGCGTCGAGCAGCACCGCCCGCGGCTCGGTTTCGAGACCGACCACCGCACCATCCCGCACGAGCTGGGCTGGATCGGTACGGCGGTGCATCTGCAGAAGGGCTGCTACCGCGGCCAGGAGACGGTCGCCCGCGTCCAGAACCTCGGCAAGCCGCCCCGCCGTCTGGTGTTCCTGCACCTGGACGGCAGCGAGGTCCACCTGCCGCCGCACGGCACGGACATCCGGCTCGCCGCGGACGGGCCCGACGGCCGCAGGATCGGCTTCATCACCACGTCCGTACGGCACCACGAACTCGGCCCGATCGCCCTCGCCCTGGTGAAGCGGAACGTGCCGGCGGACGCGCCGCTCGTCGCCGGTACGACGGCGGCGGCGCAGGAAGTCGTCGTGGCGCCGTAGCCCGGGTCGGCCCGGCTGGTCCAGGCCCGGTCCGCCGCGGCTCTCACATCTCCAGGAGGACGGTGAACGGGCCGTCGTTGGTCAGCGACACGCGCATCCGCGCGCCGAAGCGGCCCGTCGCCACCGTCGCGCCCAGCGCACGCAGCTGAGCGACCACCTCCTCGACCAGCGGCTCGGCCACCTCGCCGGGCGCGGCCGCGTTCCAGGTGGGGCGGCGCCCCTTGCGGGCGTCGCCGTAGAGGGTGAACTGGCTGATGACGAGGAGGGGCGCGTCGATGTCGCTGCACGACTGCTCGTCGTGCAGCATCCGGATCGACCAGAGTTTCCTGGCCAGCTGGGCCGCCTTCTCCTTGGTGTCCTCGTGGGTGACCCCGACCAGGACGCACAGGCCCTCGCCCTCGATCCGTCCCACGGTCTCGCCGTCCACGACGACGCTCGCGCCGTCCACCCTCTGCACCACTGCTCGCATGCGGACCATCATGCCCGGACGGCGGAGTGCGCCGGCCGGGAGGGGCGCGCGAGGGGTCACAGGGGTGTGGGCAGGCGCGTGAGAGGCGTGTCAAAAGTGGCGCACAGGGCGCGCGAAGAGCGCGCAATAGATGCACAGGAGGATCGCGGTGCGTTCGCACGCGGTCCACAGGACGACTGTTTCTGATCCTTAACCCCCCATCTGGGGCCGTTCGGGGGCACTCGGTCACATAGCGGCCACGCGGGGTGGCACGATGCTTCCCACACGCCGGTCGAGGGGACGGTCAGAGACACATGAGCACACGCGGTACCGAGCGGGCGGGCATGACCAGGCCACCCGCCCAGCGCAGTGACAGTCCACCGCTGCCCCCGCAGGCCCCGGACCCGGGCCTGACCGGGCTGAGCCTGCCCGAGCTGCGCGCCCTGCGACGCGACGCCCAGCGCGACGAGGCCGACCTGAGTTACGTCCGGCGGCTGCTGCAGGGGCGCATCGACATCCTGCGCGCGGAACTCGCCCACCGTTCCCCGCAGGCGGCGCCGGTGGCCGTACCGGCCGGAGGGGTGGTTGTCGTACCGGCCGGGGCACCGGTGGTCGACCGTCTCCCGGAGATCCTGACCGACGCCCCCGCCCGCATCCGCTCCTCGGCCCGGCACGTCACCGTGGGCACCCCGTACGGCGAGGAGTACCGGCTGCTGGCCGCCGAGATGCTCGGCGAGGTCGAGCTGTCCGACCTCCAGGCGCGCACCGACCCCGAACTGGACACCGCCATGGGCCGCCTCGTGGGGTACGAGCGCCAGGTGTCCCACCGCCGCCAGCGGCTCCAGCGCACGGTCGACGACTGCAGCGCGGAGATCACCCGCCGGTACCGGGAGGGAGAGGCCCAGGTGGACGAGCTGGTGGAACACCTGGTGGACGACCTGACGGAGGACCTGCCGGTGTGACGGAGGACCTGCCGGTCCGACGGCGGGGGTGGCGGAGCGGACCATGGTGACCCCGCCGACCAGAGCGCGGGGGAGGACGGGCGGCGGGCGGAAAACCCGGCGACGCCCTCACCGCAGCGGTCCTACCGTGACCTCATGACCACCCGCGCCCACACCCCCGCCCCTGCCACCGGCCCCACCACCGAAACCGCCGCCGCCCCCGCCGCCGGGACGGCGTCCGGCGGTATCGAGATCCGCCCGGTCACCGAGGCCGAACTGCCGGAATGGCACCGCGCCAAGAACGTCGGCTTCCTGGCCGAGCCCACCCCCGGCCAGGCCCAGCTCGACGCCCGCCGCCCGGAGTTCGTGTTCGGCCGGGTGCTGGGTGCCTTCGACGGCAGCCGCTGCGTGGCGACGTTCCGCAGCTTCGCCCAGCAGATCACCGCCGTGGGCGGCAGGCCGGTGGCCGCCGACGCCATCTCCAACGTCACCGTGAGCCCCACCCACCGCCGCCGGGGCCTCCTCACCCGCATGATGGACCAGGACCTCGCGGCGGCCCGCGAACGCGGGGACGTCGTGGCGACGCTGATAGCCGCGGAGTACCCGATCTACGGCCGCTACGGCTTCGGCCCCGCCGCCGGAATCGCCGAGTGGACGGTGGACGTGCCGCGTACCGGCCTGGACCCCCGCCGGTCGGGCCCGGACGACGGCGGCCGGATCGACATCGTCGACGCGGAGGACGTGCGCAGGCTCGGCCCCGCGCTGCACGAGCGCTTCCGGCGGGCCCGGCCCGGCGCGGTCAGCCGTACCGGGCAGTGGTGGCGGCTGGCGACCGGCGAGGTGCGCCTCGGCACCTCCTGGACCGAGCCCTGTTTCGCCGCGTACCGCTCCGCGGACGGCGAGCTGCGGGGCCTGGTGTCGTACGAGGCGAAGGTGAAGTGGCAGGGCAAGCAGCCGGAGAACACGGCCGAGGTGAACTGGCTGCTGGCCGACGGCCCCGCCGCCGAGCGCGCGCTGTGGCACTACCTCTGCTCGATCGACTGGATCACCGAGGTGAAGAGCGACGGACGGCCCCTCGACGACCTGCTCCCGCACTTCCTCCCCGACGCGAGGGCGGCCAGGATCAGCACGCTGGCGGACTGGCTGTGGGTGCGGGTCCTGGACGTCACGGCGGCCCTGGAGGCGCGGACGTACGGCGCCGCGGGCGCGCTGGTGCTGGAGGTGACCGACCGGGACGGCTACGCGGCGGGGCGCTGGCTGCTCGAGACGGCCGCGGACACCACCGGACCGCTCGCCGGGTCGGTCGGCGGCTCGGTCGATGGCTCGGTCGGCGGCCCGCTCGCCGGGCCGTTCGCCGGGCCGTTCGCCGGTTCGTGCACGCCGACGACGCGGGACGCGGACCTCACGCTGGACGCCGCCGCGCTGGCCTCGCTGTGGCTGGGCGACGAGTCGGCCGTACGGCTCGCGGCGCTCGGCCGGGTGCGGGAAGAACGAGCGGGCGCCGCCCAGGTGGCCGACGCCCTGCTGCGTACGTCCAGGCGACCGTGGTGCCCGGACCTGTTCTGAGCGCTCCCTCCTGCCGGCGACGGGTGGACATCCGTAGCTTGCTGTGCGGTGGTGGATTCGGTTGTCGATTCGGTTGTCGATGTTGAGTTGTGACGGTGCATGCCCTGTTCGGTTGTCGGTGTTCAGTTGTGACTGTGCGTCTCCGGTACCGACCGGGCTCCGGCTCCCCTCCCGGAAGGGAGCCCGGTCGGCCGGACGAATCCCCCGGCTGTTTCCCCGGTGGCCAACCACTTGAAGTCTTGACCATGTTGCCCAAGTTGGCAGCCAACTTAATGTTGGTTATCTCCATTTGGAAGCGTCTCATAACCACCTTCCCGGCAACTGACGCAAGATGGCGAGAAGTTGTAGTGTTCTGGTGTGGAACCGGGAAACGCCGCCGCCGGTGGGCGGAAGACGGCACAGCGGCCACGCACGTCACACCACCAGGTGGCCGACGCCTTACGCGCCCGGATCAGGTCCGGGGAACTGCGGCCAGGTCAGCGCATGCCCACCCAGGCCAAGCTGATGGACGAGTTCGGGGTGGAACGGGGCGCCGTACGGCAGGCGCTGAGCATCCTGCGCGCCGAGCGGCTGCTCGTCGACGCGACCCAGGGCAGCCCGGCCACCGTCGCCCCGTTCCCCGGCCGCGATCAGCTTCCCGACCTGGGCCTCGACCGGACGCCGGCCGATCCGCAGGCCGCACCCCAGCCCACCACGGTGGCCCTCGCGCCGCGTATCGCGCAGGCGTTCGCCGCGCCGCACGTGGAGATCGACGCCCTGTGCCTGACCTCGGTCTCTCTCGGCATCGCCATCGGAGAACCGCTGCGCCAGATCCATGCCGGACGGCTGGAACCGGCCAAGATCGACGTCCGGGTGCTGCTGCCCAGCCGGGAGATCAACCTCGCCTTCCCGGCCCCGGCCCCGTCGGCGGGGGATTCCGTCCCCGACCGTCCGGCGGCCGGACGGCAGCTGCAACGGCGCTGGCTGGCCCAGCGCAACGCCCAGGTGCAGGTGCTGCGCCACAACCTGCTCCAGCTGCGCTCGACCCACGGTGTGGACGTCCGGGTGTCCTTCCGGGCCCTGCCGTTCACCCCGCCGGTCAAGCTCTACCTGCTCAACGGCACGGAGGCGCTGTTCGCCTACTACACGCTGGTCAGGCGCCCCACCGAGATAGACGACGCACACCTGGAGACGTACGACGCCGTGGGCACGCAGTCGATGCTGTTCGCCTTCGAGCGGGGTGCGGGGCCGCGGGACACGACATTCGTGGCGCAGTCGAGGGCGTGGTTCGACGCGCTGTGGGGGACCATCAGCTCGGACCTGATGTTCACGAGCTGACGTCTCACTGGGCGGGGTTACCGGCGATCAGGATGGCCAGCAGCGCCGCCCCGACGGACGCGACCTTCGCGTTCCTCGCCTTGATCCCGATGCTGAACAGCAGCAGGCCGACGAAGCCGGCGGTGCCGAACCTCCATTGGACGAACTGCTCGGCGCCGTTCTCGACGACGGTGAAGAAGATGGCGGATGCGGCAGGCATGGCGGTTCCCCCTTGAGACTGCCGGGCGCGGAGTCCGTGATCGCGCTGTCGCACGGTGGATCCGTGGACCGTGAATCGTTGATCACTCCTGGCCGGTGAGCGGAACTTCTACCAACTGGCTAAAGTTGGTAACCAACTACAACTATGTTGTCCCCACTTGGTTACCGGTTATAAACAACTTTCAAACAACTGC
Source organism: Streptomyces sp. NPDC047000 (assembly GCF_040644295.1). NCBI lineage: Bacteria > Bacillati > Actinomycetota > Actinomycetes > Kitasatosporales > Streptomycetaceae > Streptomyces > Streptomyces sp. NPDC047000. The sequence continues at coordinate 60,389 of NZ_JBEYWE010000031.1, forward strand.
CGTAAGATAGGTCGGAGTTGTAGCGTCATTGGTCGTGACCCAGGAGAACGTGGCAGTGAACGGCAGCAGCAGGCTCTCGCCCCAGGAGATCGCCGACGTCCTGCGGGAACGCATCCGCGTGGGTGACCTCAAGGTCGGCGACCGGCTGCCCACCCAGGCCGAGCTCGCCGAGGAGTTCGGCGTGGAGCGCGGCGCCGTACGCCAGGCCCTGCGCGTTCTCCACGAGGCCGGTCTGCTCAGCAACGTCAGCAAGGGCAGTCCGCCGCGGATCGCCGAACCGGCCCGTTCGAAGGGCGAACCGCAGCCCACCATGGTGGCGTTGGCCGCCCGGCTCGTCGAGGCGTTCCGGGCGCCGCAGGTGCGGATCGACGCCGTGTGCCTCACCGCCGAGTCCCTGATGCTGGGCCTGGGGGGACCGATCCGCCTCATCCACAGCGGGGAGCTCCAGCCCAAGTCGATCGACGTGCGCATCCTGCTGCCCTCACGGGAGATCAACCTCGCGTTCCCGGTCCAGGTCGACGGACGGGGCGAGAGCGACCCGGTCCACCAGCGCTGGCTGGCCCAGCGCAACGCCCAGGGCCACGTCCTGCGCCACAACCTCCAGAGCCTGCGCACCTCGCACGGCATCGACGTACGCGTGACGTTCCGCGCGCTGCCGTTCACCCCGCCGGTGAAGCTGTACCTGCTCAACGGGACCGAGGCGCTGATGGCGTACTACATGGTCACGCGCCGGGAGGAGCCCACGGACGGCGGGACCCTGGACATGTACGACGTGCTCGGCACCGAGTCCCTGCTCTTCTCCTTCGAGGCCAGAGCCGGCCGGCGGGACGCGGCGTACACCGGCGAATCGCAGAAGTGGTTCAACGCCCTCTGGGAAACCATCTCGACGGACCTGACACTCTCCTAGTGACTTCTGATACGACACAGCCCGGCACAGACACCGACAAGAGCACCAGTACCAGTACCAGCAGGAGCACCGGCACGGACACCGGCGACGCCACCGGCACGGACACCGGCACCGGCACCGGCGCGGACACCGGCAGCCCGCTGGCCGACCTCGTGGCCCGCGCCAAAGTGGTCCTGTGGGACTTCGACGGGCCGATCTGCCGGCTGTTCGCGCAGCATTCCGCCCGCCTGGTCGCCGACGACCTGGTGCGGTGGCTGGCGCGCCAGGGTCTGCACGGGCTGCTGACCGAGGACGAACGGACCTCCGTCGACCCGCACTTCGTGCTGCGCGCCGTGGACCACCGGCACCCCGGCAGCGACCTGGTGACCGAGTTGGAGGAACGTCTCACCAAGGAGGAGCACAAGGCCGCGGCCTCCGCGATGCCCACCCCGTACGCCGACCCGCTGATCCGGACCTGGACGGCCCTGGGCTCCCGTATGGCGATCACCACCAACAACTCCCCCCTGGTGGTCCACGAGTACCTGGCGGGCCGCGGCCTCCTCTCCTGTTTCGCCCCGCACCTCTACGGCCGCACCCGCGACCTCCACCGCCTCAAACCCGACCCGCACTGCCTCAACCGCGCCCTGAACACCATGGGTTCGGCCCCGGAGAACGCCCTGATGATCGGCGACACCCCGACCGACTGCGCGGCGGCGAAGAAGGCCGGTGTCCGGTTCCTGGGCTACGCGCGTAACGCGTACAAGGAGAAGCGGCTGAGGGACGCGGGGGCCACGGACGTGGTGGGGTCGCTGAAGCCGCTCCTGGAGGCGGTCCGGGCGGCGGCGACGCCCCGGCCGTGAGCCGGCGGAGGAGCACTCGGGCCGGCGCCCGGGTACCGGTCAGGGGGCCGGCCCCCATGAGGTGGCCGGAAATGCGTTAGCATCCCCCTCGCGCGAGCGACCGCTCCGGCGCGGACGTCCGGCTCCGGCGAACAGGCCCCACCCGGGACGACCTCACGGCTGATCGTCCGTGAACGCGGTGATTGCACCCATTGGCCGCGCTCCGCTGTGACTTTGGCCGTTCGGCGTATTACCTGGGATCGGAAGACCTAGGGTTCGCCGTACCGGACCACCCTTTCTGCACGTACCACGGAGCGGCCAGTGGGCGCACCCCCTGTTCCCGGACACCTTTTCCGGGGACGACTCGGTGATGATCGTTCCGAAGCCCTGAGAGCTTTCGCGAGGGCCGCCGCGTCCGGCCCGGCGAGCAGCGGCCACCACCATCACAACCATGTGGCGGAACTGCCGGAGGACATCGCCCGGTTGCTGGACCGCGCCCCCGGGACCGCGGTGATCGTGCGCGTCCCGCGGCCGGACGCCCTGCCCGTGGTCGTCAGGACGTGGCGCAGGGAGTCGGACGTCCTGCGCGCCGTCAGGGGCGTTCTGCCCCACGCCCCGGAGTGCCTGGCCGAGGGCGACGGGTTCGCGATCCACAGCCATGTGGAAGGCGTGCCCCTGTCCGCAGTGTGCGCGAACGGCACGCCGGTGGACCACCTGATCGTGCGGGCGCTGGCCGACCTGCTGGCCCAGATGACGCGTGTGCGCCTGAGATCCCTGCCGCCCCTGCCGCCCGGCTGGCCCGCCGCCCACACGGACAGCCAGGCGTTCCTGCGCAAGCTCGCCCACGCCGCCGACGAACAGATCCGGCAGCCCAACTGGGCGGTCCACGGCGGCCTGTTCGCCGCACTCGGCATCCCGGACGACGCCCTCTCGCAGCTGGCCGAGCGCGTGCCGCCCATGTCGAGACGGCCCTTCAGCCTCCTGCACGCCGACCTGCACCGCGACAATCTGATCCTGGCGTACGGCGGCGGTCCGCCGCTCGTCTGCGTCGACTGGGAACTGGCCACCTTCGGCGACCCGCTGTACGACCTCGCCACCCATCTGGTGCGCATGCGGTACCCGGAGGGGCAGTGGCCGGAGGTCACCGAGGCATGGGCGACCGCCATGCGGGCGACCCGCCCGGCGGCCGTGAACGGCTGGGCCAAGGACCTCCGGCACTACATCCGCCTCGAGCGCGCGCAGGCCGCGTTCGCGGACGTCATGCGGGCCGCGCGGACGCTGGAGGGCACGTTCGAGCAGGCCGTCATGGACCGGGCCACGGAGGAGGTCGGCCGCGCCCTGACCGCGGCGGCGGAGCCGCTGGGACTGCGCGGCGTGCCGACCGCCAAGGAGATCGAGGGCGCGCTGCTGCGCTGGCAGGTGTCCCGGTGGGCGCTGAGCGGCGCGGGCACCGGGACGCGTGTCTCGTCATGGCGGCCGGACCACCGCCTCGGCGAACGCCCCGACTTCCCGCACGCCGCGGTGACCGAGGCCCTGAGCCAGGAGGGCGGGGCCCCGGCCAGCCGGGTCTTCAAGGGGACCGCGCACCTCAACACCGTGGTCCGGGTGCCCGGCCACGACGTCCCGGTGGTGGTGCGCCGCGGACTGCCGGACGTGTCCCGGCGCGAACCCCGCTACCTCAGCGAGCACAGGGTGCTCCGGGCGATCGAGCTGTGCGGCGCCCCCGTGGGCGCGCCGAAGGCGCTGGCGCTGGGCCGGGACCGCCAGGGGGAACCTTTCACCGTCCACACGTACGAGGGCCCGCCGCTGGGCCGTGACGACGGCATCGACCAGCCGCCCGACCACCCGGTGAACGGCCTCCTGCCCCATGAGGCGGATGCCCTGGTCGACCAGCTCTGCGCCCTGACGGCGGTCGACCACCGGACCGTCGACCCGACCGCCGGAGAGGGCGGTTTCCATCCCTGGCTGACCCGCCAGCTCGTCGCCCTGGTGGCCGGCCTCCCCCGGGAGTCCCGGCAGCTGGCCCGCCTGCTCGGCCTGCCCGACGCCGACCGTCTCGCGGACATCCTCGCCCGCCACACCGTCCGCGAACGGAAGCCGGCCCTCCTGCACGGCGACCTCAACCCCTGGAACCTCGTCCGCCGCACCGACCACCTCGCCCTGACCATCATCGACTGGGAGATGGCCCTGGTCGGCGACCCCCTCTACGACCTGGTCCGCCACATGCACCTCACGCCGACCCGACCGGAGATCCGCACCCGCATGTTCACCCGCTGGGAGCGCGGACTGGACCTCGCGCACACGGCGGACTGGCGGCAGGACTGGCGCGTCTACCGCTGGCTGGAGACCGTCCGCTCGGCCTACGTCGACCTCGACCGCCTGGCGACCGGCACCGGCCTGGACGCCCCCAACGTCCGCCGCGCGCTCGCCTCGTACGCCATGACCCTGGCCGCCGCGAAAGCCGCCCTGGGCCTCCCGGCCCATCCCACCCCGAACCCGTACCTGACCCGGGCCCTGGCATGACCGTCCGGGTACCCCTGACCTGACCCTCCGGGTGGCCACGGCTCGCCGCCGGTGTGCCGCCCTGGAAAAGTGACGGGGGCCGCTGTCGATACGGCCGTTTCCCGTTCGACGTGATGGTGTGCGGCGTCCTGCCGTACGACGACGTGACGGATCTGGCGAGGGACATCATGGACCAGCTGCTGAGAGTCATGAACTTCAACGTCTCGAGTGACGGGATCGGTGCCGGGGAGGAGCAGAGTCTGGAGCGGCCGTTCGGCCTCGACCGGCCCGAGAGGCTGTTCTCCTGGGCGGGAGCCACGGCGAGCTGGCCCATGCGCACGGATCCCGGCGGGAGCCGGGGCCTCGACGACTACTTCACGCGGGACTTCGCCCGCAACATCGGCGCCGAGATCATGGGCCGCAACAAGTTCGGGCCCCGGCGCGGGCCCTGGCAGGACGACGGGTGGCAGGGCTGGTGGGGGGAGGAGCCCCCGTTCCGTACGCCGGTGTTCGTCATGACCCACCACGCCCGTCCGTCGTTCACGCTCTCCGACACCACGTTCCACTTCGTCGGCGGCGACCCGGCCACGGTCCTCGGACAGGCGCGGGAGGCGGCACGGGGCCGGGACGTCCGGCTCGGCGGCGGGGTCACCACGATCCGCGAGTTCCTCGACGCCGGTCTCGTCGACACCCTGCACGTGGCGGTCTCACCGCTGAAGCTGGGAGCCGGGCTACGGCTCTGGGAGTCCCCGGAGGAACTGCTCGACCGGTACCACCTGGAGGTCGTGCCCAGCCCGAGCGGCGTGACCCACCACCTGTTCTGGCGCAGGTCGCCCTGAACTGGCCTGCCCTGCCCTGCCCTGGCCTGCTCGCCGCGCCCGCTCATCGCGCCCGCTCGCCGTGATGTGCGGGTGACGCGACGCGGGTCAGCTCCTGGGAGCCGTCGAGCGGGACAGGCGGATCGCCGAGACGAGGAAGAAGATCCCGCCGAGCAGGGCGTAACCGGCGAGTGCGGTCAGTGAGGGGTCGTCCTGTGCCGCGCTCCGGAAGAAGGACGCCCCGGCGAGGACGGAGATGCCGCCGCTGAGGATCATCGCCCACTGGCCGCCCATCGGCCGGCGCGCGACGCCCACGAGAAGCTGGACCAGCCCGGACACGACCGCCCACGCGCCCCAGACACGCAGGACGTCGGCGACGCCCGAGGCACCGGCGACCGCGACGCCGACGGCGGCGAGCGTGCTGACGGCCATGTTGGCGTACAGGCCCCTGACCGGCCCGGAGACGCGCGCCGACCGGGCGTCCACCACGGCCGCGACCACGTCGAAGGCGGGATAGAGGAACAGCAGCAGCCGGGCCCCGGTGGTGAGGTGGGAGCCGGACAGCAGCAGGAGCGCGGCCCACGCGGCGGCGAACGCGAAGCGGACGAGGTAGAGCCGGCTCAGGGCGGGCGCGGAGCCGGCGTGCCGGGCGGAGGCGGTGGTGGATGCCATGGGGTTCTCCCGTGAGTGGTTCAGGTAGAGAGAACGTTCTCTCTACCGCTCCCCCCAGACGATGACACACCGTGGCCCCGAGGACAAGAGAGACCGTTCTCCCTCTTCGCTGGAACGGTCGATCCGCCCGCTACGATGAGCGGCATGGCACAGGCGGAAGTCGGCACCGGCGGGCGGGTCTCCGAGGCCCGGGAACGCCTCCTGCGGACCGCCGGGCAGCTCTTCTACGCCGAGGGCATCCACACGGTGGGCGTCGACCGCCTGGTCGCCGAGGCGAAGGTCACCAACGCCACCTTCTACCGCCACTTCCGCAGCAAGGAAGACCTGGTCGTCGCCTACGTCCGCAGCGTCGACCAGGCGATCCGCGCCCAGCTCGGCGCCCTGACGGCCGCCGGGCTGCCGGCCGACGGCATCCTGCGGGGCATCGGCGCGTCGCTGGTCGAGCAGATCCGCTCACCCGGCTACCGCGGATGCGCCTTCCTCAACGCGGCGGCGGAATTCCCCGCGCCCGACCACCCCGTCCACCGGGCCGTCGTGCAGCACCGCGCGTGGTACCTGCGGACGATCACCGGACTCTTCGCCGAGACCGCGGACGCGCCGGCCGAGCACGCCGGACGGCACTTCGTCATGCTCCGCGACGGCGCGATGAGCGGCGGCCACCTCGACGGCCCCGCCGAGGCGGGCGAGACCCTGCTGCGCGGCATCGAAGGACTGCTGCGGGCCCACACCGGCCGCGGACCCGACGAAAGCACCGCCCCCACACCCGACCCGACACCCCCGGCGACCACCACGATCTCCGGCCCCGACTGCTCCCCACCCGCCCCGCAGTCCCCCTGATCCCATGTTCCGTCTCAAGCGATCCGGCTCCGAGCCGGACTCCTGACTCGCGGAGACCAGTTCAGCTGAGACGGGGAGATGCCAGGAATCTCAAATCCATTGGTGTACCCCGCCGCCCGACGGGATCATGAGCTGCCGCCGTGCCGCGCCCAGGACGGCGGTCGTTCATGTGCCGACCCGGGAGGAACCCTGTATGACCCTTGCGCCTACAGTCCGACGCGTGCTTGGCGACGGTCCATTTGCCGAGATCGGAGAACCTGTTCTGGCCGTCGCTGACGAGCGCTCGCGGACGGTCGCTGTGGGTGGGGACCTCGGGTATGTCCAGTGGAGTGGCAGCGGGACCGCGGACTCCCGATGGACGGGGCACCGGATCGGTGTCTACGAGCAGGACGGGCTGCGGTGTCGGCACCTGGTGCGGTCGAGGCACCCCGTTCGGTCTCTCGCCTTTCACCCGGTTCTGCCCCTGATGGCCGTCGGTACGGGGCAGTACGACGGTGGCTACTCGTTTGAAGGCGAGCTGCTGCTGATCCACCTGGACTCCGGCGACGTGGTGTCCGCCCTGCAGTACTCGCGGGAGGTGCTCGGCGTGGAATGGCGCAGCGAGACGGCACTTCGTATGGTCCTGGCGCCGTGCGACGACTGGAAGAACCCGCAGGCGCATGAGCAGGGCCATGCGGTCGTTGTGGCTCGCCCGGACTGGGGCGCCGTTGGGCAGAGAGCGATCGGTGCCGAGGAACTGGCTGCTCCTGCGGAACCGGTCGTCCAGCCGGAACGCGGTGCGGAGGCCCGCCGGTTCCTCGCGGACCTCGCGGCCTCGGCCGGTCGACAGTGGTCCGTACGCCGGCGGGTGTGGGCTGTCGAAGGTACGGAGGACGGTCGCGTGCTGGCCGCTCTGGACGGGGTCCTGGCGGAGTCGTGGCTGCCGTCAGGAGACCTGCAATGGGCGGTCGAGGACGAGGAAGGCGGCCGACAGCTGGTTCTGGCCCCCGACGGCGCATCGGTCTGGACCAACGCCGAACGCCGCGGTCGCCGCAAGGGAGGACGCCGGGAGACGCCCGCACCCCGGCTGGCCCGAATCGCTGTCGGCACAGGGCAGGTGCTGGAGACCCTGAGTCCAGGAGTGTTCACGGTTGTGGTCGCAGTCGACCACAGGACGATCCTCAGGCCGGTGGACGACCGCCGCAAACATCCCGAGCGGCTGCTGATGTTCGACCTCAACGGTCCCGTGGACGGTCCGGAGGTCAGCCACTTCGACTTGCTCAATCACCCGTTCGCCGTCCGTCGCGCGAGCCGTCCCTACATCTTGGTCGGCACTGACCCGGACAAGCCGCACAGGGACAAGTGGGTCACCGCCCTGGACACCGATGGGACGCTGCGGCGGCTCTTCCCACACTCCTGGGTACCGGAGGAACATCATTTCGGGGGTCCTGCGGTCGAAACAGGGCAGTCCCTGATCTATGCCGGTGCCGTCCACCACGGTCACGGGCTCCAGCCCGGCGGCGCCTACGTCGTGCGGCGATCACTGAACGGCTCGGTGCGGTGGCAGTACCGCACTGATCATCCTGCCACCGCCCTCGACACCGACGGGGACACCGTCTACGTGGCCTGCAACTCCGGCGCCCTGACAGCACTGGACGTCAACGACGGCTCGGTGCGATGGCACACCGAGCTCAAGGTCGACGGAGTACCGACCACGGCGCTGTCCCTCGCTGTGGCGCCCCGAGGGCACCTGCTCATCGGAACCGTCGACGGCCGGATCCTGGAGTGCCCACCTCGGCCGTGACCCCGAGAGCGAAGCCTTGGATCTCCACCTCCGCCGGCAGCCCGGCGATCCGCCGCCGTGCGGTGGCCGGTTCGGCGTTCTCGGCAGGGGTGGTGCCGGGCAGCCGACCGGCGTCGATCAAGCGCCGGCGGCGCCATACGCAGATGGTCTGCGCGCCGATCCGCAGGAGTTGGGCGACCTCAGCGACCTTGTGGCCGGACCCGACCAGGTCCAGGATCTTGCGGCGGAACTCGGGTGGACAGCTGTGGGGCATGACAGCTTCCGCATACTGCTGGACAGCCCATTCTCCAGCAACCCGACTCCATCGGACCCGGGCACATCAGACGGCGACTCCTGACTTCGGCTGTCCGCGTCTGACATGTACGGGACCACTGGTGACACCTATCGCGTGAAGTCACACGGGGAGCCCGGAAGGTGTGGTGCACTATTGCAAGCAGGGCGCTTGCAATAGTTAGCAAAGGTTGGCACAGTGGAGGCATGGCATCGCTCAACGTCGGCAATCTCGGTGAGTACCTGCGTGAGCAGCGGCGTACCGCGCAGCTGTCGCTCAGGCAGCTCGCCGATGCCGCCGGGGTGTCCAATCCGTACCTGAGCCAGATCGAGCGCGGGCTGCGCAAGCCGAGCGCGGAGGTGCTCCAGCAGGTCGCCAAGGCGCTGCGGATCTCCGCCGAGACGCTCTACGTGCGCGCCGGCATCCTCGACGCCGAACGGGACCGCGACGAGGTCGAGACGCGCGCCGTCATCCTCGCCGACCCCACGCTGCACGAGCGGCAGAAGCAGGTGCTGCTCCAGATCTACGAGTCCTTCCGCAAGGAGAACGGGTTCGGGACCGGCGGCGAGGGCGAAGAGGGGGGCACCGCGGTGGCGGACGTCCTGAGGAGCGACACCGGCAGCAACAGCAGTAACAGCAAGCACAGCAACGGCGAGAGCGGAAACGGCTCCGGTCCGCAGCAGACGGCCGGGTGAACCCGGCAAGGCGCCGGCCGTCCGGCTGCGGACCCCATTGACCCCAGACCAGAACGAATCCGGGAGGACCATCACCATGGCCATCACCGACGAGCTGCGCAAGACCCTCAGCAACCCCACTCCGCTCTACTTCGCCGCCGGCGCCGCCGACCTGGCCCTCCAGGAGGCGAAGAAGGTCCCCGGCCTGGTCGAGCAGCTGCGTGCCGAGGCCCCGGCCCGTATCGAGGCCGTGCGCAACGCCGACACCAAGGCCGTCCAGGAGAAGGCCGCCGCCCGCGCCAAGGAGGCCTCGGTGAAGGCCAAGGAGGCGCAGGAGACGCTGCAGACCAAGGTCAGCGAGTTCATCAGCAGCCTCGACGGCGACCTGAAGAAGCTCGGCACCACCCTCGACGCCGACCTCAAGAAGCTCGGCGAGTCCGCCCAGGACCTGGCCCTGCGCGGTGTCGGCGTCGCCGCCGAGTACGCCGTCAAGGCCCGCGAGACCTACGAGAAGGTCGCCGAGCACGGCGAGCAGACCGTGCGCACCTGGCGTGGTGAGGCCGCCGAGGAGATCGAGGAGTTCGCCATCGTCGTCGAGCCCGAGGCCAAGCCGAAGGCCGAGACCGGGCCCGTCGTGGTCGAGGAGGCGAAGCCCGCCGCTGCCGCGCCCGTGGCCGAGCCCGTCGTCGAGCCGGGGGAGCCCGCGAAGAAGGCCGCCGTCAAGAAGACCCCGACCCGCAAGACCACCGCCAAGAAGACCACGCCTCCCGCCAAGTGAGGTCTACCGCCGCATCGGGCCGGGCACCAGTCGGGTGTCCGGCCCGTTGTACGGGTACGGTGAAGCGCGTCGGAATCGGAGAAAACGGGCGGTGGGCAACATGTTGATGTTGGGCTTCACGGGATTTCTCGGGCTCTTGAAGATCGTGCTCATGGGGCTGGCCGCGTTCGGGCTGTTCGACGCCGCCTTCCGGCGCGAGGACGCGTTCCGCGCGGCCGGCAAGCAGAACAAGGTGTTCTGGCTCGTCATCCTCGCCATCGCGCTCGTGGTGAGCTATCTCTTCTCGATCCTGTCCATCCTGCCCATCGCCGGGGTGATCGCGAGCATCGTGTACATCGTCGACGTCCGGCCCGCCGTGCGGCAGATCTCCGGCGGCGGTGGCGGTGGCAGGGGCGGCTGGGGCCGTCGCCGCGGCGGTGGCAGCAGCAGCGACGGGCCCTACGGGCCGTACAACGGCGGGCGGTGAGGGCGGCAGCCCTCGGCAGCCCCCCCGCAGCCCCCGGCGTGCGGCGTCCCGCGTCCGTCCCCCGGCCGGTGACGGGTGTCAGGCCGTGCGGTCCAGCAGCAGGACCGCCACGTCGTCCGTCAGCTCCCCGCCGTTGAGCTCGCGGACCTCCTGCACCGCCGCACGCAGCAGTTCCTCGCCCCGCAGTCCCTCCGCGAGCTGGCGGCGCACCATCTCCACCATCCCGTCCTGCCCCAGGCGTTCCCCGCCCGCGCCGACCCGGCCCTCGATCAGGCCGTCGGTGTAGAGCATCAGGCTCCACTCGGCCCCCAGCTCCACCTGAAGCCGCGGCCAGCGCGCGCCGGGCAGCAGACCGAGCGCGGGGCCGTTGTTGTCGTACGGCAGCAGTTCCGCCGGGCGGCCGGGGCGGGCGATCAGCGGCGCCGGGTGGCCGGCCAGGCACAGTCCCGCCCGGCGGCCGTCCGGTGCGATGTCCACCGTGCAGACGGTCGCGAAGATCTCCTCCTCGGACCGCTCGTGCTCCAGCACCTGTTGCAGCGTCTTCAGCAGCGCGTCGCCGCACAGCCCGGCCAGCGTCAGCGCCCGCCACGCGATGCGCAGTTCCACGCCGAGCGCCGCCTCGTCCGGGCCGTGGCCGCAGACGTCGCCGATCATGGCGTGCACGGTGCCGTCGGGCGTGCGGACGGTGTCGTAGAAGTCGCCGCCGAGCAGCGCGCGGGAGCGGCCGGGGCGGTAGCGGGCGGCGAACCGCAGCGAGGAGCCCTCCAGCAGGGGCGTCGGCAGCAGTCCGCGTTCCAGCCGGCGGTTCTCCTGGGCGCGCAGCCGGCCTTCGGCCAGCCTGCGCTCGGCCGTGTCGGAACGTTTCCGCTCCACCGCGTAGCGGATCGCGCGGCTCAGCAGACGTCCGTCCAGTTCGTCGCGGAAGAGGTAGTCCTGGGCGCCCACGCGCACCGCCTCGGCACCGCGCTCCGCATCGCCGGACGCGGTGAGCGCGAGCACGGCGTGGCGGGGGGCCAGTTCGAGGACCTGACGGAGTACGGCGAGTTCGTCGACGTCCACGACGGTGGTCCCGCCGGTGTCCGGGGCCGCGGCGCCGCCACCCTCACCGTTCTCGCTCAGCGCGAGGTCCAGCAGGATGCAGTGGACGTCGTCGGTGAGCAGCCGCTCGGCCTCGGTGAGGTTGCGGGCGGTGCGGACGCGCATGGGACGGCCCACCGGGTCCAGCAGCTCGGGCACGACCGGCGAGCCGCCGGGATCGTCCTCGATCAGCAGCAGCGTCAGGGTGATGTGGGTGTTCTCGACCTTTTCGTCCTTGCGTGACGTGTCTCTCGTGGAGGGGCCCTCTCCTGCGGAGGGGCTGCGGACCGCCGTGGTGGTCCGCGCCGGACCGCTCTCCACGGCCGGGATCACTCTCTGCCGCGGTACGGGTACGGGCATCGTGTTGTTTCCTTCCCTCCCCCCGAGGGCGCGGCGGGCAAGGGGTCTCGCGCCACCAGACGGGGACCATAGCGGTTGAGGAGGTGGTAACGGAATGGTGTGAGCTGGGTCGCTCGGCTGGTGGTATCCGTCATGTTCCGTGCTTTGTAAGGAAGTTGGGTGTGGTGACGGCACGGGCGGGATGACGAAGGTCACGTCCGCGGGCAGTTTGTAACGGCGTTGGGGTGCGGTGGCTCACGTGGCGCCCGTCACCGTCGTACGCGCCGGCCCCGCCTGTGCTTCTGACGTGGTCGTCTCCGCCTCTGCCGCCGCCGTCGCTCCCCTCACCGTCACCGGTGCCGAGGCCCTGCCGCGGTGTGCCGGGGTCAGCTCGCGTCCGGCCGGACCACACCCAGGATCGGCATCGAACCCGCCCCCGCGAGCGTCACCGTCCGTCCGGGACGCGGGGCGTGGATGATGGCGCCGCCGCCGATGTACATCGCGACATGGCTGGCGTCGCTGAAGTAGATGATCAGGTCACCGGGGCGCATGTCCTGGACGGCGACGTGCTTCAGCTGCTTCCACTGCTCCTGCGAGGTGCGCGGTATCGGATGCCCGGCGGCGGCCCAGCCCTGTGAGGTCAGCCCGGAGCAGTCGTAGGAGTCCGGGCCCTCGGCGCCCCACACATACGGCTTGCCCAGTTGCTTGGTCGCGAACTCCACGGCCTTCTTGCCCTGTTCGGACGCCTTGCTCGTGATGTCCTTGAGGACGCCGGAGTCCAGCCACGCGGTCTGCGCCTTGTTCGCGGCCTCCTGCTCCAGCTTGGCCAGGCGTTCCTTCTCCGCCTTCTCCAGCCGGGACTCGAGCTGTTCGGCCGCCTTGATCCGCTGCTGGATCTGCTTCTTGGCGGACGCCTTGGCCTTGCGGTTGGCCTCCAGTTTCTGCCACTGGTCCGAGGCGTCGGCGGCGTACTGCTTCAAGTCCTGCTGCGTCTGCGTCAGTTCTCTGAGCAGGCCCTTGGTGGCGCGTTCGCCCTGGATCACCCGGCCCGCCCCGTCGAGGAACTCGCCCGGGTTGTCGCTGAGCATCAGCTGTGCCTCGGGCGGCAGTCCGCCGGTGCGGTACTGGGCGCGGGCCGCGGCGCCCGCCCGGTTCTTCAGATCGTCCAGTTTCGCCTGGCCCTTGACGATCACCTTGGCCAACTCGACGATCTGCGCCGACTGCTGGTCGGCCCGCTCCTGGGCGGCGTTGTAGGCGTCGGTGGCGACGGCCGCCTCGTGGTACAGCTCGTCCAGCTTCTTGCGGACGGCCTCCAGGTCCTTGTTCGAGGGAGCCGAGGGAACCGACGGAGCCGACGCGGTCGACGTGGCGGCGGGGGACTTCGACGCGGACGGCGACGGCGACTTCGACGGCGTCGGGCTCGCGTACGCCGTACCGGACGCGCCCAGCACGGTGACCGCGCAGACCACGGTCACGGCCGCCGCGAGCAGACCACGTTTGCCCGTCCCCATACCCCTGCCCCCAGGTGATTTACCGTCAGTAACTTACGGACGCCTCGGGGATCGTGCCACGTCGCGCCGTAAATCGACAGGGGTCGTAGATGTCGTCCCCGGGTCACTTCCGGGAATTTCCTCCTTCCCGCCCACGCGAGACGATCTCCATGCCTTTGTGACGAACGGCTCACCGAGATCGTTCCCCGCAGGTCGGCGGCGGGTGTGACGGGCGGCGCCACGGCCGGTGCACTCGTGGTGCGGACTCCGTCACATCACCGGCGTGACGTTCACCCCACCGGCGTGCCGGTCACGTCCCGACGTGCCGGTCACGCCCCCGTCCGCGGTGCCAACGCCTCCCACGCGACCGTGACTTCACCCTGCCGCCACCTGCTCGCCCGGTCCCGCACCGGCCAGTCCGCCGTGAGGTCCCGCACGGCGCGGATCCACCGCTGGCGGGCGCCGTAGGAGGCGTACGGTGCGGCGGCCGCCCAGGCGCGGTCGAAGTCCCGCAGGAAGGCGTGCACCGGCTCCCCGGGGACGTTGCGGTGGATCAGCGCCTTCGGCAGCCGTTCGGCCAGGTCGGACGGCCTCTCCAGCGAGCCGAGCCGGGTCGCGAAGGTGACCGTGCGCGGCCCCTCCGGCCCGAGGGCGACCCAGACGTGCCGCCGCCCGATCTCGTCGCACGTCCCCTCGACCAGCAGCCCGTCCGGTGCGAGCCGCCCGCACAGCCGCGCCCACACCCCGGCGACCTCGCCCTCCTCGTACTGCCGCAGCACGTTGGCGGCCCGGATCAGCGACGGGCGCCCGGGGACGGGCACTTCGAAGCCGCCGTGCCGGAAGACCAGCCCGTCCCGCTCGTACGGCAGCGCCGCCGCGACCCGCGCCGGTTCGATCTCCACGCCGACCACGCGCGTGCGCGGCGCGACGGTCCGCAGCCGGGCGAGGAGTTCGACCGCCGTCCAGGGGGCCGCGCCGTACCCGAGGTCGACGGCGACCGGACCGCCCGGGCCGTGCGGGTTGACCGGGCCGACCGGGCCGGAAGCGAGAGGCCCGGCGGCCCGGCGCAGCGCGGCGCCGTGCGTGGCGACGATCCAGCGGTCCATGCGTCGCAGCCGGTTGGGGTTGGTCGTCCCGCGCGTCACCGTTCCCACGACGGAGGCGCCCCCGGCCGGGCGAGGCCGAGAGCGGGGGAGGGGCGCTGCGCGGGCTGTCATACGTACGAGGGTATGCGGGCACGCGTACGGCGGTGCCCCCTCACGCCCCCGCCCTCCTCGACCACGTGTAGCCCCTGTGCCTCACCCCGCCCACGCCCCACCCGGTCCCGCGGTTGAGCCCCTCACGGTAATGATTGAGCAAAGTCCCCCTCTCCCGAAACGGCCCGGAAATGGAATCGCCACCTCCGGCGTTGCATCCCCCGGAGGGAGCCCCACCCCCTCCCGCCGCCATGCCCGCAGCAAGGAGGACCGCCACCGTGAGCCAGTACGTCAGCAGGCTCGGGCGTCGCTCACCGGCGGCACCCACGCGGCTCAGGCTGCACCGCCGCCCCCGGCGCGTCGCCATGCTCTCCGTGCACACCTCACCGCTCCACCAGCCGGGCACCGGCGACGCCGGCGGCATGAACGTCTACATCGTCGAGCTCGCGCAGCGCCTCGCCGCCCTCGGCATCGAGGTCGAGATCTTCACGCGGGCCACCGCCGCCGCCCTCCCGCCCAGCGTCGAACTGGCCCCCGGAGTCCTCGTACGGCATGTCGACGCGGGCCCCTACGAGGGTCTCGCCAAGGAGGACCTCCCCGCCCAGCTGTGCGCCTTCACCCACGGCGTCATGCAGGCCTGGGCCGAGCACCGCCCCGGCCACTACGACCTCGTCCACTCGCACTACTGGCTCTCCGGCCACGTCGGCTGGCTCGCCGCCCAGCGCTGGGGCGTCCCGCTGGTCCACGCCATGCACACCATGGCCAAGGTCAAGAACGCCAACCTCGCCGACGGCGACACCCCCGAGCCGCCCGCCCGGGTCATCGGCGAGACCCAGATCGTCGTCGCCGCCGACCGCCTCATCGCCAACACGGCCGAGGAGGCGGACGAGTTGGTGCGGCACTACGACGCCGACCCCGCCAAGGTCGCCGTCGTCCACCCCGGCGTCAACCTCGAACGCTTCCGCCCCGCCGACGGCCGCGCCGCCGCCCGCGCCCGCCTCGGTCTCCCGCCCGACGCCCTGGTCCCGCTCTTCGCCGGCCGCATCCAGCCCCTGAAGGCGCCGGACGTCCTGCTGCGCGCGATCGCCGTCCTCCTCGACGAGCGTCCCGAACTCCGCTCCCGCATCGTCGTACCGGTCGTCGGCGGCCCCAGCGGCAGCGGCCTCGCCAAGCCGGAGGGGCTCCAGAAGCTGGCCGCGCGGCTCGGCGTCGCCGACGTCGTACGGTTCCAGCCGCCCGTCGGCCAGGAGCGGCTCGCGGACTGGTTCCGGGCGGCGTCCGTCCTCGTCATGCCGTCGTACAGCGAGTCGTTCGGCCTGGTCGCCATAGAGGCGCAGGCATCCGGTACGCCGGTGCTCGCGGCGTCGGTCGGCGGCCTGCCGGTGGCCGTACGGGACGGGGAGACCGGGTTCCTGGTGCAGGGGCACGCCCCGGTGTCGTACGCCCGTGTCCTGGGCCGGTTCGCCGACGACCCGGCGCTCACCGCCCGTATGGGGCAGGCCGCCGCCCGGCACGCCCAGTCCTTCGGCTGGGACACCTCGGCCGCCGCCACGGCGGACGTCTACACGGCGGCGACGCAGGCCCACCGCCGTCGCGTACGCTCCCACCATGGGTGACACGAGTGACAGCGGTGCCGACCACCGGACGAAGGTGACCGCCGACCGGACGGATGAGACCGGCAACGGGACGGACGAGACCGGCAACGGGACGGACGACGCGAACGACACCCCCGAACAGCGGCGGGCCAGGGAGGTCGTCGAGCACGTCCTGAAGGACACCGCACTCGACGACGACACCGAACTCGACTGGGAATCCCCGGAGTCGGGCCACTACGTCGTCCGGCTCCCCGGCACCCGCAAGCTGTCGACGACGGTCTCCCTCCTCGTCGGCCGCCACACCCTCTCCCTCAACGCCTTCGTGATCCGCCACCCCGACGAGAACGAACCCGGCGTCCACCGCTGGCTGCTGGAGCACAACCTCAAGCTGTACGGGGTGAGTTACGCCATCGACCCGCTCGGCGACATCTACGTCGCCGGGAAGCTGCCGCTGGCCGCCGTCACCCCGGACGGTGTCGACCGGCTGCTCGGCCAGGTGCTGGAGGCGGCGGACGGCGCCTTCGACACCCTCCTCGAACTCGGCTTCGCCACCGCGATCCGCAAGGAGTACGCCTGGCGGGTGGCCCGGGGCGAATCGACGCGCAACCTCGACGCGTTCACGAACCTGATCCGGCGCCCGGGCGAATGACCCGTCCCTGACGGTCACCGCGCTCACCGGCCGCCCCCGTCCGGTACCGCCCCGGCGTCACCCCGACCAACTTCCGGAAGTGCCGCGTCAGATGGGCCTGGTCGTAGAACCCGGCCGACGCGGCGACCTCGCCCGGCGGCAGCCCGTCGAGCAGCAGCCGCCGGGCCCGTCCGACGCGGCGCGAGGTGAGGTACTGGTGCGGGGCGATGCCGTAGGCGCGCGTGAACGCCCTCACCAGGTGCGCGGGATGGGCGTGCAGCAGCGCGGCGGCGTCCTCCAGGCTCAACCCCGGCACGAGCCGTTCGTCCAGCAGCTCGCGCAACCGCCGGGCCAGTACCGGATCACGGCGCTCCCGTGCCGCCGCCGTGCCGATCCTCGGCCGCAGATACTCCCGCAGCCGCTCCCCGACGAACAACAGCCTGCTCTCCGCCTCCAGTTCGTCACCGGGACGCGCGAGCGCGGCGTGCACCTGCCCGACGCGGCGGCGCAGCAGCGGGTCGCGCAGATCGGGGCCGTCGACGGCGGGACCGATGAGGCTGTCGTCGAGGACGGTGGAGTCCAGGTACAGCACGCGTTTGCGGAAGCCGTGCGGGGTGACGGGGGAGCCGTTGTGGGGGACGTGCGGCGGCAGCAGCGACACCGTGTCGTGCGGGGTGCCGTGCTCGTGCCGGTCCAGGTCGTAGCGTACGGCGCCGTCGTCGACGATGAGCAGCGTCCAGGACTCGTGGACGTGCATGGGGTAGGCGTACTCGGTGAAGTGGGCGTGGAAGACCTCGGTGACGCCCGGGACCCGCGGGCGCCAGGCGGTGATGTCACGCCGAGCGGCCATGCAAGAAACGTACAAGACGGGGCGGCGGAAGGCCCGGCAGTCTCAGCGCATGAACGAGATGCCCGCCACCGCGACGACGCCCGCCGACACCGCCCCGCCCGCCCCTGTCCGCTTCGACACGAAGATCGCGGTGCTGCTGCGCTCCGACCTGGAGACCTGGCAGCGTCTGAACGTGACGGCGTTCCTGGTCAGCGGCCTGGGCACCCAGCTGCCCGAGGTGATCGGGGAGCCGTACGAGGACGGTGACGGGGTGCCGTACCTGCCGATGCTCCGGCAGCCGGTGCTGGTCTTCGAGGGCACGAAGGAGACGCTGACCGCGGCCCACTCCCGCACCCTGTCCCGGGCGCTGCCGCGCGCCCTGTTCACGTCGGACCTGTTCGCCACGGGCCACGACGGCGACAACCGGGCGGCGGTACGGGCGGTGCCGACGGCGGAACTGGACCTGGTGGGCCTGGCGGTGTACGGGCCGCGGAACGCGGTGGACAAGGTGCTGAAGGGGGCGAAGATGCACCCGTGACGCCTCCGGTGAGGCCGGGGCCGGGGCCTGAGGCCGGGTCCTGGTCCTGGTCCTGGCCGGGTCAGGGTGCCCCGACCTCCTTCTCCGCCTCCACCCCGCCGAAGACGGAACCACCGGAGGCGGAACCACCGGACGCCTCCGCGCGCCCCTTCCTCCTGCCCTCCCCCTCCCCCGTCCGCCGGGTGAGCAGGCCGTACCCGAGTCCGGCGACGGTACCCACCAGGGCGCACAGCCCCCACAGCCACCCGGCCCCGAACCGGTCGATGACGAAACCGGCCATGAGCGGGGCGACGAGGGCGGCCAGTGACCAGGACAGGCTGTAGACGCCCTGGTAGCGCCCGCGTCCGTGCACCGGGGAGAGCCGGACGACGAGACCGGTCTGGGTGGGCGCGTTGATCATCTCGGCGAGGGTCCACACGCAGACGGTGAGGGCGATGGCCCCGACGGAGCCGGTGGATCCGGCGAAGGCCGTGAGCCCGAAGCCGTACCCGGCGAGGAGGGACGAGACGACGAGCAGCCGGCCGGGGGAGCGGTGCTCGATGAACCGGGTGAGGGGTATCTGGAGGGCGACGATGAGGACGCCGTTGAGGGCGATGGCGAGGCCGTAGTCGGCGGGACTGAACCCGGCGCGCCCCATGGCGACGGGCAGTCCGACGGCGCCCTGCTGGAAGACGAGGGCGACGAGGAAGGACAGTCCGACGACGCTCATGTACCGGCGGTCGCGCAGCACGGTGAGCAGCCCGACGGCGGTGCCCTCCGTCTGCGGGCCGCTGCCGGACGCGGGCCGGGACTCGGGCACTTTCAGGAAGACGACGACGGCGCACAGCAGCGTCATCACCGCCTCGATGAGGAAACCGGCGAGGTAGCTGAACTCGGCGACGAAGCCGGCGGCGGCGGAGGAGACGGCGAAACCGAGGTTGATGGCCCAGTAGTTGAGGGAGAAGGCGCGCATGCGCTCGGCGGGCGGTACGACGTCGGCGATCATCGCCTGCACGGCCGGCCGGGAGGCGCTGCTCGCCATGCCGACGAGGAAGGCGACACCGGCGATGGCGACGGGGTGGCTCATGAAGCCGAGCAGGGCGACGGAGGCGGCGGTGGAGGTCTGGGCGATCAGCAGGGTGGGCCGCCGCCCGAGCCGGTCGGTCATGACACCGGCGCCGAGGGAGGCGACGACGCTGCCGAGACCGTGGAGGGAGGCGACGAGACCGGCGTAGGAGGCCGAGTAGCCGCGTTCGAGGGTGAGGTAGAGCGCCATGAAGGTGGCGACGAAGGCGCCGAGCCGGTTGACGAGGGTGCTGGTCCACAGCCACCAGAACTCCCGGGGCAGCCCCGAGACGGACTCCCGGACGGCACGCCCGACCCTGCCGACGGACACAAGGACCCCCCACGTGCGTAAGCACCATATGTAAGCGCCGAATAGCCGTAGGGCAACTTACAACCCCTAGTCGCGCCGGGGCTACCCGATAAACCGACCGGTGAACACAGGGTGTCCGGTATGCCCGTATCACCGGTTGAAAGCGTCAAGGATCTGAACCTTGGATTAGTCTCATACGCATGGCCGAAGCACCGTACAAGCTGATCCTCCTCCGCCACGGCGAGAGCGAGTGGAACGCGAAGAACCTGTTCACCGGATGGGTGGACGTCAACCTGAACGAGAAGGGCGAGAAGGAGGCAGTCCGCGGTGGCGAGCTTCTGAAGGACGCCGATCTTCTCCCCGACGTGGTCCACACGTCGCTCCAGAAGCGCGCGATCCGTACCGCGCAGCTCGCGCTGGAGGCCGCCGACCGTCACTGGATCCCGGTCCACCGCACCTGGCGCCTGAACGAGCGCCACTACGGCGCCCTCCAGGGCAAGGACAAGGCGCAGACCCTCGCGGAGTTCGGCGAGGAGCAGTTCATGCTGTGGCGCCGCTCCTACGACACCCCCCCGCCGGCGCTCGAGGACGGCACGGAGTTCTCCCAGTCGGCCGACCCGCGCTACGCCTCCATCCCGCCGGAGCTGCGTCCGAAGACGGAGTGCCTGAAGGACGTCGTCTTCCGGATGCTCCCGTACTGGTACGACGGCATCGTCCCGGACCTGCTGGCCGGCCGCACGGTCCTCGTCGCCGCCCACGGCAACAGCCTCCGCGCGCTGGTCAAGCACCTGGACGGCATCTCCGACGCCGACATCGCGGGCCTGAACATCCCGACCGGCATCCCGCTGTCCTACGAGCTCGACGCCGACTTCAAGCCGCTCACCCCGGGCGGCACCTACCTCGACCCGGAGGCCGCCGCAGCCGCCATCGAGGCGGTCAAGAACCAGGGCAAGAAGAAGTAAACTCGCACGAACAAGCCCCCTGCCTGCGGTTTCTCCGCGAGCAGGGGGCTCGTTGCTGCCTCTGGGCCGTCTCTGGGCCGTCAGGTGCTGGACGGGTCCGGCCGGGCCGTGTCGAAGACGGCGGCGACCGCCTTGCGGGTGCGCTCCTGGCTTGACGGCATCAGATGCGCGTACACGCGAAGCGTCAGGCCCGGGTCCGAGTGACCCAGGTACTCGGCCAGAGCCTTGATGTTCTCCCCGGCGTCCAGGAGCACCGAGGCGTAGAAGTGGCGGAGCGCGTGCATTCCGTTCTCGCGTGACTCGGCGTACGACTCACCTGGCCTCCGCTCAGGGATCACCCCGGCCGAGGCGAGTGCCCGCTTCCACACCTCCTCGTTGAGCGATGTACGCCAGACGTGCCCGCCCCGCGGCCTGGTGAAGATCAGCCGCTTGGTCACCGGAGGGCCGTCGGCCACCTTCCAGGGCAAGGTGATCTCGACCGGTGGGAACCGCTTCATATGGGCCCGGATCGCATCGGCGACCGGTCCAGGCAGCGGCACATCGCGCAGCTTGCCGCCCTTGGGCGGGGCGAACACCGCCTTGCTCCGGCTCAGCTTGAGTTGCTGGACCACGTGGAGCGTGTCCGACTCGAAGTCGATCGCGTCGACGGCGACGCCGAGGATCTCCCCCTGCCGCAGCCCGCAGCCGGCGCCCAGGTCGACCATGGCCCGGAACCGCTCGGGCATACCGGCCTGGACGGCGAAGACCCGTTCCGGCTCCCAAGGGACAACGCGCTTGGTGTCCACGGTCGGCGGCCGGACGGAGCGGGCGGCGCACGGGTTCCGGGGAAGGTGCCCGTCGTCCACGGCCGCGCTCAGGGCGGCGCGAACGTTGGAATAGATCGTCCGGGCGTACGAGCCCCGGACGCCGTTCGCCTGGAGCTGCCGCACCCAGTCACGGATGTGCGCGGGCTGGAAGGAGCCGAGAGGACGCGAACCCAGGTACGGGAACGCGTGCAATCGGAGCTGTGACTCCATCGACGCCTGAGTATTCGGGTCGGGCGCGTGGGTCACCCACGTCTCCGCGTACTGCTGGAACGTGATCCGGGCCGCCCGGGGGTCGATGTACTGGCCGCGAGCCATGTCCGCTTCGGTCTCGGCCAGCCACTGATCAGCGAGGCGCTTCTGCCGATCGGGGAAGCTCTTGGACTTCTCCGTACCGTCCGGGCCGACGTAGCGGGCGCGGTAGCGCGAGCCGGAGCCGTAGCGCTCGGTCTTGACCTTGCGGGTCTTGCCGTCCGGGCCGGTCTCCATCTTGTACCAGCGGTCTTGGATATGCCCGGCCATCAGGCAGCAGCCCCCTTGAGCTGGGACTCAACCCAGGCACGTACGTCGTCCGGGTCGAAGCGCAGATGCCGGCCGACGCGGAAACCGCGCGGTCCGGTGCGCTTGCGGCGCCACTGGTAGACCGTCTCGACGCTCGGCAGCTCGAACAGCTCCACCAGGTCGTCAGGAGTGAGGAACCGCGAAGGCAGCGCACGCGGTGCGGCCTCCGCCACTGCCAGGCGTCGGTCAGCCATGGGTGGGTTCTCCTTCCGTTCCGGTGGGGGTGGGGGTGGGTTCGAGGGATGCGGACAGCCAGGTCTCGGTGTCGGACAGGCCGGTTCCGGCGAAGGCCCAGTGGGCGAGGACGTAGGTCGTGCCGGTGTCGTGCTGCTCGGGCGGGGCCGTCTGGGCGCGCTGCCATTCGGCGCGGGCGGTGCGGAGGGCGCCGAGGGTGGTGGAGTAGCGGCGGGATTTGGTGGAGAAGTGGCCGCGGAAGCCGAGCATGTGGGCCCAGGCGCGGAGGCGGAGGTGTTCGAGGTCTTTGCGGGCGCCGAGGGTCCAGGCGGTTCGGATGAGGTGGCGGGCGTGGTCGCTGATGTCGAGCTGGGCGAGTTCGGCGGCGAACTTGAGGGGGCGGTCGAGGGCTCCCGTGGCGGTCTCGGCGCCCTTGGTGGCGTACTTGGCGATGTAGGCGGCGACGGCCCGTTCGGTGAGTTCCTGGCCGTCGTTGAAGTCGGCGGAGTGGATGGTGCGGACGTCGAGCTGTCGGCCGAAGGCGAAGGTGTGGGCGCGTCCGTCGACGACCGGCCCGTCGACGCGGACCTTGGCCGCGGCGGTGGTGATGGCGTCGGTGAGGAGTTCGGCGGTGGCCCAGGGCGGGGGTGGGGCGGTGGTGTCGCCGGGTCCGTCGAGGCGGATGACGGCGTGGAAGTGGACGGCGCCGCGTTTCTGGTACTCGGCGACCTTGGCGAAGGAGACGCGGGCGTGGTCGCGGAGGTGGCGTTGGGAGAGTCCGGCGCGCTTGGCGACCTCACGGCGCAGGTAGATCGAGAAGCGCCGCCACAGGACACCCGCGTGCGCGTTCCACAGGACGGCCGCGTCGTAGTCGTAGGCGTCGGGATCGAGCGGGGTGCCGAGGGCGGTGTCGTCGGGGTCGTGGCGGGTGCCACAGCGGCAGGGGCGGTGGTCGGTGCGGCGGTTGTGAACCGGGCCGAAGCCGGGGGCGGTGAAGGTGGCGAAGACGCGGGGGTGTGCGGCGACGGTTTCCGGGGTGCCCTTGCCGCCGCGCAGGCCCGCCGTGATGAGCTGGAAGGTGTCGCGGCGGTAGACCTCGGCGCAGGCCGGGCAGCGGGTGGTGCGGCGGTTGTTGCAGCGGACGAGGAGCTGACCGGCGGGGAGGTCTGCCGAGTCGAAGTGGCGCAGGATGCGGCCGATCTCACCGGTGGTGGTGTCGACGGCGTGCTCGGTGCGGTGTCCGTCGAGGCGGATCGGGCGGGTGCAGCCGCCGAGGCCGGCGAGCTGGCGGAGGATACCGGGCAGGGTTCCCTGTGCTGCCAGGTTCGCGAGTTGTGGCAGCGGGGCCAAAGTGGTGCGGGTGAAGATGGTGGTCTCCTTCTGGCGTTTGGGTCGGGAGGGTTGGGCCCCGGGGCGGCGGATGCTTGGCGGTGTCGTGCCGCCCCGGAGGCTGGGAGTGCGGGGGTGTGGGGGTTCAGCGGCGGTGGTGCTCGTTGAGCAGGGAGCGCAGGACCACGGCGGCGACGGCGACGGAGATCGCGGTCACGGCGACGGCGGCCAGGAGCGCGGTCAGGACGACACCGCCCACGACGACGAGGGCGAGCGTGTGGCGGTCGACGGAGACCGGCAGGCCCGGACGCCGAACCGGCACGGGGGCGGTGGGGGTGTGCTGGTGGACGGGCGGCGGTGTGGGGTTGTCGGGGTACTTGGGCAGGAACACGGCGATCTCCTCATCTACTCGTCTAGTTATGTGTGCGGTTTATGACGGTCACGCCGGTACGGGTGCCGTCCTCGATGGCGGGGGCCAGGAAGGTGTGGGAGAGCCAGAAGCCGAAGAGGGCGATCAGGACGACGACCCAGGTGCGGACGCCGAGGAACTTGACGGCTCCCCAGGCGAAGGCGCCGAGGACGAAGACAAGGGGCAGGCTGACACTCACGGGGGTCTCCTCAGCGGATGGGGCAGCGGTGGGTGCGGGCGGCGAGTTCGGCGGCAGCGCGGCTGTCGTAGTCGGCCGAGAAGTTGCAGCGCGGGGCGGTGCAGGCGGCGGTGTGCTTCTCGCGGCCCCGGTTGTCGTAGGAGGTGGCGACCTGGACGGGGCCGATGCGGGTGACGTTGCGGAAGCGGCGGTTGGCGCTCATGGGGACTCTCCTCTCAGAGCTGGGCGGCGATGGCGTCGGCCATGGGGGCCGGGACGCCGAGGCGGGCGCGGAGGGTCGGGGTGTCGATGGGTGCCCCGGTGCGGGTGTGGTGTTCGGCGGCGACCTTGCGGGCGTGGTCGACCAGGGCGGCCGGTACCGAGATGGCGACAGGTTCCGGTGCCGCCTCAATGACCGGGTGCGGGATCGGCTCGACGGCCGGTTGGGCGACCGGTTCGGGCGTGGGGCCCTGGTCCTCGTGCTCGGCGTCGACGGCTACGGGAACGGCCGTTGCGGGGACCCGGGTGGGTGTGGTGTGGGCGAGGAGGGTGCCGCCGAGGAAGGCGATGGCGGGCCAGCCCGCGACGAGGATGCGCAGCCAGGCCGGCACCTGGTCCGTGTCGAGGAGTCCGGCGGTGGCGACGTTGGCGCCGAGGGAGGCGGTCAGGGCAATGACGAACCAGCACCAGGGCGCCGCTTTCGCGTGGCCGGTGCGCAGTCGGCGCCAGGCGGCGACGAGTAGGAGGTCGACGCTGACGGGGTAGGCCCAGGCTTTCCAGCCGTCCTGTCCGGCCGCCGCAGCGATGTCGTGCAGGTGGGCGAAGGACAGGGCGGCGGCGATGAGCGCTTGCACGAGCACGGCGTCGACTCGGGCCAGGTGGGCACGCATCGGTCTCGGTCTCCTTCCGGTGTGATCAGTCGGCGGACGTGAGGGAGTCGGCGCGCTCACGGGCGAGTCGGGCCACCTCGGCGGCGTCGACGTCGCCGGGCGAGTGGAGGGCGATGCGCTCCAGCAGGTCCGCCTTACGGCTCATGAGCGCGGCGTAGTCGGTGGACGTGCGGTTCTTCCTGAACGCGGCCAGGTCGGCGACGAGCGCGCTGACCTCGGCGATGGAGGGGCGTGGCACAGGGCTGCTTCCTTCCGGTTTCGGGCATGGGAGAGGTAAGGACGCGGCGCGAGACGGTCACGCCGACCGGATCGAGGGGGCCCTACGGCTGGAAGGGCTTGAGTGCGGGGAGGTCGGGCACGAGGTGCGCGGTCTCGCGGCAGATGGCGGCGGCGTCGCCGAGGGAGAGGTAGGGGGTGCGGATGCGGGACCAGCCGCCGGAGGTGTCGCCCGCGACGGCGAGGCCGGGCCGTTCGGGTGCGATGGCACAGGCGGCCTCGACGGCTTCGGGGGCGATGTCGCCGAGGGCCATCTTGGCGGAGGCTTCGTCGTTGACGCGGTGGCAGACGCGCCCGGTGAGCTGGGCGCGGAGCATGGTGGCGCCCTTGCCGAGTTCGGCGCCGAAGCGCTGCCCGCACACCTCCAGGTAGATACCGGCGGCGCGGCCGAGCTGGGCGAGGCGGATGAGCTGGGTGACCATCTCGTCGCGCCGCTGCTCGTCCTTCTTGGTGGCGGTCAGGAAGAGTTCGGCGACTTCGTCGATGAACAGCACCACGGGTATGGGCCGTTCACTCTCGGGCAGACCCCAGATGTCGGAGGTGATCTCCTCGTCGGGGGTGGTGGGGGTGATGCCCTGCCGGGCTTTGATCAGGTCGTATCGGTCCTCCATCTCCTGGATGAGCGCGGGCAGCAGGTCGGCGGCCTGGTCCGGGTCGACGGCGAGCGCGGAGAGCCGGGCGGCGAACGGGGCCAGTTCCACGCCCCGCTTGCAGTCGATGCCGACCAGGGCGACCGGCTGCGGGGCGAGTCCGGCGATCAGGTGGCGCAGGAACATCGACTTGCCAGACAGGGTCGCGCCGAGGGTGAGTTGGTGCGGGACAGCGTGGTAGTCCCGCATGAACGGGGTGGCGTCCTCGCGTAAGGCGACCGGCACCGTGAGGAACCCGCCGCCGGTTTTGCGGGGCATCCGGACGCGGCGCAGGACGTCGTATCCGACGAGCCGGAGGTCGACGACGCCCGGCTTGACGGTGGTGACGTAGACGGCGTGGACGCCCCAGGCGTGCCGCAGCCGTTCCGCCGAGGCCGCCAGGTCGGCGGGTTCCTGGCCGGGGGCGAGGCGGATGCGGACGCGCAGCCCGGTCGAGGTGGGCCGGATCAGGCCCCGGCGGGGCGGCACGGGCCGTACCTCCCGCTGCGTCATGGCCTTGACGGCGAGGACCCGCAGCCGGGACGGGGCCACGGTCAGCCCGCACGCCTCCATGACCGAGCCGTACGAGCCCAGCAGCCGGGCCGTGGACATCGGCAGGCCGACCGTGGACCAGTACGCCGCCGGATGCTTGGCCCGGGTGTAGGCGGCCCCGCCGCCGAGCGCGGCGAGGGGACCACCCACCTCCAGAAGCGTCACGAGATCCGACATCAGGCCACGGCCCCCGCAGCGGCGGGGAAAACGGCCGGGGTGACGGCGGCGGCCCGGTAGGCGATGCCGTGCCGCTGCTGTCCGTTGAACACGCTCTCCCACGGCCGGGCGAGAAGCCCCGGCAGCGAGACGGGCGAGCCGAGGGCCAGGCCCGGCGTGATGCCGCTCTCCGGGACGGTCACCTTGATCAGGGACGACTCACCGTCCTCGATGTAGACGACGCCGATCGTCATCAGCGCCTCACCGCTCACCGCGTCCTTGGCGATCTCGCCCGTCTGACGGTCACGGACCTTCGGTTCGGGCGCCTCGGTCAGCAGGATCGTCGCGGCCGAGGTCTCCACACGGATGGTGCGCACAGCACACACTTCCCATCTACTCGTCTATACAAGATGTGTTCTGCGAACCCGATCTCCCGGGATCACGCGGACCATCTTGCCACACAACTTGCCCACTCGTCTATACGAGTAAGCGTGTTGGGGTGTACGAGTTGAGTGCCGCCGGGCCCGGACCGCGCTCGGTGTCACCACCACCTGAACCGGGCCTGGTCTCCATGGATACGGACGATGAAGTCCCTCATGGGCTCGCTGTTGTCATCCGGGATGAGGACGAGGCCAGCCTGTTGGATGCGCTCATCCGTAGCCCGAGCGGCCTCCCGGTCGTGCGCCAGCCAGGCGTCACGCGAGGCCTCGAACAACGGGCGGACCGCCGACCAGCCGGGGCCCGGTTCGAAGCGGCAGTCGGTCCAGAACATGTCGACCGCCTCCAGCCGCAGCGTTCCCACGAGCCGGCTTCCCTGCGTGAGCCGCCAACTGTCCACCGGCACCGCTCTCTCTACGCTCTCCATGTGCTTCACGTGGCCGGGAGCTGGTAGGAGAGGACGTAGGCGTCGGCCGCCATGACCGTGTCGCACACCTCCACGGGCCGCCCCTCGCTGTCGAAGGCGGTGCGGATCAGGTGGATGACAGGCACGCCGGAGGCCAGCCGGAGCGTCTTCACCTCGGTGGGCGAGGGCATCCGGGCGCGGATCTCCTCCTCGAAGTGGTCGAGGCGGTGGCCGAGCTCTTCGAGGCGGGCGTAGATGCCGCCGGGACCGGGGTTGGGCTCGGCGATCTGCGTGCCCCGCGCGATGTCGAGAGGGAGGTAGGAGGTGGCGAACTCGACCGGGCGTCCGTCGAGGAGGTAGCGGCGTCGCCGGGCGAGCACCCGCCGCACGGAACCGAGTCGCGTCGAGACGTCCTGACTGGCTTTCTCCTCCTTGACCTCCAGGCTGTCGACCTGGGGGTGGCTGCCGGCGGCGTCCGCTTCCACGATGAACGCGGACTTGCCCGACTCGCGGTGACGGCGGGCGAAGCGGTCGGAGGCGAGACGGCGGACGGGGGGCCGGGGGCGGACGAAGACGCCCTTGCCGTGCTCGGCGTGGACCAGGCCCTCACCCTGGAGGATCGAGAAGGAGTTGCGCACGGTCATCCGAGACACCCCGAAGTGCTCGACAAGGTCGGCCTCCGAGGGCAGCTTGTCGCCCTCGTGGAACCGGCCGCGGTCGATCGCCTCACGCAGTTGGTCGGCGATCTGCCGGAAGACCGCGCGGTCGCTCGTGGGGTCGAGGTCGCCGAGGAGTCCCGAGGGGAGAGAAGGGCTCATGCGTGTACTCCTTTAGGTATCTAGACGTGTGGCCGAGTGTTGTTGCTACGGTGGAGAGCCTAGCCAGCCGAGAGGGCCGAGGAACGTGAGCATCAACCGCCCGCACTCCGTGAGCGTGGCCGGAGTCGTCGTCGACGACGAGGGCCGGGCCCTGCTGATCCAGCGCCGTGACAACGGCAAGTGGGAGCCCCCGGGCGGCATCCTCGAACGCGGCGAGACCATCCCCGAAGCCCTCGGGCGGGAAGTCCTCGAAGAGACCGGCATCAAGATCACCGAACCCGCCACCCTCACCGGCGTCTACAAGAACATGACGGGCCTGATCGTCTCGCTCGTCTTCCGCTGCCAGGCCGCCGACGGCACGCCCACCACCGGTGACGAGACCCGCGCACTGCGCTGGGCCACCCGCGACGAGGTCACCGAGCTTGCCGACGAGGCGTACGCGATCCGCGTCCTGGACGCACTCGACGCCGCAGCCCCGCCCGCCGTCCGCGCACACGACGGCGTGAAACTCGTCTAGCCCGAACCCGCTGAACATGGCGGCCTACCAGCACGAAGGAACTTGTGTGCACGAGTATACGAGCAGGGTGGGGGTCTGGGGACTGTCCTGCCCAGGATTCCCCGAGGAGATCAGCCGGGCCCGCCGCTTCACCCGCGACATCCTGCACGGCTCCCCCCACGCCGAGGCCGCCGAACTGATCGTGAGCGAGTTGAGTACCAACGCGATCCTGCACACAGCCAGCGGCCGGCACCGCGGCAGCTTCCACCTGGCCCTGGCCGTCACCCCGCAGGTGGTCGCCCTGTCCGTCACCGACGACGGAGGAACCGGCACCGCGCCGAAGGTCGAGCACCAGGACCAGGACGCCGAACACGGCCGGGGCCTGAGCATGGTCACCGCGCTCGCCCACCACGTCGTCATCCACAACACCCACGACGGCCACACCGTCACCGCGGAGCTCTACACCGACACCCGCCCCGGAGGCCACCCGTGACGACCGGCCTCCCTCGACGCGGCTACTGGTGCGAATGCTGGACCCAGGACCTCACCACCACCGAACCGCCGGCACTTCACGCATCCTTCGACGCCTACACCGCACCCCAGGCCGACCGATGGGTCGCCGTCGCACTCCGCACCATCACCCCCGCACTCGACACCGACGCCTCCGACGAAGCATGGGAATGGCTCTACGAAGGTCGCATCACCACACGCCGAGCCCTCCTACGCTCCCAGCCCTGCACCGTGACCATCACCCAGGCCACCACCCGCATCACCTGGACGATCCGACCAGCGCTCTTCCTGCCCCTCGCCCACCGAGCAGGCACCGAACTCCCATCCTGCGCATACGACTACAAGCCCCAGCACACCGACTGAGTTACAACCTTCTTCACGGGTTCAAGGCCCGCGCACGGCGCGGGCGCGCGCCGCCGTGCGCGGCCTGCCTCCTGTCTCCGCCCCGGCTGGCCGCGCCCGGCGGCGCGCTGCGTGCATGCGGGCAAGGGCGGGACGTTATCCGCAGGCACAAGATGATGCCTCCGGCGGGGGATCGGCCGGCACCGGGTGGGAGGGGGCGCCGTTCCCGGCCGCAGGCCCATCGTGGTGAGCGTGGGGGGCTCCCATCCCGTCCACCGTCGACCCAGGCAGAGCCGAGCAGACGTGGTTCAGGGGCGTCAAGGTCGTTCGTACAGTGGCGCGCTCCACCTTGACGCCCCTGAACCACGCCCGCTCCACGGTGTGTGGGTCGACGGCGGACGGGATGGGAGCGGCGTTCATGGTTCGGTAGATAAACGTCAGCCGTCCGCCAGCCTTAATTCCCAGACCTGAGATACTTAGCCATCAGCATCTTCTTTTCCGGTTCGTGAAATGGGGCCAAGAGCTGTAGGGATTTGGTCAAGTGCGGTTGGGCGCCTACAGCATCTCCATGCTGGGCCATCATGAGGCCGATTGCCCCTTCTGCCAACCCCTGTCCGTGGCCATCTCCTATGTCCTGAAAGACCTGCAGGGCGCTCCGGTAAGCTTCAAGCGCCTTTTCCTTTTCGGAAGTCAGCAAGATGGCATTGCCGTAATTGAGGAGCGCTGCCCCTTCACCGGTTCGGTCCCTAACATCGCGGTAGGCGATAATTCCTTCTTGGAGGTAGCGAATACCTTCCGCAAGGTCGCGACTGGAGTTTTTCTTTTGTGCAATTTGCAGCATGGTTGTGCCAAGCTGGGTGAGGGTGGAGGCTTGGGCATTCCTAGCTCCGCTTCGAGAGTGAATCTCAAGCGCCTTCAGGAGAGCAGGTTTCGCCTCTTGAAGTCGACCCGCCTCTCGCAATCCGATACCCAGGTTGGTGAAGGCAAAGCCTGCACCAGGTGATTCACTGCCTCTGATCTCCATGGCTCTGCGTAGCGGCTCTATGCTGGCCTCAAAGCCGAGCATCATCCGTAACGCCCCACTAAGATTAATAAGCGAGCGGGCTTCCTCGTCAGGTTCGCCCAGAGATCTGAAAAGAGCGACTGCCTTATTTAGCCAGCGCACCGCATCGCGATATTTCCTCATCGAAGTATACGTGATGCCAAGATTGTTGTACGCGGCACCAATACTCAGATCGTTGCGACTCCTCTTTCCCGCCTCAATCCCAGAAAATAGTATGGAAATGGCGGACGAGTAATCCGCCACGTTGTCTAGATAGCCGACGAGAGACGTAGCCAAGCTCGTTGTAACGTCATGCTCGCCAAGGCTATCGGAGATTCGAACACTTGCAATTAGGTTTGCCGCTTCCGCGGCGAACCACTCCATGGCGCTATCGCGACTTGAAAAACCCTCGTAATCACTTTCCTCTGGTTGGCCGTTAATCCATTCTGCGGCATTTGAGGATTGGCTCACGTAATATTCAAATAGCCTCATCCTCGCCTCATGACGTATCTCCTCTCTATCAACCTGTTCCGCCTGTTCGGTTGCGTACAGTCGGACCAAATCATGCATGGTCCACCTGTCGGAAGAATTACCCGATTCCACCAAGTGGCAGTTCAAGAGGTGGCGAAGTGCCCGTCTCGCCTTTAGCTTTGAGACATCAATCAGAAGAGCTGCGGCCTCAGTGGATATATCTGAACTCGGGTTGAGCGAGAGCGCTCGAAATGCTTGCGCATCGAAATCCCTCAGCCGTGCGTAGGACCGGTGAAAAGCTGCTCGAACGGCAACGTCTTCATGCTCCAGTCCTTCTAGACGTTCCTCCTCCTGCGAAAGCTCACAAGCGAGGTCTCGAGCGCTCAATTGCGGATCGGAAGCCAAGATGGAGCCAACGATGCTAAGCGCCAAAGGCAATCGATCGCAGAGAGTTGCCAACTCGTCGAGGTCGGCCGAGTTGATTTCCCTGTTAGCTTTCAATTTGATCAGCTTTGTCGCATCTTCCTGCGGCAGGACGTCGAGCCGAAGATTTGTAGCCCCCGGGAGAAGCGGCGCTAAAGCGTTACGTGAGGTGACTAGAACTCGATGAAGATTAGAAATCGGCAGGAGGGGGAGGACTTGTTCCGGGTCCCGAACGTTATCGAGCAAGAGCAGTGTGGGGTTATTCTTGGCGGCTCGCCGGTTAAGCTCAGAATGAAATTGAGGGCCATGGTTCTCGGGAGCGGGGTCAATCTCGTCCACTCCGAGCGCCTTGAGTGCGGGTGAGTAGACCTGCTGCGGGTAAACGCATAGGTTGGATTCTGCCTCGTACCCGCGGAAGTCGATCGTTATGGCGCCGCCGGGAAACGCCCCTCGTCTAACGGCAAGGCGAGAGGCGTGCCCGGCGAGCACTGTCTTTCCAATGCCGCCAAGCCCTGACAGTACTAGAACTGAACCTTCAGAGCTTCCCGGTTTACTCTGAAGCGCGGCGGATATTGCCTCTATTTCTGCGCTTCGCCCAACTAGGTGCCCTCTGATGGTGCTCGAATCGGTTATTGGAATTACCGTCGGCGGGGCGAGGTTGTTACCAGTGCCGACGTAGAGGTCGCGTCCAGCCTGATATAAGCGGGAATTGCCCGATGCTTGCCCGCTTAGCGTTACGGGATTATCGTGCCTGCTCACGACTCTTTGATGTGTTGATCGCGGCCAGCCTGGTAAATCCGGCCATTCCCTTTTGCGTGGGCCGTCATCTGCACTTTGTACGTATCGCCGCTCTCCGGTGACGCTGGGGAAAGCTCGTCCAGGAGTGCTCGAAGTTCTTCAGCGATGCCGGGGTCGTCGACCAACAGACGTCGAACTCTTCCTCTCCACTCCGCTTGCAGCTCTTGCTCCGTCTGAGCATCTCCGTCGTTGCGTGCGGCAATAACCTGTTCGCGAGTCAGATCGAGCTCGCCAGCGACGGTGCCAACCCGCTCCGGGTGTACTCGCCGCCAGATGGCCGTGACCCCATCACGAGTGCGTTGCCATGCTTCAGTGGCCATGAGCGAGACAATCGTCGTCCCGGCGGTACCCGCAAGAGCGGTCAACTGTTCTGGATCCACCAGCCCCCCTAGCTGTCCGTGCGCCTCCCGGCTACCAGCCGGATCACCGAAAGCTACCGCTGGCACCGGGAACTGCGCCAGGACCCAGACGGGACTGGCGATGCCCTGCCGTCACGGACGCTGGCCGCCAATCAGCCGTTGAATCATGCTGGGGCTATGAGTCTCGGAACCAGCTGGTCAGCACCGTGGGCGAGCCGGGAGGCTCGGGCCGTCTGTGGGCCGTCCGAGGCCGCTCGACGGTGACCAACGGCGACCGGCAGTGATAGTTGTCCAGAGCGACATTCCCAGGTCACTGGGTTCCGTCTGCGACACTGGTAGCGCCATGCCTAAGCCCGGAGAACTGAGCTAACGCGCTCTGAGAGGGTCGCGTAGAGGCTCCTCTACTGTTCGACTTAGGTCCGTGAGCTCTTTCCAACCTGTCTGGCTGGTGAGGCAGTTGGGCTGACAGACAGGTGAAGCCCCTGGTAGATGGGTTTTCGACCAAGAAATCCGTCTCCACCAGAGGCTTCGTGTGCTTGTCTACCCGTCGGGCGTCGACGTGTCCAGTTCTGCCCTGCGATTCCTGTCCGCCAAGCTCCGTCAGCGCCGCCACGAACTCGGTACCCGCTGGCGGCGCCTGAGCGCCGGTCGGCAGGCCCTGCTCACTCTTGTCCATCTCCGCAACGGTCACCCGTATGCCCAGCTCGCGGCGGGGTTCGGCATCGGGACCACGACCGCGTACCGGTACATCACCGAGGCCGTCGAGGTCCTGGCCGCTCTCGCGCCCACCCTTGCGGATGCGGTCCGGACGGCATCCTCGAAGGCGTTCGTGCTGCTGGACGGGACCCTGCTGCCGATCGACCGGATCGCCGCGGACCGGCCCTACTACTCGGGCAAGCACAAGAGACACGGGATGAACGTGCAGGTCGTCACCGATCCCTTCGGCCGACTGCTGTGGGCCTCACCGGCCTTGCCCGGCGCCGTCCACGACATCCGCGCAGCCCGCGAACACGGCATCGTCGACGCCCTCACCGCGGCCGACATCCCGTGCTGGGCCGACAAGGGCTACCGAGGTGCCGGCGGTACGGTCCGCACCCCGTGCTGGGGCCGGTGGGAGACCCTCTCCACCGGGCAGCAGGCGGTGAACCGGTCCCACGCGAAGATCCGCGCCCTCGTCGAGCAGGCCATGGCCACCCTCAAGTCCTGGCGGCTCCTGCGCAAGCTCCGGTGCTCGACCACCCGGGTCACCAGCCTCGTCCAGGCCGTCCTCACCCTGCATCTGGCCAGCTCAGACCGATGATGGAAAAGCCTCCGTGCCAGACCCGTGCCAGGTTGGGCGGGGAGCCACGGGGAATGACGGGCACCGGGACATCGGCACCGACGGTGCGTTAGGACACTCCCCCGCAGGTCAGACGCCCAACTTTCCCTAGATGACCCGAGCTTCCCAAGCTGAGGGCTCAGGCCCCGTCCTCACGTACCGGCCGTCGTGGCTTGCTCTGATCGACGACACGGGCAGCGTGGCGGAGGTCGGTGGGGGTGCAGCGAGACACACACGCGCCTGCGCGGTCGGCTGACCCGCCGTCGTGGCTGACTGTCGTCGGCTGAGGCGCAAACAGGAGATGGTCAGTAGAGGATGACTCGCCAGTGCTCGACCCACCGGTGCCAATCACCACCCGGCCCGCGGAGCAACACGCGGTCGCCCTCCAGGCCCCAGACCGTCCCGTAAAGCGTCGCGTCGGGAAGATCCGCCCGGACGGTGTCGTAGACCGCCAAGTCCGTCTCGATCGAACGAGACCAGACGTGGCCGCAGCGGTCGCACGTGTACCCGACCTCAGCGGGGCTGGCGGCACAGGGCGGAGTGCCCAGACGGACTGCTTCGTCGGCGCAGCGAGGGCACGGGTCGGCGGTGTGCAGGCCGATCAGACGGGACACCCGGCGATCCTGCGGTACAGCAGCCAAGTACAGCAACCCCAGCGACCGTCAGCGACCCGCACAGGCCCTCACGACCCTCTCCGCAGCCTGTAAGACCTCCAATGACCGATCTCTACAGAGCTACGGATCAGAAGGTCACGCCACCCCGTCAGACGGCTCGGTCACAGGCCGGGCCGTCTCAGTTTCCGTCTCATTCAGCGCCGTTCACGGCCGTTCAGACGGGACCGGAGGCGGTAGCCGCCCAGACGACCGGCCACCAATGAACGCAGCTGAACGCCCTCGGACAACACCCGCCGCCCCACCACCACAGTTGGAAAGCGTGCACCCTGACGGCACTGTCAGAGCCTGGGCCTACGGTCCAGGCATGGCAATCAGACCATCAGCACGTTGGCGGGTCCGCGTGGACGAAGAGGCGACCGAACTCGCCGCCGGGACACGGGCCCCGAGCGATGCCTTCCTGCCGGAGCTCTTCCCTGTGTCACTGCTGGCGGCGACTGACGCGGCACTGCACGCGTTCGAGTCGGAGGCGGACCCGCTCCGCGACCAGGACGACGAGCAGATCTTCGAGGTGATCAAGCGTGTCGTGCTGGCACTGAATGAGATCAACGAAGACCACGACGGCGCCGGCTACGAGACCGAAGAGCGCGAGGAACTGTGCCTCTACATCGACCAGACCCTGACGGAACACGGCATCGATGTCCCTGCTCTGGCAGCGAGGCGAGGCATCAGCCGCACCGAGATCACGGATGACTGGCGGGACTGGTAGCCGTTGCTGTACAGCAATGGAGTACAGCAACCCCAGCAACCGCCAGCGACCGACACCGGCCCTCACGGGTCTCCCCGCGATGAATGGCACGTGCCCGCCTGATGGCCTCCTGGTTGCCGCAGCTCTGCACCACTACCGCACCAGAACGAGCGGGGAGCAGCGGGGAACAACAGTGAAAGGGGCTGAGCCCAGAAGAAGCACGAACCGAGCGTTCGCCCACGTCAGTGACCGAACCGGCCTCAAATGCCCGCAGCTTCCCAAGCTGATGGCACAGCACCGTCGTAGCGGCCCGGTCGTCGTGGCTCACTCTGGTCGACGGCATTGGCAGCGTGGCTGAGACCGGTGGGGGTGCAGCGGGCATACGCGTGCGTGGTCGGTCGGCACACCCGCCATCGTGGCTGACTGTCGTCGGCTGAGGTTCAGACGGGTCATATCGAAGTGCCGGCCGTCAGGAGAGGGCACCAAAGCTGGGCCGTCCCTGGGCCGTCCGAGGCCGCTCGACAGTGGCCAATGACGACCAACGACGACCACCCGGCGCACGAGCCCACCGCACCTGAGCAGCGAAAACGCAGGTCACCAAGATCCCGGGCAAGACCCAGGGCAAGAAGAAGTAGGTTTCGTGATCATGCCCCCGACCTGCGCATACGGTGCGGGTCGGGGGCATTTTCGCGGTCTGGGCCCACTGTGGGCCCTCAGCGCGGCGGGTCCTGCGGCGGCCGGAGTGCCTGACCGAGAGCCTTTCGGACAGGGTCCCGGCTACTGGGCATGAGGTGTGCGTACACCTTGAGCGTCAGTCCCGGGTCGGAGTGCCTCCAGTACTGCTGTAGGCCGGACCCAGCAATCTTCCGGCCCGTAGTTCGCGTCGAGATGGTCACCCGTCCGAGAAGCTG
Source organism: Streptomyces sp. NPDC047000 (assembly GCF_040644295.1). Classification (NCBI taxonomy): domain Bacteria; kingdom Bacillati; phylum Actinomycetota; class Actinomycetes; order Kitasatosporales; family Streptomycetaceae; genus Streptomyces; species Streptomyces sp. NPDC047000. The sequence goes on from NZ_JBEYWE010000031.1 coordinate 96,571, forward strand.
CAGACCGCGCTCAAGAACCGTCCTGGCGATGCCATCTCGGTCGTCCGCGATCAAGCGTGGCCATCACTTGCTCTGAAGGCCAGATCAGACGTCGCACGACCACGTTGTTGACGACGTACCAACCGGGGTTCACCCAGCCACGTTCCTTGTCCACAAGCCCTGGACCTCTGTCACTGTAGACGTACCGCAAGTAGCAGCGGAGGAGAGGGCCGCCAGCCACGAGAAGGACCGGGGCGAGCGCGATGCCGCCGACCGTGGCGCAAAGACGAGCCGTCCAGGAGGTCACGACACCAATCCGCATGGCCGCATCCTGGCATCGCACTCTCCGCAGCGGAAGCGTCGTTTGGGGGGTCGGGCCTTCCCCCAAGATGGTGGGCACGCGGTCTTTGATCACGCGGCGAGCGTGAGCTTAGCGGCGTGGTGTCGGCGTTCGTATTCGTTGGGGCT
>NZ_JBEYWE010000032.1:0-96737 GCF_040644295.1 Streptomyces sp. NPDC047000
CCTCGTCCGGGATCACCAGCGGTCTGTGCAGGGTGAGTTCGGCGACGTGGCCGCAGCCGGTGCGGTCGCCGGCGTGGACCGCCAGGTCCAGGTACCCCGAGGGGGCGGGCCACCGGCTCCGTCGTTCCGGGACCCTGTCACCGCACGGCGTCACCGCGAGGCCGCGGCGAGGGCCGCTGACACCCGCGCGGGCCGCAGCAGCACCGCGCCGGCCAGCGCGACGACCGCCGTCGCGGGACCCAGCAGCAGCATGTGGCGGACGCTCACCACGGCCAGGAGGCCGCCGGCCAGCGAGTAGCCGATGCTCTGCGCGGCGACGAGCACACTGAAGCCCTCCGGCATCCGGGAGTGCGGGATCACATAGCCGGGCGCCTCCGTCATCACGGAGTTCAGCGGCGCGGCGCACGACCCCAGCAGGGCGAATCCCGTGACCAGTCCCCACCACCCCGGGACGGTCGCGATCACCAGGGTGGCCGCCGTCATCGTGAGCAGCAGCGCGACGGCGCGCACCGTGAGCCCGACGCCGATCCGGGTCGCGTACCAGGCGTAGCAGAGGCCCGCCAGGGCGCTGACCGCGCCGAGCACACCGGTGAGGACCGCGGCCTCGCCCGCTCCGCCGCCGTCGAGCGCCACCCTGGGCAGCGCGCCCACCTCGGCGGTTCCCAGGAAGTGACCGAAGGCCATCGTGACCAGGGCCCAGAACAGGAAGGCGGGGTTGCGCCAGAGGCCGGCGGAGTCCGGTACGTCGGGTGCGATCCCGTCGTCCTCGCCGGTGCCGGCCGCGGCCTCCTCCGGTTCGCTCTCCCGCACCGGTTTCGGCCGGGGCCACAGCAGCAGCGCGTTCGCCAGCATCGCCGCGCCCATGGCGGCCAGGGCGTAGGCGGGGCCGAGGAGGGCGCAGAGCACCACCACGAAGGGTGCCCCGACGACGACGAGTTCGACGAGGACCGCGTCCAGTGAGAGTGCCGAGCCGATGAGCCGCCGCGGGACGGTGGTGCGCAGCAGGGTGCGGATGGCGCCGCCGACGCCGAACGTGGCCATGTTGCCGACGAGGGACAGGACGAACAGGGCCCAGACCGGGGCGTGGGTGACGAAGCCGGCGGCCACGGCGAGCCGGGCCGACCCGCCCACCGCCAGGGTGCGCGGGGTCCAGCGTTCGCGGCCCAGTCTCTCCAGCAGCCGGCTGAACAGCGGCGCGGCCAGGATGCAGGGCAGGGTGGCGACGCCGGCCAGCAGCCCGCCCGCGGCGGGACTGCCCAGGTAGTGCGTGCTGGCCAGGGTCAGCGCGATCGGTCCCATGATGGGCGGGAGCCGGTGCAGCATGGTGGCCGTCACCCACCGCCAGTACGCGGTGTTGCGGACCAGTTCGGCCACGGGGCGGTCCCGGGCCGGGCGGTCCGGTGCGGCGGTCGCCTCGGATGTCATCGTTTCTCCACGGTGGTGCCGGGGGGTGTGGGGTGTGCGCCGCCGTCCCCGGGGGCCGCCGCCTTGCCGACGGGCCGGTCCGGATCGGCGGTGTACCGCGTGAGCAGCCGTTCGTAGGCGCCGGCCAGGTCCTGCGCGGTGCCGGCGTCGAACAGGCCCGTACGGTAGGTGAGTCCGACCTCCAGCCGGTCGCCGTGGTCCTCGACCACGCAGACCAGCTCGAACTTGGCACAGCCGGTCGGCAGGATGACGTTCTGGTCGAGGGTCAGGCCCGGGAAGGTGCGCTCCAGCGCCTTCTCGTCCTCGAGGGCGAACAGTACTTGGAAGTAGGGGCTGCGGCCGGGGTGCCGGCGCGGGCCCAGTTTCTCCACCAACTGGTCGAAGGGCAGCGCCTGGTGCTCGTACGCGCCGAGGCAGGTGTCCCGTACCCGGGCCAGCAGGTCGCGGAAGGGGACGCCCGGCACGACCTGCCGGCGCAGGACGACGGTGTTGTTGACGCAGCCGATCAGCCGGTCGGTACCGGGGCCGCCGCGGTTGGCGACCGGTGTGCCGACGCACAGGTCCGTACTGCCCGACCGCAGGTGCAGCAGTACGTAGAAGCAGGCCAGCAGCACCATGAACGGGGTGACGCCCTCACGTCTGGCCAGGGCGTGCACGGCGTCCCGCAGCTCCGCGGGCAGGTCCACGGCCAGCCGGCCGCCCCGGTGGTCGGCGGTCTCGGTGGCCGGGCGGTCGAAGCCGAGGTCCAGCGGTTCCGGTTCCGGATCGGCCAGTTGTTCCCGCCAGTAGCCCGTCAGCCGGTCGAGGTTCTCGCCCCGCAGATGGCTGCGCTGCCACAGTGCGTAGTCGCCGTACTGGAGGGACGGCGCGGGCAGGTCCGGTTCGCTGCCGGTGCGGAACGCCGTGTAGCAGGCGGCGAGTTCGTCCATGAAGACATCGACGGAGACGAAGTCGACGATGAGGTGGTGGGCGGTGAACACGGCGATGTGCTCGGTCTCGGACAGGGACAGGACCAGTACCCGCAGCAGGGGCGGCGCGGCCGGGTCGACCGGTTCGCGGATCTCCGCCTCGCGCAGGGCCGTCACGTCCTGCGGGCGGCCCGTGACATCGGCGTACCGCACCGGGATGTCCGCGTCCGGGGCGACGAACTGGACGGGGTTCCCGGCGAGCAGACCGAAGGAGGTCCGCAGCGACTCGTGCCGGCGCCCGATCTCCCCGATCGCGCGGTCGAAGGCGTCGCGGTCCAGGCGCCCGGTCAGCCGGCACTGCCAGGCTTCGTTGTAGAGCGGGATGCCCGGGGTGAGCTTGCTGAGGACGTACAGGCCCTGCTGGGAGGGCGAGATCGGCGCGGCGCGGCGGCCCCCGGCGTACCGGGCCAGGGATGCCTCGACGGCCGCGCGTTTGCGCGACCACTGGGCCAGTTCCCGGGTCTCGACCGCGCCGGCGATCCGGGCGGCCTCCGACGCGAGCCGTCCGTCGGTCCTCCTGCCGTCGACGAGCGCGGCGAGCTGGGCGACGGTCCGGGAGGCCAGCAGGTCGTTCGGCAGGATGTCCAGGCCGAGTTCGCGGTGCAGACGCGCCGCGATCTTCACCGCCTGGAGGGAGTTGCCGCCGAGTGCCAGGAACTCGTCCTCCGGGCCGACGTGTCCGAGCTTGAGGACCGACCGCCAGACGGCGGCGAGGTCCGCCTCCGTGCCGGGCCGCAGCGGACGTCCGGCGGCCGCGCCGCCCGGTGCGTCGGCCGCGCCGGACGGCAGCGCCGCGAAGTCGACCTTGCCGTGCGCGGTCAGCGGGATCGCGTCCAGCACGGTGACCGTGGACGGCACCATGTACGGCGGCAGCAACCCGGCCAGATAGGCGTGCAGTTGCCTGCCGCGAGGGTCGTCCGGCCGGGCCGGGTCCTCACCGGCCGCCGGTGTGACGTGGGCGCGCAGGACGGCGTTCTCACTGCCGTCGTCCCGCCGTTCCACGGTGACCAGGGCCTGGCGTACGGCGGGATGCTGCTGGAGGACGGACTCGATCTCGCCCGGCTCGACCCGGAACCCGCGGATCTTCACCTGGTTGTCGGTGCGGCCGAGGAACTCCAGCTGGCCGTCGGGGAGAAGGCGCGCCAGGTCCCCGGTCCGGTACATGCGCCCGCCCGCGCGGCCGTGCGGATCGGGCAGGAACCGGGCCGCGGTCTCGCCGGGCGAGCGGTGGTACCCGCGGGCCAGGGCCTGTCCGGCGACGAACACCTCACCGGCCTCGCCGCCGGCCACGGGCAGCAGATCGCCGTCCAGGAGGCGTACGGCGGTGTTGTCGATGGCCGTGCCGATCGGCAGCGTCCCGTCCGCGCGGGGCGCGGTGCGGCCGGAGTGGTGATAGGTGGCGGTGGCGGTCGATTCGGTGGGGCCGTAGACGTGGACGAGCGGGACGCCGGACTCCCGCCAGGACAGCACCCGGTCGGGCCGGACGCGGTCGCCGCCCATCACCACGAACCGTACCGATGCCGGCAACCGCAGCCCGGACTCGGCGAGTTCGTCGCCCAGCTGGTGCCAGTAGGCGGTGGTGATCTCGAACCCGGTGACGGAGTAGCGTTCCAGGACCCGCAGGAAGTGGCCGACGGTCGGCAGCGCGCGCCGGTAACCGGCCATGAGCAGGGTCGCTCCGCCGAGCAGCGGGGGGAAGATCTCCTCCAGGGCCGCCGAGAAGCTGACGGAGGCGAGCTGGAGGAACCGGTCACCGGGGCCGAGGCCGAAGGTGCCGGCCGCGGCCCGGGCGAGGTTGGTCAGTCCGCGGTGCGTGATCAGGACGCCCTTGGGCGTGCCCGTGGAACCCGAGGTGTAGATGACAGCGGCGATGCCGTCCGGGCTCACCACGGTCGGCGGTGGCGTCACGGGCAGTCCGGCGAGCTGGGTGAACGCCTCGTCGAGCAGCAGCGGCGCGGTGCCGGCCGGCGGGATCCGGCCGGCCGTCTCGGGCTGGGCGACGACGACGTCGGCGCCGGAGTGCTCCAGCAGGTGGCTCAGCCGTGCGGCCGGGTACTCCGGGTCGAGCGGCACGAAGGCCGCGCCCGCCTTCATGATGCCCAGCAGGGCCACCGCGAGCCGCGCGGACGGCTCGGCACAGACACCGACCCGGGTCTCGGTGCCCACGCCCATGCCGATCAGCCGGTGAGCCAACTGGTTGGCGAGGGAGTCGAGTTCGGCGTACGTCAGTTGCCCGGCGCGGTCCTCGGGAAGGTCCGGGTCCGTCACCGGGACGACGGCGACGGCCCCGGGGTGCTCGCGGGCCCGCCGGGCGAAGACGTCGTGCACGCCGGCGCTCTGGCCGGACATGGTCGGGGACACCCCCGGCGTGAGCAGGTCTTGGGGCGCGGTCATGGGGTTCCGTCCTTGTGGTCTGACGCTTGCGGACTGACGTGGGCGGGGCGGGGTGGGATGAGGGTGGGGGTGGGCGCGGGGGCGCGTCGCGGCGTTCGGACACGGCGCGCCCCCGGGACTTCCGGGCCGGGTGGGCCCGTCGGGGGACCGGGCGGGGTGGGCCCGTGGGACGTGGGGCGGGGTCGGCCCGTGCGGGGATCAGTGCGGGGGCGGGCCCGGGGCGTTCAGGACCGGAGGGCGAGGGCGGGCACGGGCTCCCGGCCGGCCGGCGGGCGGAACTTCCCCGTGATCTGCGGCGCGTTGTCGAACACGTGGTACATCCGGTCGATGAGTTCCGGCGCCGGGCCGGTGTCCGTGCGGTCGTTGAACTCCATGATCTGCCGGGCCAGCTTGTGGAACTCGATGATGTCCGGCATCTCCAGGCCCTTGCCCAGCAGATAGGGCAGCGCCCAGAAGTCGAAGTTGTAGCCCGGCATCCACAGCGAGTTGGTCACCTGGTCGAACAGGGCGTGGCAGGCGTCCACGGCGCCGTCGATGTCCATCGTGTTGTGCCGCCAGTCGTACTCCCGGCCGGTCAGGCCGAATTCGGCCGCCTGCTTCTGCACCGGTGCGCGGTGGTTGTACCACCACGGTTCCGTCCGCCAGAACGTCGGGCCGACCTCGTTGATGAAGTCGATGGTGTTCTGGACGGTCTTCTCCGTCTCGCCCGGGAACCCGGAGATGAAGGAGGCGAAGGTGTCGATGCCGCGCGCGTGCAGCCGCTCGATGCCGACCCGGTAGCGGTCCAGCGTGGCCACCTTCGACATGTTGCGCAGGATGCCGTCGTCGCCGGCCTCGATGCCGAGGAAGACCGCGCGGCACTTGCTCTCCGCCATCAGGTTGTACGTCTCCTCGTCGCGGGCGGTGCCCGCGCGGAAGAAGGAGTACCACTGGAACCCGAAGTCGTTGCGCGCCATCATCCGGCACAGTTCCTTGAACCGGGGTCCGGGCACGTTGAAGGTGTCGTCGATGAACACCATCTGCTTGACGCCCATCCGGTCGAGCTGCCGCAGCTCGTGCTCCACGGTCTCCACACTGGCGAGGGTCAGCGCCCCCGCGCGGATCGGGTAGTCGCAGAAGCTGCACTTGAAGGCGCAGCTGCGGGCGGTGCGGGTGTGGACGGTCGGTCCGAGGCCGCCGCCGAACAGCGACCAGTCGACGGCGCACTCGTCGAGGACGTTGGCCTCGGCCTGGATGCGGGTGAGTCTGAAGTCGCCGGAGCCGGTGGGCAGCAGGAGGTTCGGCACGTCCTTGAGGTCGCCGCCCTCGCGCAGCGCCGCGGCGACCTGGGCGAGGGTCCACTCGCCCTGGGACTCGTTGATGTAGACGTCGGCGTCCATCCAGGACAGGACCTCCGACAGCTCCTCCCGTTCGAGGTCCTTGAGGAGATTGCCCACCAGGGGACCGCCGACCACGATGGTCGTCCCGGGCAGCACCTCGCGGATGAAGCGGGTGATCTCCACGACCGGGTTGGGGATGATGTAGTAGGTCGTGGTGATCGCCACCACGCGCGGGCGGCGGGTCAGCAGGATGTCCCGGATACGGTCCTGCTCGCAGCCGAAGAGACTGCTGCACTCCGCCGAGAAGCCGTGCCTGATCAGGAAGCTGGCCAGGTAGTGGGCGGCCAGGTTGGGCGTCTCGCTGCCGTGGATGTAGACGTCCGGGGTCATCTTGCCCGCCCGGTGCAGCACCTTGTTCATGACGTCCATGTAGGGGAGCCGTTCGCCGTCGAACAGCAGGTGGTCGCGCATGAACATGAGGCGCTCGGGATCGCGCGGGCCGCGGTTGCTGACCCGGTTCCACTGCTGGGAGAACGGCACGTCGTTGTAGCCGATGATCAGGCAGTCCAGGTCGGATGAGGTGGCCATGGCTGTGCTCCGGTCTGTTCGGGAGGACGGACGACGGGAGGGGGGTCGGTCAGCGGGCGGGCCCGCCGTCCCGGGTCAGCGCCAGCAGCCCGGCCGAGAACGTCTCGACCGTGGGCCGCAGCAGCAGGACGTCGAGCGGGACCTTGCGGCCGAGGGCGTCCTGCACGGCACCCATCACCTGGACCGCGCGGAAGGAGTCCCCGCCGATGTCGAAGAAGTCCTCGTCCCGGGCGAGGCGGGGCACGCCCAGCACCGTGCGCCAGATCCCGGTCACCAGGTCCTCCATACCGCCGGCGGTGGACAGGTCGGCCGGTGCCGGGACCGGGGCGGACGGGGCGGGGCGTTCGGCCAGGGCCCGCTCGGACAGCGCCTCCCGGTCGAGCTTGCCGTTCCGCGTCAGGGGCAGGACGTCGAGGACGGCGACGGCGGACGGCAGCATGGCCTGCGGGAGCCACTCCCGCAGCCGTTCGCGCACCTGGGCGGGCAGCGCCGCGGGATCGGCGTCCGGTTCCGGTACGACGAAGGCGTACAGCCGCTTGTCGCTCCCGTCGCCCGCCGCGACCACCGCCGCCTGGCGCACCCCGGGACAGCGCAGGGCCGTCGCCTCGATCTCGCCGGTCTCCACCCGTACCCCGCGGATCTTGACCTGGTGGTCGATCCGGCCCAGGAACTCCAGCGCGCCGTCCGGGTGCCGGCGCGCCAGGTCCCCGGTGCGGTACAGCCGGCCCTCGGCGCCGGGTACGCCGGTGACGAAGCGTTCCGCCGTCAGCTCCGGGCGGCCGAGGTACCCGTCGGCCACGCCCACGCCGCCGATGTACACCTCGCCCGGCTGCCCCTCAGGCACCGGGACGCGGTGCTCGTCGAGCAGGAGCACGGTCGCGCCGGGCACCTCGGGGCCGATGAGCACCAGGTCGGGGTCGGGATCGCGCGGGCAGGTCCACGCGGTGGCGAAGACCGTGCACTCGCTGGGCCCGTAGATGTTGGTCAGCGACGCGGTGGAGCGGGCGTGGAAACGCCGGACCAGGTCCGGGTGGAGGGCCTCGCCGCCCGCGATGACGTACCGGAGTCCGTCGTAGCGTTCGGCGGGGTCGCGGCTCAGGAGGAACAGCTCCAGCAGCGACGGGACGCAGCAGAACGTGGTGACCCCGGCGTCACGGATCAGCCCGGCGAGGTGGGCCGCGTCGCGCTGCCGCCCCGGCTCGGCGATCACCACGGCCGCGCCGACCAGCAGCGGCCAGTACAGCTCGGCGAGGTAGAGGTCGAAGGTGCAGGTCGTGTGGTGCAGCACGCGGTCGCCCGGGCCCATCGGGTGGCCGCTCTGGAAGGCGTCCATCCGGGAGGCCACGGCGGCATGGCTGATGACGGAGGCCTTGGGACGGCCGGTGGATCCCGAGGTGAACAGCACGACGGCGGGCGCGTCGGGTGTGCCGTCCGGCCGCCACGGCGCGGCGGCGGCCGGGCGGTGGGCGCCGGCGGTCAGGACCGGTACCGGCGCGGCGAGCCGGGCCGCGCCCTCCTCGGTGGTGACGACGAGACGCGGGGCGCAGTCCTCGATCTCGTGGCGGGTCCGCTCGGGCGGGTCGCCGGGGTCGAAGGCGACGTGGGCCGCGCCGGCGAACACCACGGCGAGCACGGACACCACGAACTCGACCGACCGCGGCTGGTAGACCGCGACCAGGTCGCCCGCGCCCACCCCCCGCTCGCGCAGTGCCCCGGCCAGCTCCAGCACGCGCTCCCTGAGCCGGCCCGCCGTGACGACGTCGTCGCCCCGCACCAGCGCGGGCAGATCGGGTTCACGCTCCCACTGCCGCAGGAGGCGGAGGTCGAGCCGCCCCTCGGCCGCTGCCTCGGTCGCATCCATCACCGTGCACCTTTCTCGTCGTGTGGCGTCGTACGGCGCCGTGGGCGCCGCTCCGCGGTGTGCGGCCGGGCTCACCGGAAGTGGTCCAGGTTCTTCGCGATCGTCCCGGCCAGTTCCGCCGGGCGTTCGACCAGCAGCATGTGTCCGCCCGGGACACGGGCCTGCCGGGTCCGCTCGGCGAAGGGCTCCCAGCCGGCCACCCGTTCGGGCGGGCACAGCGGGTCGTCGTGGCCGGAGACCACCAGCAGGGGAGCGGTGAGCACCGGGTCGGGCCCGCTGCGGTGGTCCTGCACGGCCCGCATGTCCGCGACGATGAGCGGCAGATAGGTGCGGGCCATGTCCTCCTCGGCGACGTGCTCCGGGACGTAGCCGAAGCCGCGTACCGCGGCCATGAGTTCCTCCGGGTCGTCGCCGTCGGGCAGCAGCCGCGTGGTGTGCGGCGGACGGTCCACCGACCAGTAGGAGACGGCGACGAGTCCGGCCACCAGACCCGGGTCGGTGGCCTGGAGCAGGCGCGCCGCCTCCAGGGCGACGACCGCGCCGGCGCACACCCCGACGACCAGCAGCGGCGCCGTGCCGGGCAGGGCGCGGGCGGTGGCCGCCACGTCGGCGGCGAGCGAGGCCAGGTCGCCGACCGGTTCACGGACCCGGGACTCGCGGCCCGGCAGCCGGGCCGTCGCCAGGAGCCAGTCTGGCGGCAGATGCGGGCTCAGGACACGGCCGTTGGACGCTCCGGCCCCGGAGTGCGGGACCAGCAGGACGCGCCAGGACGCCTTGTCCGGGTCGGTGCCGGTCAGAACGTAGGGCTTGCCTGCCACGGTGGCTGCCTCCGGTCGATGGGGTCGTGCGCCCGGCTCACCGGGTCGCTCCGTCGAAGCGGTCCGCGCGGTCGAGGTGCTCCGCCAGCCGCGGGCCGATGTGCGCGAGGATCTCCGGCCGGGTCATCTCCTCGTGGGTGCAGTCCGCCACGTGCCGCACCAGCGTGCCGCCGACGTAGGGCAGCCACAGGTCGGGCACGAAGGCCCCGCCGTCGCGCCGGTCGGCGGCGGCGACGTGCACCAGGTCGCCGTCGTAGCGCCGCGGGACGTGCCGGCGTGCTCCCCGGGCCACGGCCGTGTAGACGTCGGTGAGCCGGGACCGCAGTTCCTCGCCGACCTCCAGGCCGGCCGTCTCCAGCCGGAGGTCGGCCAGTTCCTCCTCCCGGCCGGGCAGGGCCGCGGCGCGGCCGGCCAGCGGGTAGCCGTCGAGGACCGCCACCACGCCGACCGGTTCGCCCTGTTCGCGCAGCCGGACGGCGGCGGCGTGGGCGATGAGGCCGCCCGAGGACCAGCCGACGAGGTGGTACGGGCCGTGCGGCGCGACCTTGCGGATGTGCCGCAGATAGATGTCGGCCGTCTCCTCGACGGTCTCCGGGACGGCCGCCGCGCCCTCGGCCAGGCCGGGCGACTGGAGCGCGTACACCGGGTGCCGGGGATGCAGATGGCGGACCAGACCGGCGAACGACCAGCCGAGGCCCATCCCGGGATGGACACAGAACACGGGGGTGCCGTCGCCGGTGGGCCGCAGCGGCAGGACGACGTCGAGGTCGTCCCCGCCGGACCGCTCGTCGGTGTGTCCCAGCGCGCGGGCCAGTTCCGCCACCGTCGGCGCCTCGAACAGCGTCCGCAGCCCCATCTCGACGCCGAGGGCGTCGCTCACCCGGGCGATCAGCCGGGCGGCCAGCATGGAGTGGCCGCCGATGTCGAAGAAGTCGTCGTCGAGGGCGACCGACGGCACACCGAGGACGTCGGCGAACAGCTCGCGCAGCACGGCTTCGCGGGCCGTCCCGGGTTCCCGCCCGGCACCTCCCGCGGGGCCGGGCACGGGGAGGGCGGCACGGTGGAGGCGGCCGTCCGGCGCGGTGGGCAGCCGGTCGGTCACCAGGACCGCGGCGGGCACCATATGGGCGGCGAGGCGGTCCGCCACGTACCGGCGCAGCCGCTGCGGGTCCGGCACCACGCCCCAGGCCGCCACCACATGCGCCACCGGGCGGGGCCCGTCGGCGGTGCCGGGCACGGACACCGCCACGCGGGCCACGTCCGGGTGGGCCGACAGCACGGCCTCGACGGCACCGGGTTCCAGGGGCAGCCCGCGCACCGGGACCCGGTGGCCGGCGCGGCCGAGCACGACGACCCGTCCCTCGTCGTCCAGACGGGCGAGGTCACCGGTGCGGAACATCCGTGCCCCGGGCGGCCCGTACGGGTCCGGGAGGAACCGTGCCGCGGTGCGGGCGGGGCCGTGGTGGTAGCCCCGGGCCAGGCCCGCGCCGCCGATGTACAGCTCGCCGTGGGCGCCCGGCGGCAGCCTGCGCAGGTCCGCGTCGAGCACCCGGGCGTGGACGCCCGGGACGGCGCCGCCCGGGAGCCGGCCGGCCGGGTCCGCCCGGCCGGCGGCGACGAGCGAGAGGACGGAGGTCTCGGTCGGGCCGTACCCCGCGGTCACCGGGCGGCCGTCGTCCCCGCCGAACAGGGCGTCTTCCCTGAGCGCGAGGGCCCGCTCGCCGGTTTTTGGACCGGTCGCGGTGAGGAGGCCGCCGCCGGGCGTGTCACCGGGCCGCGGCACCAGCCGGGCGCCGGCGGTCAGCGCCGTGAAGGTCTCGAACAGGGCGAGGGCGGTGCCCGGGGCGCCGTGCCCCGCGACCGTGTCGTCCCGGGTGACGGACAGCGCGGCGGCCGCGTGGCGGAACGCGTTCGCGAGGCCGGCGTGCGTGAGCAGGACACCGCGCGGCGGCCCGTCGTCCGAGCCGGTGTACAGCAGGAAGGCGGCCCCGCCGACCGGGACCCGGCCGGGGAGCGCGGCGCCCACGAGATCCTCGTCGACGCCGAGGGCGTCGAGGTCGTCGAGGGCGAGGACGGCCGCGCCGTCCCGCAGCGCGCGGGGTGCCGTCCGGCCGGTGATCACCAGCGCGGGACGCGCGTCGGCCAGTACGGCGGCGAGCGAGTCCGGGGACGCCCCGGGATCGAGCGGCAGGCACACCCCGCCCGCCCTGAGGACCGCCAGCACGGCCCGCACCTGGTCCGGCGACGCCGGCAGCGCCACGGCCACGACCGTCTCCGGGGCGACGCCGTGCGCGGCCAGCCGGCGCGCCAGCCGCTCGGCGCCGGTGTCGAGGTCCCGGTAGGACACCTCACGTCCGCCGTCCGAGACGGCCGGGGCCAGGGGCGTCGCCGCCGCCTGCCGGTGGACCAGGTCGTGCGGACAGGCCGGAGCGGGCGGTTGCGCCGGCCGCGCGGCGAACAGCGCGTGCTCGTGCGGGAGCAGCATGTCCAGCTCGCCCACGGGAGCGTCGGGCCGCGCCACGACGCTCTCCAGGAGCCGCCGGTAGTGCGCCACCAGCCGGGCGACGCCCGCCGCGTCGAAGAGGTCCGTGGCGTACTCCACGGTCACGTCGATGGTGCCGTCACGCTCGACGGCCGACACGTTCAGGTCGAACTTCGAGCGGCCGAGCTCGATGGGCAGGAGCTGTCCCGTCGTCAGCCCGGTGAACTGCGTCCGCCGCTGCCACTCGTCCTCGTCGTGCGACTCGAACACGACCTGGACGAGCGGGTTGTGGCTGAGCCCGCGGTGCGGCGCCAGCTCCTCCACCAGCCGGTCGAACGGCAGCGCCTGGTGGTCGTAGGCGGACAGGAACGTGGACCGGGTACGGCGCAGGTGCTCCCGGAAGCCCGGGTCGCCGGACAGGTCGGCGCGCAGCACCAGCGTGTTGACGAAGTAGCCGACCATCTGCTCGAACTCGCCGCGGACCCGGCCGTGCACGACGGTCCCCACACTGAGGTCCCGCTGGCCGCTGTAGCGGGACAGCACCACCTGGAAGGCGGCCAGCAGGACCGTGTACAGGGTGCAGCGCTCGCCGCGGGCCAGCGCGCGCAGCCCTTCGGCCAGTCGGGCCGGGAGGACGGCGGTGTACTCGGCCCCAGCGTGCGACTGCTCGGCGGGCCGGGGCCGCAGGGCGGGCAGGGCGAGCAGCCCCGGCGCGCCCTCCAGCTCCCCGCGCCAGTGGCCGATCAGCCGGTCCAGCCGGTCACCGGTGAGGTGACGGCGCTGCCAGCGGGCGAAGTCCGGGTACTGGGGCGGCGGCGGGGTGCGCGGCGGCGTCCCGCCCGCGACGAGCGCGTTGTAGACCCCGGAGAGGTCGCGCAGGGCCACGTCCACCGAGACGGCGTCGAAGACGATGTGGTGGACGACCATCGTGAGGAGGTGTTCCTCGTCGGCCAGGCGGATCAGCCGGAAGCGGGCCAGCGGGCCCTTCCGGAGGTCGAAGGGGGCGACCTCGGCGGCGCAGATCGCGTCCGTGCGCCGCTCCCGTTCCCCGTCCTCCAGCGCGCGCAGGTCGTCCACGGGCACGGGCACGGGGACGCCGGACCGGGGCTGCACGACCTGGAGCGGCCGGCCGTCCTCGTCGGTGAACGTGGTGCGCAGGGCGGCGTGCCGGGCGACGAGCGTGTCCACCGCCGTGGCCAGCGCGCCGGTGTCCAGACGGCCGGTCAGCCGCAGCCGCCAGCCGATCGTGTAGAGGCGGTCGCCGGGGGAGATCCGGTCGATGAGCCACAGCCCCTGCTGGGTCACCGAGGTCTCACAGGTCCGCGGGCCGCCGTCCGGCTCGCGCAGCGTCCGTCCCGCCAGCGTCCGTTCCACCAGAGCCCTTTGCTCCGGCGGCAGTTCGCTCAGGCGCGCGAGGATCTCGGAGACCTCCATCAGCACGCCACCCGCCGTTCGGCGAGCGCCTTGCGCAGGCGGGTCAGCCCCTCGGCGAACCGGTCCTCGGCGCCGCCGAAGCCCAGCCGCACCCGGTCGAGGTGGCCGAAGCCGGAGCCGGGGACCAGCAGGACGTCGTGGCGGCGGCCCAGCTCCCGGCAGAGGTCCTCGGTGTCGGCGACACCCGGGAAGGCGGGGAAGGCCGTGACACCGCCCCACGGCCGGGTCCACGACACCAGGTCGGCGTTGTCCCCGGCCCATTCCTCCAGCCGTTCGAGGTTGCGCGACGCCTGCGCGCGACGGTCGGCCAGCAGGACGTCGGCACCGTCGAGGGCGCGCGCGGCGAGATGTTCGGTGAGCGGCGACACACAGATGGTCAGGGCGTCGCGCAGGGGCACCAGACGCGCCAGGATCTCCGGCGCCGCCAGGCACCAGCCGACGCGGGTGCCCGGGAGCCCGTACGCCTTCGACATGGTGCCGAGGCCGACACAGCGGTCGTGGAGCGTCGAGGGGTCCGGCAACGGCTCGTGCCCGTGGACCAGTTCGGCGAACGCGGCGTCCCACACCAGGTGCAGGTCATGGCCGTCCACGAGGGCGAGCAGCTCGTCGAACTGCTCACGGGTGAGGTGGGCGCCGGTGGGGTTGTGCGGGAAGTTCGCGACGATCATGCGGGTGCGCGGGGTCACCAGGGCGCGCAGTTCGCCGATGTCGGGCCGGAAGCCGGTCTCGGGACGCAGCCGCCACGGCACCAGCCGGCAGCCGATCGCCTCGGCGACGGACGTCAGCGAGTGGTAGGCCGGGTCCACCACGACGACCTCGTCGCCGGCGGACAGCAGCGCGTTCATCACCACGAAGATCGCCTCGGTGGAACCGTGCGTGGCCATCACCCGGTCCGTGTCGCCCGCCGCGAACCGGTCGGCGATCGCCCGGCGCAGGGCGGGGCCGCCGTAGGAGGGACTGTCGTCCAGCGCGATGCCGTCCAGCTCCTCGGCGGTGATGCCCAGCAGCCTCCGCAGCTCGCCGAGGGACCAGCACTGCACGCCGCTGCTGCCCAGGTCGATCGCGGTGTCGAAGTAGAAGTCACGCATCCAGTCCTCCAAGGCGGCGCGTGGCAGATGCATGGCGTGCTCCTGATTCATGAGGGGGACCGGCTCCCCGGCGCTCCCGTGACGGGTCCTGAGCGGACGCGGGGCGGACACCGGGCGGATACCGGGTGGGGCGAAGGCGGGCGCGGGCGGGGTCAAGGCGGGTGCGGGTGCCGGTGCGGCGGGTGCCGGGTGCGGACGGGCGGTGCGGCGGCGGAGGGTCGCCGCTCACGGCACCGGCTGCCGGTCCCGCACGCCCGGGTCCGGCACCGGGCGCGGCCCCGGCCGGCCGTGCAGGACCTCGAGCGCGGCGGTCACCCCGCCGCCGGGCCGCACGGGATGGCCCAGCTGCGCCAGCCCCAGCTCGACGGCGGACAACGCGGTCAGCACGTCGAACTCGTCCATGAAGCCGCAGTGCCCGATCCGCAGCACACGGCCGTCCAGCGGGGCCTGGGCACCGGCGAGTTGCAGCGCGTACCGGTCCAGCAGCAGGTCCACCAGCGCGCCCGCGTCCACGCCCGCGGGCAGCTCGGCGGCGGTGACGGCACTGTGGCGGTCCTCGTCCGGCGAGAACAGCCGCAGCCCGAGCCCGCGCACACCCGCGCGGGCCACCCGGCCGAGCCGCACATGCCGGGCCAGCACGTTGTCCAGGCCCTCGGCGTGGATCTGCCGGAGCGCCACGTCGAGCTGGCTGATCAGGGAGACCGCCGGGGTCCACGGAGTACGGGGGACGTCCGCGCGCAGCGCCTCGCGGGTCTCGTCCCAGTCGAAGTAGAAGCGCGGCAGCCGGGCGTGCCGGTGCTGCTCCCAGGCCCGCTCGCCGATGCTGGTGAACGCCAGGCCGGGCGGGGTCATCAGCGCCTTCTGGCAGCCGCCGACGACGACGTCGACACCCCAGTCGTCGGTGCGCAGCTCGCAGGCGCCGACGCCGGAGGCCGAGTCCACCACGGTCAGCAGCGGCGCGCTCGCGGCGGCGAACCCGCGGATGTCGTTGACCATCGCGGTCGAGGTCTCGCAGTGCACGGCGAGCGCCGCCTTGAGGCCCGGCAGGGCGGCCGCCCCGGCGATCCGGGCCAGGTCCAGCGGCTCGCCCCAGGCGTGCCGCACCTCGGTGACGTCCAGCCCGAACGCGGTGGCCATCTGGATCCAGCGCTCACCGAACGCGCCGTTGGAGGCGACCAGGACGCGGTCGCCGGGCGCGAACAGGTTCTGCAGGGTGCCTTCGAACGCGCCGGTCATGCTGGAGGTGAACAGCAGCACGTCGTTGCGGGTGCGCAGGGTCCGCCGGAGGTTGCCGAGGACCCTGGTGAACACCTCGGCGTAGGCGTGGGTGCGCTCGTCCTCGACGGGGAGCACCGCGGCGGCGGTGACGTCGGGGGGTGTCGGAGTGGGGCCCGGGACCATCAGCCGGTATTTCCTCATGGGGCGGTCATGCCTTTCGCCGGTGCCTGGGCACGGGGACGCGGAGAGCTCAGAAGATGACCCGGGAGCCGGCGCTCACCCGGGCGTCCCGGGACTTGCGCAGGTCGCGCGCGACGTTGACCCGGCGCAGCCAGCGGTCGTGTCCGTCGTAGCGGGCCCGGTAGGGGTTCCTGCCGTGCACGGCCTTGTAGTTGTCGATGAAGAGCACCTCTCCCGGCCGCAGGGCGATACCGGTCAGCCGGGCGTCGATCTCCCCGACGAGGGTCTCGAACGCGGCGGCCGCCGCCGGATCCTCCGGGGTCCGGTCCATGAAGTACGGGTCGAGGCGGCCGTAGGGGGCGCGCGGGTCGCCGAACAGCACCGGCACCCGGTCGGGCGCGGAGGTGAGCCGCTCGATCCTGCGGATGCTGCGCTCCAGGAGGTCCGCGGGCGCGTCGGGGCCGCCGCGCGCCGTGCGGTTCTCCGGCTGGTGGGAATGGTCCGGACGGATCACGTAGTGCGGGCCGGCCAGCGTGCGCCGGGTCGTCTCGTCCAGCCGCAGATCGTCGAAGAGCGCGTAGGTGGTCTCCACGGCGTCCGGGTTGCGCAGGCACATGAGCCCGACGTACTCGGCGCGGTAGGGGTGGAACGCGTCCTCGGTGTGCCAGGTCAGCGGCTCGGCCGTGGAGGAGTTCAGCTGGGCGTGCTCGTGGCCCTCGATCGGTACGACGTCGTGCAGCAGGCGCCCGTCCTGCTGGGTCGCCCAGGCGATGGGGTCGCCCAGCAGCGAGGCGCACATCAGCAGGAAGAGGTCCTCGCGGCGGGTGCGGCCGCCGGCGTCGGCCTCGCCCCACCGCGACGGTGTCGGGCCGATCCGGTCGTCGTCCACGCGCAGTCCGCCGATCACGCAGCCGCCGGAGGGCTCCCGCAGGCGGAAGGTGTTCATCCGGGCCCGCAGCGGGCGCGGCAGCTCCTGCGCGCGCAGGGCCACGGCGTCGAGCAGCTCCTCGTCGGTGGCCGCCCGTACGGCCAGCAGCTCGTCGAGGAGGGCTTCGACCGGTTCGCGGTCGGCGTCGGTCAGATCTATCCGGTACATGCTCTTCTCCGTGGGACGGTCCGGGTGCCGGGCTGTGCCGGCGGTCAGCCGCGTGCGGTGTCGTCGGCCGGGGGACTCTCCAGGCCCAGCAGGGTGAGGGCCTGCTCCTCGGAGAGCCGGTCGACGTCGGCGAGGAGGTCCTCCAGGCTCAGTTCGTCCTCCGCGCGCGGTGCCACGGCGGGTGCCGTCGGGCTCGCCCCCAGTGCGGTCAGGCGGTGCGCCACGTCCAGCACGGTCGGCAGGTCGAAGAAGTCGGCCAGCGGCAGGTCGACGCCGTAGCGGTCGGCGATCCGGCCGACCAGCCGCACGGCGAGCATCGAGTAGCCGCCCAGCGCGAAGAAGTCGTCGTCCGGGCCGATGCCGTCGTTCCCGAACGCCTCCCGCCACAGCGGCAGCAGACCGCCGAGGACGCCGTACACGGGCAGTCCGGCGATGTCCACCGACCCGTCCCCGGCGCGCGGCAGCTCCGGCACCCGGACGAGCGCGACGTCCTCCGGGACGGGCCCGGCGCCCTGCCGGAGATGACGGCGCAGCTCCTCCCCGTCGAAGGAGTGACCCTGCGCGACGAGCACGTACACGACCGGCTCACCGTCGCCGAGCGTGGCGCCCACCGCCTCGAGCACCGCGGGATGGCGGCGGAGTCCGGCCGCGCAGGTGTCCAGCACATGCTTGGTGCGATCCATTCGGTTGCCCCAGACTCTCTGCTTCGTCACTGCCTCGTCGCTGCTTCGTCCAGCCACCGAAAACCCTAGGAACACCCGGGACGCAGGGTCAATGAACGGCCGGACCAGCACCGCTCAGAGCTTCGCGGAAAGCCCTCAACAATCCGCTGACGGCACCCCGGACGCAGCGCTGTCGACGGTGGGAACGCATTGACTAGGCTCATGGGACGTTCTCTGTTTCTTGTCTCCGGGCACCGGACGAAGTGAGAAAAGGAAACTCCGTGATGGAAAACCAGGAAAAAGCCGAGCGGTTCGCGGTCGTCCTCAATGACGAGGAGCAGTACTCGATATGGCCCGCCGACCGCACACCGCCCGAGGGCTGGCGTACGGAGGGACTGTCCGGGACGCGCGAGGAGTGCCTGTCGCACATCGACACCGTGTGGACCGACATGCGCCCGCTCAGCGTGCGCCGGCACGCCGGGACGCACGGCTAGGCGGCCGTGGAACGGGACGCCGGTCTGCGGCTGTTCGGGCTGCCGCCGCGGGCCGGCGAACGGGTCGCCGCGCTGTGGCCGGGACCGCTGACCGACGGGGGACCGGGTGACCGGGCGGCGTCCGGTCCCTGCGCGGGCGCGCTCCTGTGGCGGGGCGACGACGCCGAGGTGGCCGCGTTCCTCGCGGACCGCCCGGAGTGCCGCTGGCTGCACACCACCGCCGTGGGCGTACCGCCCGCGGTGCTGCGGCACGCGGCCAGGACCGGCCTCACGGTCACCAACGGCGCCGGCACGCACGGCAGCGCGGTCGCGGAACACGTCCTGGCGGTGCTGCTGGCCCACCTCAAGGCGCTTCCCCGGACCCTCGCGGCCCAGCGGGAGCGGACGTGGGAGGTGCCCGTCGCCGCCGAACTGCGCGGCCGGCGGGCCGGGGTGCTGGGCCTGGGCGACATCGGCCGCCGTACCGCCCGTCTCCTGGACGCCTTCGGCGCCCGGGTCACGGGCTTCCGGCGCGGCACGGCCGGCCGGCCGGACTCCGAGGACGTGCTCCCGGGGCTGCGTACCGTCCACGGACGTGAGCGGCTGGCGGAGTTCCTGCACGGACTCGACGTCCTCGTGGTCGCCGTACCGCTGACCGAGGAGACGGCGGGACTCGTCGGCACCGCCGAACTGGCGCTGCTGCGGCCGGGCGCCGTGCTGGTCAACGTGGGCCGCGGCCCGGTCGTGGACGAGGCCGCGCTGGTGGCCGCGCTGCGCGGCGGACGGCTGGGCGGGGCGGCGCTGGACGTGTTCGCCGCCGAACCGCTGCCCCCGTCGTCACCGCTCTGGTCGGAACCGGGCGTGCTGATCACCCCGCACAGCGCCGACGCCACGGCCGGGACCGACGAACGGTGCCTCGACCTGCTGCTGGACAACGTGATCCGCTTCCGGGCGGGCCGGCCGCTGCGCAACGTGGTCGACCCGGCCCGCGGCTACTGACGCACCCGGGGCGGCACGAGCGGTGTGACCGGGGCCCGACGCAGGGCGGGCCCCGGTCCTGCGGTGATTCGTACGACCGGACCGGGGCCCCGCTACGGGGCCCCGGTCCCGCACCACAGGGCCGGGGCCGCACCACAGGTGTGCGGCCCCGGCCCTGTTCCCTCTCGCTCACCCCTGCCGGGCCGTGCCCACCTGCTCTTGGGCGTCCACCTGTTCCTGGCCGTACCCGTGCTCGTGCCGCTCGCCGGCCGGCCGGGGCCGCGGCGAACGCACCAGGACGCGCTTGAGCCAGCGGTCCGTTCCGTCGTAGCGCGGGGTGAAGGCCAGCCTGCCGTGCACCACGGCGTCGTTGTCGATGACCAGCAGGTCGCCCGGCTCCAGCGGCACGACCCGGCCGTTCTCCTCGAGTGCGTGACCGAGCCGGTCGTAGGCGGCGGCGAACGCCGGATCGCCTGTCAGCCGGCGGGTGTAGGAAGGGTCGTAGCGGATGCCGAGGGCGTTCCCGCCGCGCCGCCAGAGCGTGGAGACACCGACCGGCGGACGCCCCTCGGCCTCCTGGTCGGAGTAGCTGTCGTCCGGCAGCACCACGGTCAGCGGCCGCCGCAGCTGCTCCACCTCGGCCGCGGACAGGGCCGCCCCGGTGGCGCCGGAGAGCCTGCTGCCGACGTCGTCCGGGTTGCGGACGCAGGCCAGCAGCAGGAGGTCGGCCCGCTGCGGATGGAAGGCGTCCTCGGTGTGCCAGGCGAGCGGGACCACGCTGCTCGCCCCCACCTGGAGACGTTCCTGACCGGGGCTCGGCAGGATGTTGTGCACGATCCGGCCCTCCTGCTGATTGCGCCAGCCGAACACCCGCCCGAGGCGGGCGGCGACCAGCGCCAGCGCGATGTCGAAGACGGCGCCGCGCGAGGGATCGGCGGCCCGCCAGTGCAACGGCGTCGGGCCCGGGTCGTCGTGGCGGAGCAGCCCCTTGACGACCCGGTGCCCCACGCGGGGATCGGGCGGCCGGACGATGTCGTCGAGGCCCGCGGCCAGATCCTCGGGAAGCCCCGCACCCGGAACGGACAGCACGGTGTCGCCCGTGGCACCGCCGGCGGCCAGCGTCCGCGCCGCCCGCAGGAGATCCTTCCCGAGCGTCCGGTCCGCGCGACTTGTTTCCTGCGTCGGCATGCGGTCAACCTTTCGGGGACCTTTTCACTGATGGAGACCGGATCGCCCGGAAAACACCGGGCGATTTCACCGGTGAGGAGGCCGGACCGGCCTTGGTTCAGGGACACCATCCGATTACGGCGAACCGCCGGTCAAGGGATTCGCGCGCATTACGCACTTCGCCGTCGGGGCCCCGCGCATTCACTGCCGTCGTCCCAACAGAACGTGGGTGCGGACTCAACGGAAAACATGGACCGCGGTGGTCCGATCGACGGATTTCCGGGCGGGCGGCGCCGCCTAGAGTCATTTCACGGAAGCGGATTCCGCGGGAACGGCATCGGGCCGTCCCCTCGGCGGACACGCTCCTTGGAGGGTGAGAGGTGGTCTGGAGTTGATCGACAGCACTGTGGCCGACGCCCCGGCGGAGTCACGCTCCGTGCCCGGTCGCCCCGGTCCGCACACGGCGGACGTCGGCGGCGCGTTGCTCCACGAACTGATCGCCGGGCAGGCCCGCCGCAGCCCGGACGCGCCGGCCGTGACCTGCGGCGGGCAGACGCTCACCTACGCGGAACTGGACGTCCGCGCCGGCCGGCTCGCCGCCGGGCTGCGCGCCCGCACGGACGGCGAGAACGCCGTCGTGGCCGTCCTCATGGACCGCTCGGCCGACCTGATCGTGACCCTGCTCGGCATCCTGAAGGCGGGCTGCGCCTACCTGGCGCTCAACACCGCCGACCCGGACCGGCGGCTCGCGGAACTCGCCGCCGACGCCGGGGCACGGCTGGCCGTGACGACGCCCGCGCTCGCCGGCCGGTTGCCCGCGACGCTGGAGACCGTGACACCGGCCGGCGCGGCAGCGCACGAGACCGCCGCGAACGACGACGGCGAGAACTGCGACGGCGAGAGCCGCGGCGACGGGTGCTGCGGCGCCGAGAGCCGCGGCTGCGGGTGCCACGGCGGTGAGAGCCAAGGCTGCGGATGCCACGACGACGGGAGCGGCAGCCGGGCGGTCCGCGCCGGTTCGCCCGACGACCTCGCCTACGTCTGCTACACCTCAGGCTCCACCGGCGCACCCAAGGGCGTCGGCGTCACCCACCGCGGCGTCCACCGCCTCGTGACGGCACAGGACTGGCTGCGCCTGACGCCCCAGGACCGCGTGCTCCAGGTGTCCGCGGTGTCGTTCGACGCCTCCACACTGGAGATCTTCGGCGCGCTCTGCGCGGGCTCCCGCCTCGTGGTGCACCCCGGCGGCGGCCCCGTCGACCTCGGCTCGCTCGCCGACACCGTCACCGGCCACCGGGTGACCGTCGTCAACCTGGCCACCGGCCTGCTCCACCAGCTGATCGAGAGCCGGCCGGCCGTCTTCGCCGGGATCCGGCACGTGGTCACCGGCGGCGACGTCGCCTCACCCGCGCTCGTCACCCGGCTCCTGGACACCTGGCCGCACCTGACGTTCACCAACGGCTACGGCCCCACCGAGAACACCACGTTCACGACCCGCTGGACCACCGGCGAGGCACCCCCCGGCGCCGTCCCCATCGGCACCGCCGTCGCCGGCACCGGCGTCGCCGTGCTCGACGAGGACATGGACCCCGTGGCCCCCGGCGCCACCGGCGAGATCCACACCTGGGGCGCGGGCCTGGCCCGCGGCTACCTGGGACGGCCCGCCGCCACCGCGGAACGGTTCCTGCCCTGTCCCTTCGGACCGCCGGGCTCCCGGATGTACCGCACCGGCGACCTGGCCCGGCTGCTGCCGGACGGCAACCTGGAGTTCGCCGGACGCACCGACCGCCAGGTCAAGATCCGCGGATACCGGGTCGAGCCCGGCGCCGTCGAGGCCGCCCTGGCCCGCCTGCCCGGCGTCGACCGCGCGGTCGTCGTCGTGGAACAGGACGGCACCGGCCACACCCGCCTGACCGGCCACGTCGTCCCGAGAGGCCCGGCCGGCCAGGACCTCGCCGCCGGGCTGCGCGCCGCGCTCGCCACCGAGCTGCCCGGCTACGCCGTACCGGACACCGTCCTCGTCCACACCGCGCTGCCGGTCACCGCGCACGGCAAGGTGGACCGCGCGGCACTCGGCACCGAAGGCCCGCGCCCGCGCGGCGTGACCAACGCCTACGTGCCCCCGGCCACCCCGCTCCAGCGGCGCCTCACCGAGCTGTGGAGCACGCTGCTGCGGACCGCGCCCGTGGGCATCGAGGACGACTTCTTCGACCTCGGCGGCCACTCGCTCCTCGCGGCCGAGCTGCTGGACCTCATGCACAAGGACCTCGGCGTCGAGATACCGGCCACCGCGCTGTATCTGCGTTCCACCGTGGCCGAGTTGAGCGAGGCCGTGGGCGACGCCCTGGCCGGACGGGAGAACCGGACGTGACCGTCTCACCGCACGCGGCGCCGGCCGCGCCCGTCCCCCCGGGATGCCCCGCCCACCAGGACCGCGCCGCCCTGGGACCGCTCGCCGACCTCGCCGACCCCGCGCTCTACAGCGACCGCGACCCGCACGCCGTCTGGACCGAGCTGCGCCGCCGGGCCCCCGTGACCCGGCACGAGAAGGACGGCCACCCCTACTGGTCCGTCACCCGGTACGCGGACGTCGACCGCGTGCTGCGCGACCACGCGACGTTCACCTCGCAGCGCGGCACCCTGCTCTATCTGCTCGGCCGCGGCGACCCGGCGGGCGGCCACCAGATGGCGGCGACGGACCCGCCCCGGCACACCTCGCTGCGCGAGCCGCTGCAGCGGGCCCTGGCCGTGAAACCGACCATGGAGCGGCTCGGACAGATCCGCGCGGTGGTCACGGAGCTGCTCGAGCCGCTGGGCGACGGAGGCCCCTACGACCTCGCCGCCCACGCCAACCGGCTGCCGATGGCCGTGGCGGGCGTCCTGATGGGGCTGCCGAAGGAGGACTGGGGCCGGCTGATCGACCTCACCACCGCCTCCGTGGCGCCCGAGGACCCCCGCTACCGCGACGAGCGCGGCATCGACCGCGTCCTCAACATGGCCCACCGCGGCCTGTTCGCCTACTTCCACGAGATGGTCCACGACCGGCGCTCCCACCCCGGCGACGACCTCATCAGCCTGCTCCTGCGCATGGAGATCGACGGCCGCCCGCTGACCGCGGGAGAGGTCATCTCCAACTGCTACAGCCTCCTGCTGGGCGCCAACGTCACCACGGCCCAGGTACCGGTGAGCACCCTCGCGGAACTGATGGGCACCGAGGCCCTCGACCGCTGGGCCGACCGGCCGGACCTGATCGTCAGCGGTGTCGACGAGGCGCTGCGCTGGGCCACGCCCACCACGCACTTCGTCCGCTACGTCACCCGGGACACGGTCCTGGGCGGCACGCCCCTCAGGGCCGGCGAGGCGGTGACGGTGTGGCTGCCGTCCGCCAACCGCGACGAGGACGTCTTCCCCGACCCGTTCGTCTTCGACGCCGCCCGGCGGCCCAACAAGCACCTGGCGTTCGGTATCGGCCCGCACTACTGCGTCGGCCACACCGTCGCGAAGGTGACCCTGCGGCTCTTCTTCGCCGAGCTGTTCAGCCGGTTCACCGGCTTCGCCCCGGCCGGACCCGGCAAGCGGCTGTACTCCCACACGATCTACGGGTGGACCGAGATGCCGATCACCGCCCGTCCGAGGACGCGGGTGCGCAAGCCCGCCTACTGATCCGTGGCCGCCCGCTGCCGGGCGGCCGTCCGCCGAACCGAAGGCGAGGTCCGCCGGCCGATGCCCACCGCCGTTCGACCCCCACGATGGTTCCTGAGGGAACCGTCGCCCGACGCGCACGCCCGGGTGTTCCTGCTGCCCTACTCGGGATGCGGCGCCTCGATGTACCGCCGATGGCCCTCCGTGTACGAGGGCGTGGAGTTCGTCCCGGTACAGCTGCCGGGACGCGAGAACCGCCTGAGGGAGCAGCCGTTCCGGACCTACCAGGAACTGGGCGGCGTGCTCGCCGAGGTCCTCGCCCCCCATCTCGACCGCCCCTACGCCCTGTTCGGGCACTGCAGCGCGGCACTCGCCTCCTACGAGACGGCCCTGCACGCCGTCGGCCGCGGGGCGAGGCCTCCTGAGCGGCTGTTCGTCTCCTCCGAGGTGGCGCCGCAGGACGGCCCGTACGGCCGCCACCTCCAGATGGACGACGAGGAGCTGACCGAGGAACTGCGCACGCTGATCGTGCAGTCCGGCGGCACCCCGCTGCCCACCTTCATCGGCATGACCCTCGGTGTGCTGCGCGGCGACATCGAGGTCAACCGCCGCTACCACCTGGCCGATCCACCGCGCCTGCCGTGCCCGATCACCGCGATCGGCTGGAGCGGCGACATCGGCATGGAACCGGAGCGGATGACCGGCTGGGCGGCGTGCGGCGAGACGGAACAGGTCGTCTTCGACGGCGGCCACTACGGCTTCATCGAAGGGCCCGAGAAGCTGCTGCGGCTACTGGCCGACGGCGTCACCGCGGACCGGCCGTCCACAGGACCAGCCGGCGGAAGGAGCGAAGAGACATGTTGATCCTGTCGTTCAAGGAAGGGCACGACAGCGCGGTCACCGCGATCGACGACGGCCGCCTGCTGTTCTCGCTCGAGGCCGAGAAGGATTCCTTCCCGCGCTACGACTCGCTGACCGCGGAGGTGCTGCTCGCCGCGACCGAGCGGCTCGACCGGCTGCCCGACGCGGTGGCCGTGGGCGGCTGGGTCAAGGGCACGTACTCCGAGGAACCGCCCTCGCAGACCGGCTACTTCGGCGTCGGCGAGGGATCGGTGACCGACCGGCCGGGCCGGTTCCTCGGCAAGGACGTGCGGGTCTTCTCCTCCACCCACGAGCGCTCGCACATCATGACCGCCTACGGGCTCTCCCCCTTCCCCGCCGGGCAGCCGTACTACTGCCTGGTCTGGGAGGGCAACATCGGGTCCTTCTACCGGATCGACGAGAGCGGCGCCGTCACCCACCTGCGCCACGTCATGTCCGACCCGGGCAACAAGTACGCCTACCTCTTCGCCCTGGCCGACCGGGGGTTCACCGCCAACAAGGGTGTCCTGCGACTCCAGGACGCCGGCAAGCAGATGGCCCTGACCGGCTTCGCCCGCCCCACCGGGACCACCGCCGACGAGCGGGAACTGATCGACTTCCTGCTCGCGCAGGAACGCATCATCACCACCCTCGGCAAGGACGAGATGGGCTGGACGCCGTTCCGCAACATCGGCGTCGAGTCCCAGGAGTACAAGGACCTCGCGGCCAAGTTCTCCGACGCCCTCTTCGGCCGCTTCCTCGCCTACGCCCAGGAGCACCTGACCGAGGGGCTGCCGCTGCTGATCTCCGGCGGCTGCGCGCTCAACTGCGAGTGGAACCGCCGCTGGGCCGAATGCGGCCTGTTCCCGGAGGTGTTCGTCCCGCCGTGCCCCAACGACAGCGGCTCGTCGCTGGGCACCGCGATCGACGCGCAGCTGTACTACACGGGCACGGCGTCCGTGGAGTGGGACGTCTACGCGGGCGACGACTTCGTCGAGGACACCGCCTTCGACCCGCAGCACTACGAGAGCCGGCCCCTGGACTACGCCGAGGTGGCCCGGTTCATCGCCGGCGGAGGCATCATCGGCTGGGCGCGCGGGCGCTGGGAGATGGGACCGCGGGCGCTGGGCAACCGGTCGATCCTGGCGGCGCCGTTCAGCGCGGAGACCACCGCCCGGCTCAACAAGATCAAGCAGCGGGAGGGCTACCGCCCCATCGCGCCGATCTGCCTGGAGGAGGACGCCGGCCGCTGGTTCGAGGGCTCCGTCCCGGACCCGTACATGCTCTACTTCAGCACCGTGCGCTCCGAGGCCCTCAAGGCCGTCACCCACGTGGACGGCACGGCCCGCGCACAGACCGTGACGCCTCGTCAGAACCCGGGCGTGGCGAGCCTGCTGACGGCCTTCCGCGACATCACCGGCTTCAGCGTGCTGTGCAACACCTCGCTGAACTTCTCCGGTCGCGGCTTCATCAACCGGACCAGCGACCTGATCCGCTACGGCGAACAGCACGACCTCGACGGCTACGTGGTGGGCGACACCTTCGTCACCCGGCGGGTCCCGCAGCCCTGATCCGGGGCCGCACCCGCCCCGACCCGTGTCCCCGCACCAGCACTCGCGTACGTGTGAAAGAGGGAAGACCGATGCAGCAGAGCAAGGTACGGCTGAGCGGACAGCAGGCCGGTCCGGAGTTCTTCCGCTTCGAGGAGCGCGACGAACTGGACTACGGACTGGTCCTGGACGTCCTGCACGGCCGCCGACTCGGAGTGATCTTCCGTGACGTCATCCCCCCGGCCGCGCGCAAGGAGCTGACGGAGCGGTTCTGGGCCAGCCCGGCGCGCCAGCACCGTGAGGGCGAACCGTCGCACTACGTCGGCGCCTACCACTGGAACAAGGACGCCGGCACCTACCTCGACGAGTCCGCCGCCGTCGCCGCCCACGTCCGTGAGGTCATCGACGCTCCCGGATCGCCCTGGCACCGGTTCCGGGACGGCGTGAACGGTGCCCTGCGCCAGGAGGGCGCGTCCCTGCGGGTGGCGCAGATGGACGGCCGTCAGGCCTGCGCCGCGCTGATCCGCGCCTGGGACAAGGAGGGCGACTTCTCCCTCGACCCGCACGAGGACGAGGCCCAGTGCAAGGACCCGCGGCAGGCCGGCTTCGAGATCCAGCACGTCCTGGAGCACGACATCTGCGCGGTCAACATGTGCACCGAACACACCGCCGGCGGACGGCTGGTGATCTGGAACATCCGCCCGGACGACGCGACCCGGCGCTCGCTCGGCATCGAGCTGACGGGACTGCCCTACACCGCCGAGGACCTCGCCGACTTCGAGGAACTCCGCCTGGAGATCCGCGAGGGCGACGTCTACGCCTTCAACGGCGCGTTCGTGCACGCGGTGGACGCCAGCACCGGCAACCGTACGACGGTCTCCTTCATCATGGGGTTCACCGACGCCCACACCGTCGTGAGCTGGACCTGACGGCCCCATGACCCGCGGCCGCAGCGGCCGCGCCAGATGTCCAGGGCCCGCCTTCCCGAGCGTTCGCCCCTCACGCGCGACGCCGTCGATGCCCCGACAGGGGAGGCGGGCCCTGGCGATGCCCACGGGGTGCCGGTGCCGCGACAGGCGACAGGCCTACGGGAGGTAACGAGACGTGGACGCTGACCTCGACGACCAGCTCACGAACACCGGGAACGGTGCCGCCGGCAGTGCCGCCGGCAGTGCCCCCGGGGGCGACCCGGGAGGCGCGGTCTCCGGTGTGGGGGCACCCGGTTGCCCGGTTCTGCCCGCCGCGCGGTCCGACGCCGTCGACTTCGACAGTCACGACCCGTCCCTCGCCCAGGACCCCTTCCCCGCCTACGCCCGCCTCAGGTCCCGGTGCCCCCTGCCCTGGAGCCGGGCCTGGGGCGGGTTCTGGGTCGCGGGGCGGCACGCGGAGGCGTCGGAGGCGGGACGCGACGGAGTGTTCCGCACCGGGCACGTCCTCCCCGACGGAACCCTCCAGGGCGTGACCATCCCGCCCCTGGGACAGACCGGCAGGCTCGTACCGCTGGAGGAGGACTCACCGCGCAACCTCAAGTTCCGCAGACTGCTCTCGTCGTTCTACTCGGCCGGCAGGGTGCGCGAACGGATGCCGGAACTGCGCCGGCTGGCCCGGGAGAGCGTGGACGCCGTCGTCGCCGAGGGCGCCTGCGACCTCGTCACCGCGGTGACCCAGCGGGTGCCGGGCATCGCCACCATGCGCGACCTCGGGCTGCCGGACGACCGCTGGCCGGAGCTGGTCTCGCTGGTCCACCGGGCGCTGCTGGCCGCGCCGCACGACCTGCCGGGAGCCCGCGACCACGCCCAGCGCATCACCATGGTCCTGGTGGAGGAGCTGGACGTGCGACGGGAAGAGGGCTGTTCCCGCACCGACCGCAGCCTCTTCCCGCTCCTCCTGGACGCCACGGTGGACGGCGAGCCCGTCTCCGACGAGGACATCCTGTCCATGCTGTACCTCATCCTGCTGGGCATCGACCCGGTGTCCTCGCTCACCGCGACGGCCCTGCTGCACCTGGCGGAGCATCCCGCCCTGAAGGCCCGGCTGGTGGCGGACCCGGCGCTGATCCCGCGGGCCGCGGAGGAGTACGCCCGCTGGATGTCGCCGGTGCAGGGCACCAGCCGGACCGCCGCCGGGGACACCGGACTGGGCGGCCGCACACTGCGCGCGGGGGAGCGGGTCTTCGTCAGCTGGGCCTCGGCCAACCGGGACGAGACGGTCTTCCCGGACCCCGACACCGTCGACCTCGACCGGGACACCTCCGGACATCTGGCGTTCGGCGCGGGCTCGCACTACTGCCTCGGCGCGCCATTGGCACGCGCCCTCTTCACCGTGATGCTGGAAGAAATACTCACCCGGATCCCGGACTACCGGGTGAGCGACCGGGACGCCGTTTCCTGGTTCCCCGACATCACCTCCTTCTACGGAGTCACCTCGCTGCCGGTCCGGTTCACCCCACCGTCCCCCTGACGACGAGACTTCCGCGAGAGAACTCGAAAAGAACGGCTGACGTGCGGGAACGTGACTCAACGAAACGCTGACGCGACACCCGCGCAATTCTCATCCCCTTCTGAATCCTCTGTGAATGACGCTCGTTTCCGGAGGATTGTAGAAAACAGGGAACACGGCGAGCGCGGGTGGCAGGAAATCCGCGTCCGCACTCTCTTAGGTCCGCCGGAATTCCGGCACCGCCGCATTCCCGCCCTCCCCCGACAAGGACGCCCATGACCGAACTGATGAGCAGGACGGCCGCCCCGCGGACCGCGACGGCACCGCGTGCTCTCGCCTCCCTCGCCGCGGTGGTCCACCGCCGCACGGGCCAGGACGACGTGACCGTCGCCTGTCACGTCACCGCCGACGGCGCCGTGCGCTCCGGCACCGTGACCCTCGGCCTGGGCGACGACCCCTCGTTCGCCGTGCTGGCCGCCCGCGCGTCGGCCGCGCTGGACGAACTCCCGGCCGCCGGGGACGAGGAGACCGGGGCGGACGCCCCGGACAGCGACCACACGCTCGTGCTCGACGAGGAGAGCGTGACCCTCCTGGTCCACGGCGCCCGCGCCCCGGGCCTCGAAGCCGCCGCGCACACCGCGTCCCGCTGCGGCACGGAGGACCCGGCCCGCCGGGTCTCCGCCCTGGACCTGGCGACATCGGCGCAGAGCCGCGACCTCGCGGCCCTCGGCCGCGCCGACCGGACCCCGCCGCCGGCCCGCTGCGTGCACGAACTGGTCGCCGAACGGGCCGCCGCCGCACCCGGCGCACCGGCCGTCGGCCGCGGCGACCAGGTGCTGACGTACGGCGAACTCGACACGCGCGCCGAGCGGCTGGCCCGGCGGCTGCGCACGGCCGGACTCGGCCCGCACCGCGTGGCCGCCGTCCTCCAGCGCCGCTCGCCCGACCTCGTCGTCACCCTCCTCGGCATCCTCAAGACCGGCGGGGCCTACATGGTCCTCGACCCGCAGGACCCGGCCGAGCGCTGGGCGGGGCTCGTCGCGGACGCCGGTGCGACCGTCCTCGTCGCCGAGGAGGGGCTGCGCGACCGCGCACCGCAGGGCCTCCCGGTGATCGACCCGGCCACCGAGGGCACCGCGGGGGAGGCCCCGGACGCACCGTCCGCGGCCCCGGCCCCGCAGGACCCGGACTCGACCGCCTACATCAGCTTCACCTCCGGCTCCACCGGCCGGCCACGCGGCGTGATGGTGTCGCACCGCGCCGTCTCCCGCCTGGTCCGCGACCCCGACTGGATGGACGTCTCACCCGAGGACGTGTTCCTCCAGCTGGCACCCGTCGCCTTCGACGCCTCGACCCTGGAGATCTGGGCGCCGCTGGTGCACGGCTGCCGGCTCGCGGTCGCGCCGGCCGGCACCCTGGAGGTCGGCCGGCTCGGTGACGTGCTGCGGCGCGAGAAGGTCAGCGTCCTGTTCCTGACGACCGGCCTGTTCCACCAGCTCGTCAGCGGCCACCTGGACGCCTTCGGCGGCCTGCGGCACCTCATCGCGGGCGGCGAGGTCATGTCCCCCGGCCATCTGCGACGCCTGCTGGACGCCCACCCCGGTCTCACCTTCACCCACGCCTACGGCCCCACCGAGAACACCACGTTCACGACCTGCCGCACGAGCCGCGACGTTCCCGGGACGGGAGGCGTCCCCATCGGCCGCCCGGTCACCGGCACCCGGGTCGCCGTGCTCGACGGCCTGCTGCGGCCGGTGCCGCCCGGTGTGCGCGGCGAACTGTACGCGGCGGGCGACGGCCTGGCCCACGGCTATGTGAACCGCCCGGGAGCCACGGCGGAGCGCTTCGTGCCGGACACCTTCTCCGGAGTGCCGGGCGCCCGGATGTACCGCACCGGCGACCTGGCCCGCTGGGACGACAACGGCGAACTGGAGTTCCTCGGCCGCGTCGACGACCAGGTCAAGATCCGCGGCTACCGGGTGGAACCCGGCTACGTCGCCGCCGAACTGGCCCGTTTCCCGGAGGTGCGCGACGCCGTCGTGGTCGCGCAGGAGGACGGCACCGGCGGCAAGCGGCTCCTCGCCTACGTGGTGCCCTCCCCGGAGGCGGACACCCCGGACACCTCGCGGGGGCAGGCCGAAGAGCTCGGCGTCCTGCTGCGCGACAGGCTCCGCGCCACGCTGCCCGCCTATCTGGTGCCGTGGGCCGTCCTGGTGAGCCCCGGACTGCCCCTCAAGCCCAACGGCAAGGTCGACCGCCTGCGGCTGCCCGCCGTGTCCCGGGCCCCGCGCAACGTACGCACCCCGTTCACCGCCCCGCGCACCGCCATGGAACGCCGGCTGGCCGAACTGTGGGGATCCGTCCTGCGGATCGAACCGATCGGGGTCGACGACGACTTCTTCGACCTCGGCGGTCACTCCCTGACGGTCGCGGAGGTCCTCGGCACGCTCAAGCGGTCCCACGACATCGACGTCCCCGCCCGCGAGTTCTATCTCCGGCCGACCGTCGCGGAGTTCGCCAAGGGCCTCGGACAGTGAGCGCACCCGCACCGGCCGGGTCCCCGACCGGCTGCCCGGCGCACGCCGGGCGGCTGGACCCCGCGGACCCGGCCCTGCACACCGACGACGGCCGCGCCGCCCACGCGGTCTGGCGCGACCTGCGGCGGCACGCGCCCGTCGAGAGGCGCACGACGCCGTCCGGCCTGGGCTACTGGTCGCTGACCAGGTACCGGGACTGCGACCGCGTCCTGCGCGACCACACGGCGTTCACCTCCGAGCACGGCAACCTGCTGCGCATGCTCGGCACCGACGACCCGGCCGGCGGCAAACAGATGGCCGTCACCGACCCGCCCCGGCACGCGGCGATGCGCGAACCCCTGCAACGGGCCCTGTCGATGAAGTCGGTGGACGCGCACCGCGAACGCATCCGCGCCACCGTGCGGCGGGTCGTCGAACCGCTCGCCGACGGAGGGGTCTTCGACTTCGGGCAGGCCATGACACTGCTGCCGATGGCCGTCACCGGAGTGCTGATGGGCATCCCGGAGGCCGACTGGGCGCAGCTGACCGG
Source organism: Streptomyces sp. NPDC047000 (assembly GCF_040644295.1). NCBI lineage: Bacteria > Bacillati > Actinomycetota > Actinomycetes > Kitasatosporales > Streptomycetaceae > Streptomyces > Streptomyces sp. NPDC047000. The sequence goes on from NZ_JBEYWE010000032.1 coordinate 31,710, forward strand.
CTTCACCAGCGCCTGCGTCGCACCCGACGACCCCCGGCTGATGCTGCCGGCCGGCCCCACGGCCACCCTGGAGACCGCCCACCGCGAACTGTTCGCCTACTTCCAGGACCTCGCGCACGAACGCGAGAAGGCCCTCGGCGACGACCTGCTCAGCTTCCTGCTGACCCTCGACCTGGGCGGCCGGACGATGTCGCCGGGCGAGGTCATGTCCAACTGCTACAGCCTCCTGCTGGGCGCCAACGTGACGACCGGACACGTGGCCAGCACCGTCATGGCCACCCAGACGGACACCGGGGTGTTCGAGGACTGGGCCGCCCACCCCGAACTGACCGTCCGCGCCACCGAGGAGGCCCTGCGCTGGGCCTCACCGGCCGGCCACTTCCTGCGCTACGCGACCCGCGACGTGCTCCTGCGCGGTACCCGCATCCACCGCGGCGACGCGCTGGTCACCTGGCTGAACTCGGCGAACTTCGACGAGGAGGTCTTCAAGGACCCGTTCGTCTTCGACATCAGGCGCCGGCCCAACCGGCACATCACCTTCGGCGCCGGAGTCCACTTCTGCGTGGGACACACCGTCGCGAAGGTCACCCTGCGCCTGCTGTTCGCCGAACTCCTCAGCCGGTTCGAGTCCTTCGAGATCGCCGGCCCGCCCCGCCGCCTGTACTCCGGCTTCGTGGCCGGGTACACCCACCTGCCGATCACCGCCCGGCTGCGCGCCCGGCGCGGACGCGTCGGCTACTGACCAGCCGACCCGACCCGAGGAAGGGTGACGATGCCGAGCCCACCGGACCCGCGGACCGACCGTCCGCCCCAGCGCCCGGACACCCCGTGGCTGATCCGCGAGCCCTCCGCGGACGCGCGGGCCCGCCTGTTCTGCGTCCCGTACTCCGGGTGCGGGGCGAGCATGTACCGGCAGTGGCCGCGGTTCACGGACGGCGTCGAGATCTGCCCGGTCCAGCCGCCCGGCCGGGAGAACCGCATCCGTGAGCGGCCCCCCGCGACGTACCAGGAACTCGCCGGTGAGCTGTCCGGGGCCCTGCTGCCGTATCTCGACCGGCCCTACGGACTGTTCGGGCACTGCGGCGCGGCCCTGGCCGCCTACGAGACGGCCGTCCACCTCGTACGGGACGGACACCCGCGTCCCACCGGGCTGTTCCTCTCCTCCCAAGTGGCGCCCCAGCACGGCCCCCGCGGACGCTTCCTCCGCCTGACCGACGACGAACTGCGCGAGGAACTGGGACAGTTGATGATCAGGCTCGGAGGCGAGCCGCTGCCCAGCCTGATCGACCTCACCCTCGGCATCCTGCGCGCGGACATCGAGGCCAACAAGCGCTACCACGTGCCCGATCCGCCGCGACTGCCGGTGGCGCTCACGGCCATCGGCTGGAGCGGCGACTTCGAGGTGCCCTACCGGAGCATGGGCGGCTGGGACGTCTGCGGCGACACCGTCTTCGAACTGCTCCAGGGCGAGCACTACACCTTCACCGAGGCGCCCGGCGCACTGCTGCGGGTGTTCTCGGCCGGCCTGCTGCCCACCGCCGCGGGACACGCGCGATGACCGCCGGGATCCGCCGGGACCGCTGGATACGGCGGCTGAACCCCGGCGGGGAGCCCCGCTTCCGGCTGATCTGCCTGCACTGCGCGGGCAGCGGACCGGGCATGTTCCGGGAACTGCCGGACCACCTGCCCGCCGACGTGTCCGTCGAGGCGGTGCTGCTGCCGGGCCGCGAGAACCGGATCGCCGAGCGCCCCTACGACCGTATGGGGCCCCTGGTCGAGGACCTGGCCGACGCCCTCGGCCCGCGCCTCGACCTGCCGTACGCCTTCTTCGGGTACAGCATGGGCGCCCAGGTGTCGTACCACCTCACGCACGCCCTGCGCGACCGCGGACTGCCCCTGCCCCGGGCCCTGTTCGTGGCCGCGAGCCCGGGACCGTACCTGCAGCGCGAGGTGCCGGCCTGGAACGAGTCCGACGACAGCCTCGTCGCGTACCTGCGCGACCTCGGCGGCACCGCGCAGAACGTGCTGGACGACCCGGACCTGCTCGATCTGCTGCTGCCCACGCTGCGCGCCGATCTGACGGTCGTGGCGACCCGGCCCTACCGTGCCCGGCCGGCCTTGCCGATGGCCGTCCGCGCGTTCTCCGGCGCGGAGGACGGGCCCGCCTCGCCGGAACGGATGGGCGCGTGGCGGATGGAGACCCTCGGAGCCTTCCGCCAGACCGTGCTGCCCGGCGGCCACTTCTTCATCACCGGCTCCCTGCCCGCCGTCGCCGGGACGATCGCCTCGGACCTCGCGGAGCTGCCCGGTCCGTGCGCCGGGGACGCCGCCGCGGACACCGTCCGGGCCGCCGACCGGACGCCCGGCATCCAGACCCCCGTTCCTGTTCGTCCGTACCGACTGGAGACACCGTGAACGCACAGCCCGCCGACTTCTCACTGTCCGACGCCGAACTGGAGCAGTTCCACCGGGACGGCTACCTGGGCCCCTTCGACCTGTACGAGGAGGACGAGGCGGAGCGGCACCTGCGTCTGCTCCGCGCGGACCTCCTCGACACGGACCTCGCCGTGTACGGCGCGGACAGCGGCGCCTCCGGGGTCACCAACCTCTCCAACTACGACCGTCACCTCGACATCGACTTCCTGTCCGCGCACATCACCCGGCCGGAGATCGTCGACCGGGTCTCCTCGATCCTGGGCCGCGACACGCTGTGCTGGCGCAGCGAGTTCTTCCCGAAGTACCCCGGTGACGAGGGGACGGACTGGCACCAGGCCGACAACTTCTCCAACGTCGCGGGCTCCAAGCACCCGCAGATCGTCTGGCCCGAGGACGCCGGGTTCGGCGGCACCGTCACCGTGTGGACCGCGCTGACCCCGGCCACGGTGGAGACCGGCTGCCTCCAGTTCATCCCGGGCTCGCACCGGACGATGAACTACGACGAGTCCAAGACCATGTCCTACGACCCGGACGCCATCAACCGGCGCGAGAAGGACGGCGTACGCCGCGGCTTCTTCGGCTACGACTACCGGCAGCTGCAGAAGGACCCCGACTGGCGCCCCGACGAGTCCGCCGCCGTCTCGCAGGTCATGCGGCAGGGCCAGTTCGTGATCTTCTGGTCGACCCTCATGCACGCCTCCCACCCGCACGCGGGCCTGACCAACCAGATGCGGCTCGGGTTCGCCGGCCGCTACCTGCCGACGTCCGTACGGGTGTACCCGCACTCGGAGGGACTGGAGGAGTTCGGCGGCACCGCGTCCCTGGAGCGGTTCGGCAACGTCCTGGTCTCGGGACGCGACGAGTACGGCCACAACCGCTTCGTCGAGACGTCCCGGCGCGGCTTCCGCTTCCCGGTCCGCGACCGCGACCGCGCCACGGTCGCCTGACCGGGGGAGAGGGAGCACCGGAGAAATGGACATGCCGACACTCGGTGCCGCGGCCGGCACGGCGATCCCGCACGACCAGATGCTCGTCCTGCTTCTGCAGATCGGGATCCTGCTCGCCCTCGCGACCGTCCTCGGACGGCTCGCGGCCCGCTCGGGACTGCCGCCCGTGGTGGGCGAACTGACGGCCGGCATCGTCGCGGGCCCGTCCGTGCTCGGTCATCTGGCCCCCGGCGTCTCGCACCGGCTGTTCCCGGCGGACCCCGGCCAGACGCACCTGCTGGGCGCCGTGGCCCAGCTGGGAGCCCTCCTCCTGGTGGGCATCACCGGCGCCCACATCGACCTGAGGCTGCTGCGCGACCGGCGGGCCGCCGTCACCTCCGTGAGCGTCGGCAGCGTCCTGCTGCCCCTGGTGGCCGGCACGGCCCTCGGCTTCGTCCTGCCGGGGGAGTTACGGGGCGAGCACGGCGGCCGGACCACCTTCGCGCTGTTCATCGGGGTCGCCGTCGCGGTCAGCGCGCTCCCGGTGATCGCCAAGACACTGCTCGACATGCGGCTCCTGCACCGCGACGTGGGCCAGCTCATCATCGGAGCGGCGGCCGTGAGCGACATCGCGGGCTGGCTGCTGCTGTCCGTCGTGTCCGCGACGGCGACCGCGGGGTTCCACGCGGGGACCGCCGTCCGGGCCGTGGGCGGTCTGATCCTGATCCTGGTCGTGACGATGTGGGTGGCGCGACCGGTGACCGCCCGGGTGCTCCGGCTGGTCGAGAGGTCGGAGAACCCCGGCGGTCCGGGCGTCGCGGTGGTCGTCGTCCTGCTCGTCCTCGCGGCGGCCGGCACCCACGCGCTCGGGATGGAGCCCATTCTCGGCGCCTTCCTGTGCGGCATCGTCATCGGGTCCGCGGGCCCGGCGGGACCGCTGTTCCTGAACACCGTGCGGACGTTCGTCATGGCGGTCCTCGCGCCCCTGTTCCTCGCCGGTGCGGGACTCCAGGCCGACCTGTCGGCACTGGCGGACCCGCCGGTCCTGGCCGCCGCCCTGGTCACGCTCGCCGTCGCGGTCGGCGCGAAACTCGCGGGCGGCTACGCGGGAGCCCGGCTGAGCGGCTCCGGCCACCACGAGTCGCTGGCCGTCGGCGCCGGACTGAACGCGCGCGGGGTCGTGGAGATCGTCCTGGCCTCGGTCGGCCTCGGTATCGGCGTGCTCGACACGGCCTCGTACACCGTCGTCGTCCTGGTGGCGCTGGTGACCTCGGTGATGGCGCCGCCGATCCTGCGGCGGACGACGCGTCATGTCGTCCGGACGGACACGGAGACCGAACGCGAACGCCGGTTCGCGGGCGAGCCGGTCAGGTCCTGAGCCGCTCGGCGGCCGGCCCGCCACCGCCCGGACCGGCCCGGACCGCGGGAGAAGACGGACACCGGGGAGCAGACAGACACCGGAAGGAGCGACCCCATGACGGCACGGGACGTGTCGCACGTCGAGATCTACACACGGGACAAGAGCCCCGTCATCCACCGGCTCGTCTCCGGCCTCGGGTTCACCCGGGTGGCGGACTGCGTCGAGGTGGACCGCAGCTCCGTGCTGCTGACCCGCGGCGGGGCCGGGGTGGTCGTCACCTCGGGCTGGGCGGCGTGCTTCACACGGCCCCACCACCGGCGCGCCGGGGACGTCGGCGTGAGGTGCGACGACGTGACCGCCGTACGGGAGGCCGCGCTGGCGGCGGGAGCCGCCGTCACCCGTTCCGCCCAGGGCCATCCGGTCGTCTCGGGCATCGGCCCGGTCACCTGCACGCTGCTGCCCGCGGCCCCGCACACCGGGTTCCTGCCGGACGGACGCACCTGGGTGCCCTGCACACCCCGGCCCTCCCGAACGGCCGGCACCCGGCCGTCGTGGACGGCCCCGGACGACGGCGACGAGCACCTGGAACTCCGGCTCGACGGCCGGATGCCGGACCGGCACGCCGCGTTCTACCGGGACGTCCTGGACGTCGCGAGCACCTGGCCCGCCCCGTCCGCCGGGCCCGACATCCTCGCCCTGGCGGGCGCGCCGGGCGGGCTGGCGGTGCTGTGCGTCGCGGGCGTCCGCACCGGGTGAGCCCCCTCTCCGACCCCGTCCGCCGCAGAAGCCGTCCGCCGTCTTTTGAAGGGAACCTGAACATGCCCCGTAGCCTGAGGGTGGCCGTCGTCGGAGCCGGCCCCGCCGGCATCTACGCCGCCGACGCGCTGCTCAAGTCCGCTGCCGCCGCCGATCCCGGTGTGTCCGTCGACCTCTTCGAGCGCATGCCGGCCCCGTTCGGCCTGATCCGTTACGGTGTCGCCCCCGACCACCCCCGCATCAAGGGCATCGTCACGGCCCTCCACCAGGTGCTCGACAAGCCGCAGGTCCGCCTCTTCGGCAACGTCGACTACCCCACCGACATCAGCCTGGACGACCTGCGCGCGTTCTACGACGCCGTGATCTTCTCCACCGGTGCGACGGCCGACCGCGAACTGTCCCTCCCGGGCGTCGACCTGGACGGCTCCTACGGCGCCGCCGACTTCGTGTCCTGGTACGACGGCCACCCGGACGTGCCGCGCACCTGGCCGCTGGAGGCCGGGAAGGTCGCCGTCCTGGGTGTCGGCAACGTCGCGCTGGACGTGGCGCGCATCCTCGCCAAGACGGCCCGGGAACTGCTGCCGACCGAGATCCCCCCGAACGTCCAGCATGGGCTGGAGGCCAACAAGGCCGTGGAGATCCACGTGTTCGGGCGGCGCGGCCCCGCGCAGGCGAAGTTCTCCCCGCTGGAGCTGCGGGAGCTGGACCACTCACCCGGTATCGAGGTCGTGGTCGATCCCGGGGACATCGACTACGACGCCGGCTCGGTCGAGACCAGGCGCCGTGACAAGCAGGCCGACATGGTCGCCAGGACCCTGGAGAGGTGGGCCGTCCGGGACGTCGGCGAGCGCCCGCACAAGCTGTTCCTGCACTTCTTCGAGGCGCCCGTCGAGATCCTCGGCGCGGACGGCAGGGTGGCCGGCCTGCGCACCGAGCGCACCGTGCTGGACGGCACCGGTGACGTCAGGGGCACCGGCGTGTTCCGGGACTGGGACGTCTCCGCGGTCTACCGCGCGGTCGGCTACCTCTCCGACAGGCTTCCGAAGCTGCCCTGGGACATCGAGTCGGGCACGGTCCCGAACGAGGGCGGCCGGGTCGTGCAGGACGGCGGCGGCCACCTCACCTCGACGTATGTCACCGGCTGGATCCGGCGCGGCCCGGTGGGCCTGATCGGGCACACCAAGGGCGACGCCAACGAGACCGTCGCCGGACTGCTGGACGACCACGCGAACGGCCGCCTCCAGACGCCGGCCGCACCCGCGCCGGAAGCCGTGGACGCGTTCCTCACCGGGCGCGGCGTCCGTTTCACCACGTGGGAGGGCTGGCACCGCCTCGACGCCGCGGAGCGGGCACTCGGCGAGCCCCAGGGCCGCGAGCGCGTGAAGCTCGTCGAGCGCGAGGACATGCTCCGCGCCAGCGGCGCGTGAGCACCGCGCGAGGGGCAGGTGAGGGCAGGGACCGCGGCGCGGGCGACCAGGGCTCGGAGGGACCGGGGCTCGGAGCGACCGGGGCTCAGAGCGACCGGGCAGCCAGCCATTCCAGGCACGCGTCGGCGACCTCGCGCCAGCCGTGGTCGATGGTCAGCGAATGCGCCCGGTCCGGGAACTCCCGCAGCTCCGTGACGGCGTCGGAGTGCCGGTACTGCTTGAGGGTCGCCCGGGTCACGGCCTCCGGCACGATGTGGTCCCTGCCTCCCGTGACGAGCAGGAGCGGACCGCGTGAGCCGTTGCGGGTGTCGACCTCGGCGGGCGAGTGCGGGTTGAAATTGGCGGCCGCGGCCTCGAAGAGGGGCTTTCCGGGAGCGGGGACGGCCCACCGCGCGTGGAGCTCCCGGGACTCCTCCTCCGGTAGGGCGTTGCCGAACGCGAACCGGAACTGCTCCTCGGTCAGGGACACGGCGCGGTGACGGTTCGCGGGGTTCCGGAACACCGGCAGCGCCGAGCGGAGCGCGGAGAGGGGCAGCGGCAGGACGCCCTTGATCTGTGCGGCGTCGATGGCGATCGCGGCCGCCGCCAGCCCCTGGCCGAGGAGCTTCTGGGCGATCATGCCGCCGAAGGAGTGCCCGATCAGGACCGGCTTGCCGTCCAGGCCGTCGATGATCTTCGCGTAGTGCTCGACGACGTCGTCGATGCCGTGGCCTGCGACCTGGTCCGGATGGGCTCGGGCTTCCTCGACGGTCGCGGGTTCCCCGGGCCAGCCGGGGGCGAGCGGTGCGTAACCCGCCGTACGGAACAGGTCGCTCCAGGGCGCCCAGGACGTCGCGTGCAGCCACAGACCGTGGATCAGCACCACGGGCACCGGCGTCGCGGGACGGGTTCGCGGCTCGGTCATCAGGTGCTCCTCAGGGGTTCGGAAGGAGTGCGCATGCACGGACGACGCTAGGGAAGTCCCGGTCCCTCCGCCCCACGTGAGCGCGTGGTCGAGACGGATCGCCGGGGCGGATCGCCGAGGTGGATCACCGGGGCGGTACCGGGCAGCGGTCCGGCGGAGCCGCCACCCCGTCCACCCGGTCCGCCCGGTCCGACCCGTCCGGCAGTTCGCTCCGGAGTTTCGCCCGCACCTCGGCCGCCCACGGGGGATCGATCTCGGCGAGGATGTCCGCCGCCTGCGCCCACACCGCGCGGGCGGCCGCGTCGTCGCCGGCCGCCGCGTAGGTGTCGCCGAGCCGGGTGAGGCTGCCGGCCTCGTTGTAACGGTCGCCGCTCCTGCGCAGCATGTCCACGGCTCGCAGATAACAGGTCCGTGCCCGGCCGAAGTTGCCCAGACGGTGATGGGCGTAGGCAAGGGTGTCCCAGGTGTTGGCCTCGTTCGGGCCGCCCCGGTCACTCATCCTCCGGTACAGGAGGAGCGACCGTACGGCGTCGGCCACGGCCGCCTCGTGGTCGCCCAGCACCGTCTCGTACCAGGCGATCGCGTTCATCGCGTCGGCCTGCCCGCTCGGATGCCCGGCGATGCGGTACAGGTCCAGGGCGTGCCGGGTGTGCCGTATCGCCTCGCGGTGCCTCCCGGTGCGGGTCATCACCCAGCCGAGAGCGCGGCGGGTGTGCGCCTGCCCGAGGTCGTCGCCCAGGGCTTCGAACAGCGACAGGGCGTGGCGCAGGTGGTCCTCCGCCTCGGGGTAGCGGCGCAGCAGCGAACAGGCGCGTCCGAGGCCGCCGTGGGCGTGCGCGACGCCGACCGGGTCGGCGAGCCGCCGGGCCGCGGTGAGGGCGAGGCGCTGGAGGTCCGCCCAGTCGTGCCAGTGCCCGAACCGTTCGTGCACCGGGTCCAGCAGCCGCGCCAGCTGCCACGCGTGGCCGCCGAGCCCCTCGTCCACCGACTGCCTCGTCACCTCCAGCAGGACGAGGCGTTCCGTGCTGAACCAGCTGAGGGCGGCCCCGGCGTCCCCCAGCGCCACCGGGGTCCCCGACGCCGCCGGGGACGGGGCCGGCGAGGGGAAGACACCCGCCGGATCGAGCAGGGAGGCGCTGGCGTGCGCGGTGAGCAGATAGTGGTCGAGCATCCGGCACAGCGCGCCGCGCCGTTCCTCCTCGCCGTCCCCCGTACCGTCCCCGGCGCGGGCGAGTTCGTTCGCGTACGCGCGCAGGAGGTCGTGGAAGCGGTACCGGCCCGGGGCCTCCTCGGTGAGGAGGTGCACGCGGGTCAGTTCGGCCAGCAGCGACCGGACCCGGGGGACCGGGCGGTCCGCGAGCGCGGCGGCCGCGTGCGTCCCGAGGTCCGGTCCGGGATGCAGGGACAGCAGCCGGAACAGCCGGGCCGCCTCGCCGGTCAGCATCCGGTACGACCAGCCGAACACCGTCCGTACGTCCGCCGTCGCGTCGAGGCCGTCGAAGGCGTCCAGGCTTCCGTTCGCCTCCCGGAGTTCCGCCGCGATGCCGGACAGGGAGAACGCCGGGTTCATCAGGGCGCGGGCCGTGATGACGGCCAGCGCCAGCGGGAGTCCTCCGCAGAGGGAGACGATCGTGTCGGCGGCGCCCGGTTCGGCGGCCACCCGGCCGGCACCGAGACGTCGTACGAGCGACCGCCTGGCGTCCTGCGGAGACATCGGGCCGAGGGTGAGAGGGTGAGCGCCGTGGGACACCACCATGCTCGTCAGCCGGTCGCGACTGGTGATCAGGACCAGACAGCCCGGGGCGCCGGGCAGCAGCGGACGTACCTGGGCGGCGTCGCGCGCGTTGTCCAGCAGGACCAGGACGCGCCGGTCGGCGAGGAGACTCCGGTAGAGAGCCGCCTGGGCCTCCGGGCCGTCGGGCATCTGCCGGCGGCTCACTCCCAGGGCCTCCAGGAAGCCGCGGACGGCCTCCGCCGGGTCCATGGCCGCGCCGTTGAGGTCGAATCCCCGCAGATTGACGTAGAGCTGGCCGTCCGGGAACCGGTCCGTCACCCGGTGGGCCAGCTGGACGGCCAAGGTCGTCTTGCCCACTCCGGCCATACCGCCGATCGTGCTGATCACCGTGGCGGCCCCGGGCCCGTCAGGGCCCGGGGCCGCCGGAAGACGGCGCAGCAGGTGCTCGATCTCGGCCGCACGGCCTGCGAAGTGCTCGTAGGCGGCGGGCAGCTGGGCCGGGCGGGGCAGCGGCACGAGCAGGTCGTGGCGAGCCGCGGGGGTCTTCTCGGACGCGGCGGTCCGGCTCGCCGGACCCTCACCGGCCGGGGCCGCGAGGGGCGCCGGGGGAGGGGGCGCGGACCGGGCGCCCAGCACCTCGCGGTGAGCGGCCAGCAGTTCGGCGGAGGGCCCGACGCCCAGCTCCTGGGCGAGAAGGGTCCGGATCCTCTGGTACGTCTCCAGGGCGCGGGCCTGCTGACCCGTCAGCGCCAGCGCCCGGATCAGCAGGCCGTGCAGCGGCTCGTCGAGGGGATGGCCGTCCGCCAGACCCTGCAACTGGGGCAGCACCGCTTCCGCGCGGCCGCAGCGCAGCGCCGTGCCGGCTGCCTCCTTGACCGTGGCCAGACGCTCGCCGTCCAGTGCCGCGAACACCGGGTGGCCGCGGGCCTCGGCGGGTATCCCGGCCGCCGCGTGACCGCGCCACAGCGCCAGGGCCCGCGTGTACGACCCGAGGGCGTCCGCGGGACGGTCCGCCCGGTCCGCGGCACGCGCCTGCGCGCGCAGCTCACGGAAACGCAGCAGGTCGAGCGTGGTGACGTCGACGTCGAGACGGTATCCGCCGCCCTCGCGCAGCAGCCAGCTCCCCGTCGCCATCCGGGGCAGCCCCGGCTCCAGCACGCGACGCAGCGCCCCCGCGTAGCGGCGTACGACATTGACGGCGCTCGGCGGCGGATCCTGCCCCCACAGCATGCCGACGGCTTCCGTCACGGTGACGGGACGGCCGGCGTTCGCCAGGAGCAGCGCCGCGAACGCCTGCTGCTGCGGGGGTCCCAGACGCAGCTCGGCACCGGCCCGCCAGGCACGCAGCGGACCCAGCACGGCGAAGCGCACCGGCTCCTCCCCAAGACCGCTCCCCTGTCGGCCGGAGGAGTCGGCCGCGGGCCCGGCCGGTGGTCCCTGCGGCGCGTCCGCGTGCGTCATCCGGCGGTCGGCCCGGCCGGACGACCGGCGCGGCGCGAGCCGGTGCCCGGACATGCCCTTGTCCTGCTGCACGTGCGGAGCACCATGGTCGTGAAACTCCCCGTCCCGGGATCCCGGCCCCCGGCCCATCCCGCTCGCGGCTGACGGGTGTCCGGACGCGTCGTCGTCAGGGACCTTCTCCCCGGCGCCCACAGTACCCCGGCCCGCGGAGCGGACGCAGGCCGCGCGGGACGGCGGGCCGGGCGGCCGCGGCAAGGAGATACCGGCAAAGGGCTTACACGGCAAGCGTCATGACGTCACCTCAGGTATGCGGCCAGTGCAGCGCGGTGGCCGCGGTCGCGGCGGTGACCGTGGCCAGCCGCTCGTAGTCGAGGAGGTCCGCCGTGTCCGTCGGGCGGTGGTAGTGCCGGTTCCGGAAGTTGGCGGTACCGGTCAGCATGAGTGCCGGGATCCGGCGGTTCCAGAACGAGGCGTGGTCGCTGCGCCCGAGGTGGTTCGCCGGCGGCACCGCCAGGCCGATGAGCAGACCCAGCGGTCCTTCGGGACGGCGGTCACGGAGGGCGATCGACGGGAGGCCGGGCAGTGCCGGACCCGCGCACCCGGCCGCGCGCCGCCACAGCGCGGCCGCGTCCTGTGAGGAACGCCGGTGGACCACGAGGGTGAAGTCGCCGCGGAAGCGGTTCGCCCGGACCTCGCGGGCGGCCGACGGGAAGGCCAGCCCGAAACCCGCGGGCAGCCGCTGACCACCCGGCTCGGGGGCGAAGTACCCGACCGACTCCAGACACATCATGCCCGCCACCTCCCCACGCCGGCCGGCGAACTGCCGGGCGGCGAACCGCGAGCCGATCAGGCCCAGTTCCTCCATGTCGAAGCACATGAGGGTGACGGGCGGCGGCTCCTCCAGCGTGCCGAGCAGCCGGGCGGTCTCCAGCAGGACCGCCACACCGGAGGCGTTGTCGTCGGCTCCCGGGCTCTGGTCCACGGAGTCCAGGTGCGCGCCGATCAGCACCGTCGGCCGCCGCGGATGCCCCGGGAGCCGCGCGAGCAGGTTGGCGCCGGTCAGCCGCCAGTGCAGGCGCAGCTTGAGGGGGAGGAGACGGTGCCCCTGCCGGTCGGTCGCACCCGGCTGCCACCGCAGGTCGAACGGCTGCCGCTCGACCCGCCATCCGGCGGCGGACAGTTCGTCCGTCACATGACGTTCCGCCTCGGCCATGGCCTCCGGCGCGCGTACCCGGCTGCGGGGGCGGGCCGCCAGCACACCGACGTCGTGCCGGAGCCGGGCCGGGTCGGCCCGTCCGGCCAGCAGGCGTACCGTCGACTCGATCATCCGGGGACTCCGTCCGTAGTGCCGGGCACCGCTGCCCGGTCCGGCCCGCAGTGGCGGAGGCGGCGTGGGCCGGTCCGGGCCCATGGCCCGCGTCATAGACTCCGGACCGTGCGCTTCACTGTATTGGGGCCGGTCAGAGTCTGGCGGGACGGAACAGAACTCGACCCGGGGCCGCCGAAGCGACGAGCGCTGCTGGCCCTGCTCCTGACCCGGGCGGGGGAGCCCGTCCCGCTCCACGAGATCGTCGATGTGCTGTGGGGCGAGTACCCGCCGGTCAGCTCCGCCAACGTGGTGCGCCGTCATGCGGGCGCGCTGCGCGCGCTGTTCGACGCGGACCGGTCCGGACGTGCCGTGCCGGGCGGACTCGTCCACGGCTCCGGCGGCTACCGTCTGGTGCTCGGTGCGGGGGAGCTCGATCTCCGGCGGTTCCGTACCCTTCGTGACGAGGCGCGTGCGGCCCGGGACGCGGGCGACCCCGCCCGGGCCGCCGAGACCCTGATCGAGGCACTCGCCCTGTGGCACGGCCCCACCGCGTCGGGGATCGCCCCCGAGGTGCGCGCGCACCCCGCCTTCGCCTCGGTGGACCGGGAGCATCCGGCCGCGGTGAAGGAAGCCGCCGCGGCGGCCCTCGAGGCCGGACCGTCGCTCGCCGGGCAACTGCTGCCGGTCCTCAGGCAGACGGCCGCGGCGCACCCCTTGGACGAGGTGCTCCACGCGAGGCTCGTCACCGTGCTGGCGGCGACCGGGCACCGGGCCGCGGCACGGAACGCCTACCGGCAGGTCAGCGGGCGGCTCGCCGACGAGCTGGGCCTGGACCCCGGCCCCGAACTGCGGGCCGCCGAGCAGCGGTTGCCGCGCAGGGCCGCCCTGGCGCCGCCGGGCCTGCCGGAGGCCGGGAACAGCACGGAGGACGACGCCTCCCGACCGGCCCCCGCCGGTGCCCCCGCGCCGGAGCCCGGCACCGGGAGAACGGCCCCGGCAGACGGCGCGATACGGATCCGACCCGCACAACTACCCCCGGACATAGACGTGTTCACCGGTCGTCGTGCCGAACTGGACCGGGTGGAGGCACTCCTGTCGCCGCCCGGCGAGCGGCCGGACACCGTGGTGATCAGCGCGATCGGCGGCATGGCGGGCGTCGGCAAGACCAGCCTGGCGGTGCACTGGGCCCACCGGATCGCCGGCCGTTTTCCCGACGGCCAGCTCTACGCCGACCTCCGCGGCTTCGACCCGTCGGGCTCGGTCGCGGATCCCGCGGAGGTGATCCGCGGCTTCCTCGACGCCCTGGGCGTCCCCGCCCACCGCATACCGGACGGTCTCGACGCCCAGGCGGCCCTCTACCGCAGCCTGCTGGCCGGTCACCGCGTCCTGGTGCTGCTCGACAACGCCCGCGACACACAGCAGGTCCGCCCCCTCCTGCCGGGCTCCCCCGGCTGCCTGATCGTCGTCACGAGCCGCAGCCGTCTGCACGGGCTGGTCGTCGTGGACGGCGCCCATCCCCTCTCGCTCGACCTGCTGACCGCCGAGGAGTCGAGGGAGTTCCTCACCGCGCGGCTCGGCACCGGGCGGGTCGCCGAGGAGCCGGCGGCCGCCGACGAGATCGTCGCCCTGTGCGGCCGTCTGCCGCTGACCCTGGCCATCGTCGGTGCCCGTGCCGCGGTCCGCCCGGACCGGAGCCTCTCGTCCGTCGCCGGAGAACTGCGCGAGGCCCGCGGCAGTCTCGCCGCCTTCACCCGCGACGACCGGACCACCGACCCCCGTACGGCGTTCTCCTGGTCCTACGACGCCCTCACCCCGGGCGCGGCGCGGCTGTTCCGCCTCCTGTCGCTCCATCCCGGCCCCGACGCGTCCACCGCGACCGCGGCCGTTCTGCTGTCCCTGCCCCTCAAGGACGTACGCCCGCTGCTCGCCGAACTCGTCGGCGCCCATCTGCTGGTGCAGCGGTCCCCGGGCCGCTTCGGATCACACGAACTGCTGCGGGCCTACGCCGCGGAACTCACGGAGTCGCACGACACCCCCGGGGAACGTGACGCCGCACGGCACCGGTTGCTCGACCACCTGCTGCACACCGCGCACCGGGCGGACAGCCTGCTCGCACCCCACCGGGAACGCCTCGCGCTGTCCTCACCGGCCGCCGCCGGGGCCGCCCCGGTGACGTTCGGCAGCCGTGAGGAGGCGGCGAGCTGGCTGAACACCGAACGTCCGGTCCTCCTCGCGGCGGTGCAGGAGGCCGCCCGTACCGGCTGGGGCCTCCACTGCTGGCAGCTCGCCGCGACACTGGAACTCTTCCTCGACCGGCACGGCCGCTGGCAGGACCAGCTCCGCGCGCAGACCGCGGCGCTGCACGCGGCGGAGGAACGGGGCGACCTGCCGGGACGCGCCCACGCACACCGGGCCCTGGGCTTCGTGAACGGGCGTCTGGAGCGCCCCGCCGAGGCACGCGAGCACCTGTCCACCGCGCTGGAACTGTTCGCCCGCGCCGGTGACCTGCCCGGCCAGGGGCGCGTCCACCGCTACCTGGCCTTCCAGTCCAACCGCCAGGGCCTGCACGACGAGGCGCTCGACCACTACCGCCAGGCGCACACCCTGTACACGACGGCCGGTCACCTCGGCGGACAGGCCGGCATCCTCAACGAGACCGGCTGGACCCACATCCTGCTCGGCGCGTACGAGAAGGCCCTCGCCGACTGCCGTCGGGCGATCACCATGAACCGGCACCTCGGCGACCGCAACGGGGAGGCCGCCGCCTGGGACAGCCTCGGCTACGCCCACCACCACCTCGGCCGGTATCCGCAGGCCCTCACCTGCTACGAACGCGCACTGGCGGCGTACCGCGAGATCCACGACGACTACCTGGAAGCCGACACCCTCGTCCACATCGGTGACACATGGGAGGCCGACGGCTCCCCGGAACGGGCGGCGGCCGCCTGGCGGCAGGCTCTCGAGATCCTCGAGACGATCGCGCACCCCGACGCCGGGACCGTACGCGACAAGCTCCGGCGCCCCGACGGCACGGGACCCGGCACCGGGTCGACCCGCCGCGGCTGACACCGGGGTCGTACACACCGCCGCAGACGTGAACGCCCACCCGCCGGGGCGTTCACCTTCCCGGCACGCTTTGCGCACCCCGCCCCGCGTACCGTCACCCCACGGCACCCGGCCTCCCCCCTCCCACGGCCGGGAACGCCGCAGGAGAACACCCGAGAGTCCGTCAGGGGCCATGCGGCAGAGGCGACCTGACCCGACCCGTACGGAAGGGACGTATCGCCCCATGACGCCCGTGCACGCCGGACGAGTGGCCCACGAGACACCCCGGCGCCTCCCCCGGGAGACCGGTCCCACGTCCCGCGCCCTGCACCAGCACTTCCTGCGGGCACGGCGCGACATCAAGGGCCCGATCGCCGCCGTCGACTCCAGGACCATGTTCGTCAACTCCGCCGCCGCCGGGATCCTTCGGACCGCGGACCGGCCCGCACTGTGGGAATGGGCGAGCCGGGAACTGCGCGAGCCGTCCGAGCGGACGGGCTCGGGCGTCGTCCTGCCCTCCGGTGTACGCGCGGACCACTGCCAGGCGGTCCGGGACGGCAGGACCCTGCTGGGTGCCGTCGTCTGGCTCCACCGCGACGAGCCCCCGCAGCTGCCCCCGCGGGCGGAGGAGACGGCCGCCCGCGGATGGGCGACGCTCACGGCGGCGGAACGCCGGGTCGCCGGGCACGTCGCCGGGGGACTCACCAACCGGGAGACCGCGACACTGCTCTTCCTCTCCCCCCACACGGTCGACTACCACCTCCGCCATGTCTTCCAGAAACTGGAGGTCAGGTCGCGCGTGGAACTCGCCGCACTGCTGGCCAGGTCCGGCAGACCGCGGCAGGGCGGCCCGGCCTAGGCCCCGGGCGGAGGTCCGGCGACCCGGAGCCCGAACTCCCCTGCCGACGCGACGATCGCGTCGAGGTCGAAGAGCGCGGGCGCGCCGTCCAGGTCCGTGACGGGCGACCCGTTCCTGCGGAACCACTCCTCGATACCGGCGGGCGCGAACACGGCGGCCAGCCGCGACCGCGCCGAGCGCACCAGATAACTGTGCGGAACGCCCCGCGGCCCGTACGCGATCTCCCCCGCGCCCAGGTCGTGGCGTTCGTCGCCGACGAAGAAGCTGATCTCCCCGTCGAGGACGATCCACACCTCGTCCTCCCCGTCGTGGATGTGCAGGGGAGGCGCCTGCCCCTGCGTCTCGGAGAACTCGAGGACACTCATCGCCCGGCCCGTCACGGCACCCGGTACGCGGACCCGGGTCTGTCCGCCGAGGAACCAGAAAGGCTCACCGGTCGCGCCCGGGACGGTCAAGTCGGTGAAGTCGGTCATGTGCGTGCTCCATTCCTGTCTGCGGGACGAAGTTAGGAAAATCCCTGCCCGAGCACCCCACGCGATCCCGTAGCCGACCCGGGGCGAGCCGCCGGCCAGGCCCGACGCGCGGAAACCGGCCCGCTCCCGACTACGTGAGTACGTGGGCCGGGCGCCCGGCACCGCCCCCTAACGTCATGTCCGCCGGCCCGGGTCACGACGTCCGCAACGCCGGTGGCCGCCAGGCACCGCGCCACCCCGCGCCCTCACCCACCGCGCCGCACTCCGCGGTCCGCCCGAAGGAACCCCCATGCGATCACCCGCGTCCCGTCCGCCCGCGCGCTCACGCCGCGCGCTGCTCGCCCTCGCGGTGACCACCGCGTTCACCGCCCTGTTCCTCGGCGTGCAGGACTCCGCGGCCAGCGGCACCCCGACGGCGTACGTCGGCTCCGAGCGGCGCGTTCCCGCCGGCTTCACCGAGCGGAGAGTCCTGGTGGGGGACGTGCACATCAACTACGTGCGCGGCGGTCACGGCCCCACCCTCGTCCTGCTGCACGGCTATCCGCAGACCTGGTACGAGTGGCGCGACCTGCTGCCCGAGCTGAGCAAGCACTACACCGTCGTCGCTCCCGACCTGCGGGGCGCCGGCAGGAGCGACGCCCCGGCCGGCGGCTACGACAAGAAGACGATGGCCGCGGACGTCCACGGGCTGCTGCACACGATCGGCCTGGACAGGGACATCCGCCTCGTGGGCCACGACATCGGCACCATGGTGGCGTACGCCTACGCCGCCGCTCACCCCCGCCAGGTCCACCGACTGGTGCTGAGCGAGGCACCGATCCCCGACAAGGGGCTCTACACGTTCCCGTCGCTGACCGCGCAGGGCCCCGGCGTCTGGAACTTCGGCTTCTTCGACGTGAGGAACGGGCTGCCGGAGAACATGGTCGACGGCAGGGAGGAGACCTGGGTCGGCGGATTCATCGACGCCCTCGAGGTGAAGAAGGACGCCGTCGGACCCGCCCAGGTGAAGGAGTTCGCCTCGTACCTGCGTGACGACGCGCATCTGCGCGCGAGCTTCGCATGGTTCCGGGCCTTCCCGGCGGACGTCGCGGACAACCGGGTCTACCGGAGGAACAAACTGACCATGCCGGTGCTGGCCATCGGCGCGAGCAACAGCCTCGGCGACAAGGTCCCGGACCAGGTGCGCGCGTACGCCGACGACGTCACCGGCGCGGTCGTCCCCGACTCGGGCCACTGGATCTACGAGGAGCACCCCGCCGAGATGACACACCGGCTCCTCGACTTCCTCGACTAGCACCGCGGCAGGCGCCGTCCCCGTACGTGTTACCGTGATGCGTTTGCGTGGTCGTCGCGGTGGGCGATGGTGCCTGCGCGGTTCCGCTCGTGCGCGGGCCGTTCGTTCCTGCCGGGCCTTCCTCGGTACGTGCCCCTGCGGAAGGCTGCTCATGGAACATCCAGATGACTCCGGCATCGCTCACGGCGCTCCCGCCCGACCCGGGACCGCGCCCCCGGCCGTCTCCTTCGGCAGCATGGGACTGCCGCCGGAGGTGCTGCGGACACTGAGCGGACTAGGGGTGCGCGACCCCTTCCCGATCCAGGCCGCCACGCTGCCCGACGCCCTGGAGGGCCGCGACGTCCTGGGGCGCGGGCGCACCGGGTCGGGCAAGACACTCGCCTTCGGCCTGCCGCTGCTGACCCGTACGGCCGGCCGGCGCGCCGAACCGAAACAGCCCCTCGCCCTGGTCCTGGTGCCCACCCGGGAACTGGCCCAGCAGGTCGGCCAGGCGCTGGCGCCGTACGCCGAGGCGCTGCGGCTGCGGACCGCCACGGTCGTCGGCGGCACGCCGATCGGCCGGCAGATCGCCGCGCTGCGCGAGGGCGCCGAGGTCGTCGTCGCCACGCCCGGACGCCTGCACGACCTGATCGAACGCAACGCCTGCCGGCTGGGAAGAGTACGGATCACCGTGCTCGACGAGGCCGACCAGATGTCCGACCTGGGATTCCTGCCGCAAGTGGCCGGCATCCTCGACCAGGTGCACCCCGACGGCCAGCGGATGCTCTTCTCGGCCACTCTGGACCGTGACGTCGATCAGCTGGTCAGCCGCTATCTCCACGACCCCGTCGTCCACGCGGTCGACCCGCCCGCCGGCGGCACGGTCACGACGATGGAGCACCACCTCCTGGTCGTCCACGGCCCCGACCGCTACGCCGTCATCACCGAGATCGCCGCCCGTGACGGCCGCGTCCTGATGTTCCTCGACACCAAGCACGCCGTCGACCTGCTCACCCGGCATCTGCGGGCCGGTGGGGTGCACGCCGGGGCGCTGCACAGCGGCAAGTCGCAGCCCCAGCGCACCCGGACCCTGGCGCAGTTCAAGAACGGCCGGATCACCGTCCTGGTGGCGACCGGCGTCGCGGCCCGCGGCCTGCACGTCGACGACCTCGATCTGGTGGTCAACGTCGACCCGCCCACCGACCCGAAGGACTACGTGCACCGGGCGGGCCGCACCGCCCGGGCCGGTGGGTCCGGCACCGTGGTCACGCTGGTGCCGGCGGGCCTGCGCCGCGAGACGAGCCGGGTGCTGGCCGAGGCCGGCGTCGAGGCGACCGTCACCAAGGTGCGGTCCGGTGAGGCGGAGCTGAGCCGGATCACCGGCGCCAGGGCTCCCTCCGGGATCCCCCTCGACGGCGGCCCCGCCGTCCCCCGGCCCAAGAACACCAACGCGCCCTTCCGCGGTCTCGGCACCGGCAAGGACACCTCCCGCGGCGCCGGCGGCAAGTCGTCCCGGAAGGCGGGCGAGGCCCGCAAGCTCGCCGAGGCACGCAAGGCGGCCCTCGTACGCCGCTCGGGATGACGCGCCGGTGCCGGGCACCGCGCCCGGCATGACAAGCTGTGCCTGCCCACCCCCGAACCAGGAGGTCACCATGACCGCAGAGCCCGCAGCCCCGGAGCCCGCAGCCCCGGAAGGCCCGGAGTCCGCAGCCCCCGAGACGTCCCCCACGGCGCCGGACGGCGTGGCGCCGGACAGCGACGGCAACTACGACCTGAAGCGCAAGTTCCGCGAGGCCCTGGCACGCAAGCGCGGCGCGCAGACGGACGCCGCCGAGGCCGGCGCCGGCCCCGACGCGTCGAAGGTGCGCGCGGCACACGGCCCGGCGGCGAGCCAGCGGTCGTTCAGGCGCAAGAGCGGCGGCTGACGCGCGCGGCCCCGCGATCCTGCCGCCTCACCCCGCGTCCGGCGTGACCGCCGGTGGTGTGCGCTCCGTCCCGTCCTCGCCGGGGGCGGAGGTCAGCCGGTGCAGTTCGGCGGTGAGGACGGCGGCGACACGGGGCAGTTCGTCGCTCTCCAGCATGTCCCAGTGCCCGCAGGCGACCGGCTCGACCACGAATTCGCCGCTGACGCGACGCCGCCAGAACGCCCGCAGCCGGGCGGCGGCCTCCTCGGCGTCCTCCTCCTCGTCCTCCACGGCCGTCGCCTGCATCAGCACGACACGGGCGGGTGATCCGGGTACGGCGTAGCCGGCCGCCGTCTCGCGGTGGTGGTTGTAGACGTTCAGGTACCTGGCCACCTGGTCGTCGTCGATACCCGGGTACATGCCGTTGAAGCGCACCAGCTTCTCCCGGAACTCCTCCATGCCGACCGGCGCGGTCGCGGCGGACCGCCCGCCGTCCTGGGCGCCGTGGGTGTCGAGGAGGACCACGCTCACCTTCCGGTGTCCGGCCGCCATCAGGCGGCGGCCCATCTCGTACGCGATCAGACCGCCGTAGGAGAGCCCGCACAGCACCAGTGCCTCGTCGGGGCGGGGGGCGACGAGCCGCAGATACTCCTCGGCCATCGCCCCGACCCCGGGCAGGGTGGACTCGCCGGGATTGATGCCGGGCGCCTGGAGCCCCACCACGCCGATGCCGTCGGCCAGTTCGGCGGACAGCGGCAGGTAGCAGAACGCGGTGCCGCCGGCGGGGTGGACGCACACCACGCGCCGCCGGCCGTCGCCCGCACGGAATTCGACCAGGTTGCCGGGTTCCGCGGCCTGCGCGGCATCGGCGCCGTTGCCGCGTACCCGCTCGGCGAGCGCCTCGATGGTGGGGTGCAGCATGACGTCCCGGACGGGCAGCGCGACGCCGAGTTCGTCCTGGACGGCGGACACCATCTTGATCGCCGATATCGACGTGCCGCCCAGTTCGAAGAAGTTGTCACCGATTCCGATGTCCTGGTGCAGCAGCACGCCGCTCCAGACGCGGTACAGCGCCATCTCGACATGGTCGCGAGGGGCGGCCGTGTTGACCCGCGCCGCGCGGGCTCCCGCCGTGGCGCGCAGTACCTCCGTCCGGTCCACCTTGCCGCTGCGGTTCAGCGGCAGCCGCGGGAACTCGGCCACCACGGCGGGGATCATGTAGTCCGGCAGCCGGTCCTCGAGGGCCGCCCGCCACTCGTACGACGTCCGCGTGGCCCCGGCGTCGCATCCCACGCCGGCGACCAGGTGGGGGCCACCGGGTGTGTCGCGGTCGGCCAGGACGACGGCCTCCCGCACCCCGGGGACCGCCAGCAGCGCCGCCTCGACCTCACCGGGTTCGATCCGGAAGCCGCGCAGCTTGAGCTGGTCGTCGCGGCGGCCGGCGTACTCGGCGTTGCCGTCCGGCAGCCAGCGGGCCAGGTCGCCGGTGCGGTAGACCCGTTCACCGGGGACGAACGGGTCGGGCAGGAAGAGCTCGTCGGTGAGGTCGGGGCGGTTCAGATAGCCGCGGGCCAGACTCGCTCCGCCGAGGTAGACCTCCCCGGGAACCCCCACGGGTACCGGGCGCATCCGGTCGTCGAGCAGATACAGGCGTGTGCCGCGCAGCGGCCGCCCGATGGGGCAGGACCGCTCGTACGGCTGCGGGTCGGTGTAGGCGGTGGCGTAGAGCGTGGCCTCGGTCGGGCCGTAACCGAAGCAGATGCGCAGGCCGGGCAGCAGCTCACGCATGCGGTGCAGGGTGCTCTCCGGCAGGGATTCCACCCCGGTGAGGAGCTGGCGCAGGCTCGATCCGGCCAGCCGGGCGGCCGGATCCTCGCCGATCCACAGGACGAAGGACGGGGGCAGGAACGCCTGGGTGACCTTGCGTTCGCGCATCCAGTCCAGCAGGGCCCGCGGGTCCCCGCGGAGTTCGTCGGGAACCAGGTGGAGCACGGCGCCGGTGGTCAGCGGGACGAGGAGTTCGTGCACCGACGCGTCGAAGCCGATGCTCGACCAGGCCGAGGACGCCTCGCCGGGGGCGTCCCCCATGAGTTCGCGCCAGTGGTCGAAGAGGTTGACGACGCTGCCGTGCGTCACCGCCACGCCCTTGGGGCGGCCGGTCGATCCCGAGGTGTAGATCACGTAGGCGAGCCGGGCCGGGTCCGCGTCGACGGGCGGCGCCTCGTCGTGCGTCCCCTCCGCAGCCACCTTCGCCAGGTGCTCCCACGGCTGTCCGCCGTCGTCCGCGGTGTCGCTCCGGTCGGTCAGCACGAGCACCGGTGCGGCGTCGCTCACCATGGCGGTGAGCCGCTCCCGGGGCTGGCCGGGGTCGAGGGGCAGGTAGGCGGCTTTGGACTTGAGGATCCCGAGCACGCCGACGACCAGTTCGGAGGTACGTCCGGCGTGCAGGCCCACCACACGGTCGGGACCGGCGCCGCGGGCGATCAGCGCATGGGCGAGACGGTTGGCCCGGCGGTCGAGCTCCGCGTAGTCCAGCTCCGCGTCCCCGGCCACCACCGCACACTGTCCGGGCCGTTCGCGGACCTGCGCGGCGAAACGCTCCAGCAGGCCGGCCGAGGCCGTGTCGGGCACCGCGGGCCCGGTGCTGAAGCCGGCGAGGAGCGCCCGCTGCTCGTCCTCGTCGAGCAGTGTCAGGTCGGCGATCCGGGCGTCGGGCCGCTCGGCCATCAGACGCAGCACGCGGAGGAACTGACGTACGCACCGTTCGACCGTCGCCCGGTCGTAGAGCGCCACCGCGTAGTCGATCTCCCCGGTGAGCTGCCGGCCCTCGTCGGCCAGCGCCAGCACCATGTCGAACTTCGCCGGGACGTGGGCGGCGTCCTCCCGCAACTCGACCTCCAGACCGGGAAGTTCGAGTTCCTTCCGCATGGAGGGGACCCAGGCGAACATGGTCTGGAACAGGGCGGTGAAGGCGGGACTCCGCGGTGGGTTGACCAGTTCGACGACCCGTTCGAAGGGCAGATCGACGTGCTTGAGGGCGTCACGGATCCGCTGGTTCACCCGCTTCAGGGCCTCCCTGACGCTGGGCGAGCCGGAGAGGTCCGCGCGCAGGGCGAGGGTGTTGACGAAGAAGCCGATCAGCCCCTCGACGTCCCCGCGCCGGCGGTTCGACGTGGGGACGCCGACCACGACGTCGTCCTGCCCGGAGAGCAGCGACAGCAGCACGGACCAGCCGGTGAGGACGGTCGCGTAGAGGGAGACATCGTTGTCCGAGGCGAGCGTGCGCAGGGCCCGCGTCAGGTCCTCGTCGACGGTCACGGGCAGCCGGTCGCCGCGGAAGTCCTGCTCGGGCGGGCGGGGGCGGTCGGTGGGCAGGGAGATCACGGCCGGGGCGCCGTCCAGTGCGCCGGTCCAGTAGCCGGCGTGCGAGGCGTGCTCGTCCCCCGCCATCCACTCCCACTGCCAGCGGGTGTAATCGCTGTACTGCCACGTCAGTTCGGGCAGCGAGGCGTCCTGGCCCCGCTGAAGCGCGGAGTACACCAGACCCAGCTCCCGCAGCAGCAGGGAGCGGGACCAGCCGTCGAAGACGATGTGATGCGCCACCAGGATCAGCACATGGTGGTCCGGCCGGAGCGCTATCAGACAACCGCGTGCCATGGGCTCCTCGCCCAGCCGGAACGGGGTGCCCTCCGTCTTCGACCGGATGCGCGCGAACCGTTCGTCCGCGTCCGGGAGTCCCGTCAGATCCTCGAAGGTCACCGGGAACCCCGTGTCCGGCGGATCGACGACCTGGAGCGCCGAACCCGCGGAGGGGACCAGCCGGGTGCGCAGAGCCTCGTGCCGGGCCGCGAGCCGA
This sequence comes from Streptomyces sp. NPDC047000, assembly GCF_040644295.1. NCBI lineage: Bacteria > Bacillati > Actinomycetota > Actinomycetes > Kitasatosporales > Streptomycetaceae > Streptomyces > Streptomyces sp. NPDC047000. The sequence goes on from NZ_JBEYWE010000032.1 coordinate 55,434, forward strand.
TGCAGCGCCCTGACGAGCAGGTCCCGGTCCAGCGGCCCCCGGATGTCGAAGGGCATCGGCTCGTTGTAGGCGGCGCTGGCGTCCCCGTCCATGCGCGCCATGACCCACAGACGTTCCTGTGACAGCGACAGAGGGGCGGATTTCGTCTCTTCGCCGGAATGATCACCGACTGCGATGCGAGGTAAAGACACGGATTGTCCTTCGCGGAGAGGGAACGCGGCGGGAATCGGTTCCGGTGCTCCCGGAATATCGGTGGTCCACGCGGACCGGCGCTCGATCCGGCGCGCGTTTTCAGGCCGACGGCGTCCGGGATGTGTGCGTTGCGGTCAAAGTGTGATGTGGTGGAATTGTCTGCGGGTCCGGGTCCTTTGGCGGGACCCCGGCTGGGGCGATCGGTCGTCCGGCCTGCTCAGCGCCCTTCCTGTGCCGCTGTGCACAGGATGCGGAGAGCGGCCCGTCCCGGATTCCGAACCTGATGTCCGCGGATTCGGCGGCATTTCGTGCGAGCCTCCGCAATGCGGCATCTGTCTGTCAGGACTCCAACTCCATGAAGGTGCGTGAGGGATATGCGGAGTGACGGATACGGAGTGGCGGATGCGGACGCTTCTCTGTGATCGGCTGCCCGTGCGGTGGATCATTTGCGTCGATGCTAAATGTGCTCCGATTGAGTGGTCAACCGTGACCAACGCCACACCGTCGGATGGCGGAACGCTGTTTGCCCGACGGCCGCTTCACCGGCCGGGCCCGGAGTGCGGCCCGCAGTCCTTCCCTCCCGAGGCGGCGGCGCGTCCGGATCCCCGCGTCCCGGGGCCGGCCCGGATCAGGCGGCTTGTTCCGTCAGTTCTGCGGTGTCGAGGCTGTGGTGCCCGGGGCCGACGGAGACGGGCCGGCATCCGGGCAGCTCGACGCTGCCTGTGCACCCTTCCGGGACCGTGACCTCGACCAGCAGACGGTCGGAGCGCAGGTTCCAGCCGAGTTCCGCGGTGCCGTGGGGCGTCTCGTGGCGGGTGCGGGCCCAGGTGATCCCTCCGCCGGGGCGTGGGCGGAAGAGGATGCGCCGGTAGCCGGGGGCGTCCTCGCTGATGCCGCCCACGACCCGGTGGAGCCAGTCGGCGACCGCGCCCAGGGCGTAGTGGTTGAAGGACGTCATGCCGCCCGGATTGAGGGTGCCGTCCGGCCGCATGCTGTCCCAGCGCTCCCAGACGGTGGTCGCGTCCATGGTGACGGGATACAGCCAGGACGGGCACTCGGTCTGCAGGAGCAGGCGGTAGGCGATGTCGAGGTGACCGGTGTCGGTGAGCGCGTCGCAGATCAGCGGGGTGCCGACGAAGCCGGTGGCGATGCGGGCGCCGTCGGCGAGGACGAGCTCCGCCAGCCGGTCTCCGGCCGGCCGGCGCTGCTGCTCGGTGAGCAGACCGAAGCGGAGGGCGATCGCGTAGGCGGTGGGACTGTCGCTGGAGAGACGTCCCGAGGGCAGCACATGGCGGTCGCGGAACGCCGTACGGACCTCGTCCGCCAGCGCGGCGTACCGTTCGGCTTCGGGGGTCAGCCCCAGTTCCCCGGCCGCCAGCGCGAGGTGGTGGGCGGAGTGGGCGAAGTAGGCGGTGGCCACGAGGTAGCGGTCGGTGCGGCCGGCGGCGGGATCGTCCGGCGGGGCGGCCGGGTCGAGCCAGTCACCGAGCTGGAAGCCGGTGTCCCACAACCGGGTCGGGCCGGCCAGCCGGGTCATCAGATCGACCCAGGCCCTGGCCGTCGGATAGTGGCGGCGCAGGAGTTCGAGGTCGGCGAAGCGCCGGTACAGCGTCCACGGGGTGAGGGTCGCGACGTCCCCCCAGGCGGCGCCGGGCTGGATGGGGGTCCACATCGGTTCGCCGGGGATGACGGGCACGTACCAGGGGACGGTGCCGTCCGGGAGTTGTTCCAGACCGACGTCGGCGAGCCAGGAGTCGAGCATGCCCACGCAGTCGTAGAGGTAGCTCGCGGTGGGCGCGAAGACCTGGATGTCGCCCGTCCAGCCGAGCCGTTCGTCACGCTGGGGACAATCGGTGGGGATGTCGACGAAATTGCCGCGCATGCTCCAGACGACGTTCTCGTGGAGGCGGTTGACCAGGGGGTCGCTGCACTCGAACCAGCCGGTGCGGCGCATGTCGGTGTGGTGGACGCGGGCGACAACGCTGTCAGCGGTCAGTTCGCCGGGCCAGCCGGTTATCTCGGCGTAGCGGAAGCCGTGCAGCGTGAAGCGCGGTTCCCAGGTGCGGCTGCCCTGGCCGGCGAGGATCAGGGTGTCGGTGGCGTGGGCCTCCCGCAGCGGCCGGGTGGCGAGTTCACCGTCCTGCAGCACCTCGGCGTGGCGCAGCACCACACGGTGGCCGGCCGGTCCGTCGACGGTGATCCGCAGCCGGCCCACGAGGTTCTGGCCGAAGTCGACGAGGTGACGTCCGTCCGCGGTGCGGGAGATGCTCACGGGCGGCACCTCCTGCGTGCAGCGCACCGGGGGTCCCTGCGGAGCGACGAGAGTGCGGGGGTCCCGGTCGGCGGTCCGTACCGCCGACCACTCGGCGGCGGTCCGCCCGGCGGGGGTCGCCCAGTCGGGGGTGTCCAGCCGCGCGTCGAAGGTCTCCCCCTCGTACAGTCCGCTCGTGAGGATCGGTCCCGGTGCCGCGCTCCAGGTCTCGTCGGTGGCGACCACCGCGGTCGTGCCGTCCGCGTAGGTCACCTCGAGCTGGGCGATGAGGGACTGGTCGGTGCCGTAGATGTTGCGGGTGCCGCCGTCGAAGCCGTACTTGCCGCGGTACCAGCCGTCGCCGAGCCAGGCGCCGATGGTGTTGGCGCCCCGCACCAGATGCTCGGTGACGTCGTGGGTACGGTAACGGAGCCGGGCCGGGTACACCGTCCAGCCGGGGGCCAGGGCCTCGTCGCCGACGCGCCTGCCGTTGATCTCCGCCTCGTACAGGCCGTGCGCGGTGATGTAGAGCCGGGCGCGGGAGACGGGCCGGTCCAGGACGAAGTCCCTGCGGACGCGGGCGGGCCGCCGGTCGGCGTCCGGGTCCTCGTACCAGCCCGGGCCCACGGCCTTCGCGCCCCAGTCGGACGGGCTGAGCAGGCCGGCTTCCACGACGTTCGGTGCGCTCCACCGCGTGGGCCGCTCGGCTCCGGCCGGCCACACGCGGACCCGGACGGAGACGGACTCCCGGGAGACGAGCGGTCTTCCGGGCCAGGGGACGAAGAGATGGTCGCGGCTTTCCACGCGTCCCGTGCGGACCCGGCCGCCGGGGCGGACGAGTTCGAGTTCGTAGGCGTCCTGGAGACCGCTGCCCGGGGGCAGTTTCCAGCTCAGGCGGGGTGTCGGGGTGCCGGTGCCGAGGCCGTCGGGGAGGTTCTCGAAGGAGACCGGGGCTGGCTGAGGGGACAGCAAGGGGGGACCTTTCCGTCAAGGGCGGGAGGGGGAGTGCGCGGGGGTGACGTCAGCCCTTGACCGCTCCGGAGGTGAGGCCCTTCATGACCTTCTGGTTGAGGAAGAGGTAGATCAGGAGGGTGCCGAAGACGTTGATGCAGATGGCGGCGAACAGGGGGCCGTACTGGGTGGCGCCGAAGTCGCCGGTGAAGTTGAGCAGGCCGACCTGGACGGTGCGCAGGTCCTGGTTGTTGGTGAAGGTCAGCGCGATGAGCAGGTCGTTCCAGATGAAGAAGAACTGGACGAGTCCGACGGTGAGGAGCGCGTTGCGGACCATGGGCACGCTGATGGTCCAGAAGGAGCGCAGGATGCCGGCGCCGTCGATGGTGGCGGCCTCGAACATCTCCCGGGGCACGGAGCGGTAGTAGGTGGCCATCATGAAGACGGTCAGGGGCAGGCCGGTGCCGGTGTAGGTCAGGATCAGCGGCCACAGGGTGCCGGAGAGACCGGTCTGGAAGTACACGGTGAACAGGGGAAGCAGGATCATCTGCGGGGGGACCATCATGCCGGCGAGGAAGACCAGCAGGGTCAGGCTGCGGCCCTTCCACACCATGATCTGCAGGGCGAACCCCGCGGCGGTCCCCAGCAGCAGGACCAGCGCCAGCGACGGAAGCACGGCCAGCAGGCTGTTGCGCAGGTACAGGCCGATGTTGCCGGTGGTCCAGGCCTCGGTGTAGTTGCCCCACTCCCAGTGGGTGGGAAGGCTCCAGGTCGAGTGGTTCAGATAGTCGCTGTTGGACTTCAGCGACGTCAGGAACATCCAGAGGAGGGGGTAGATCTCGACGATCAGCAGCAGACCCACGACGATCTTCACCCAGAGGCCGCCCAGCCTCAGGCGGCCGGCGGCGCGCGCCGGGCGGGACGGCTGCCGGCGGAGGGTGCGGCCCGCGGACCTCACCGGTGTCTCGACGGCCATCGGTCAGCCCTCCGTGAGGTCGCGCCGCGAGACGCGGTAGACGACCAGGCTCACCAGGAGGCACACCACGGTCAGCAGCAGCGCGATGGTGCTGCCGTAGCCGTAGTCGCTGTAGGTGAACGAGGTCTGGAACATGTACAGGGTCAGCGGAGTGGTGCCGTTCCCGGGGCCGCCGTTGGTCAGCGCGACGATGGAGTCGAACACCTTGAGGGTGCCGTTGATGCTGAAGATCAGGGCGGACATCAGGACGGGAAGGGACAGGGGCAGCACGATGTGGCGCACCAGGCGGAGCCCGGTCGCGCCGTCGAGCCGGGCCGATTCGAGGACCTCGTCGGGGATGTCGACCAGTCCGGCGAAGAGGAGGACGGCGTAGAAGCCCATGGAGCGCCAGATGTCCATGACGATCAGGACCCAGAAGGCGCTTCCGGCGCTGCCGAAGAAGTCCACCGTGTCGAGGCCCACGGCGTGCAGCAGGGAGTTCACCGGGCCCGGCTGCGGGGCGACCTGGAAGAACTTCTGGAAGAGCAGGCCGACCGCCACCGTGGGCAGCACGACGGGGAAGAACACCAGGGTGCGGATCAGCGCCGAGGCGCGCTTGAGGAAGAAGACGTACAGCAGCGCGAGGAGGTAGCCGGCGACGACCTGTCCGGTGGTGACCACGACCGCGTACTTGAGGGTGAACCAGAGGGCGTGGCGGACGTCGGGGTCGGAGAACAGCCGGGAGAAGTTGGCGACGCCGTTGCCGGTGAAGCCGTCGATGGTGTTGCCCTGGGTGAAGGAGTACCCGAACGACCACACCATGGGCACGAGCATGATCAGGGAATAGACGAGGAGTGCGGGACCGAGCAGGATCGCGACGGCCCTGCGGTCACCGAGTACACGGTGCATGGGTGGTGTCCACTTCGGTTCGGCGGGATACGCAGGAGGAGAGGGCGGCTCGCGGCCGGGCGGGGCGCGAGCCGCCCGGCCGTCACTGCGCGGCCAGTGCGTCCTGGACCGTCTGCATGAACTTCTCGGCGCTCATGCCTCCGTTGACCAGGGAGGCGGCGTTGGTCTGGCTGACCGTGGTGGCCTTGGTGCTGAACAGGGCCTCGAACCACAGCACGCTCTGCTGGGAGGAACCGATGGTGTCGCGGACCTGGGTGGTGACCTTGTTGGCGTCCGTGACCGGGGTGTTGACCTTGAAGCCGGAGATGGAGCCCTGGTCCTTCAGCGCGGTGCTGCCGTAGTTCTTGGCGATGCAGGACACCCAGTCACCGGTCTTTTTGTCGAACGACTTGGCGCCCAGGGTGATGCCGAGGCCGACGTTGGAGGGGTACTGGTCGACGGAGCCCTTGCCGCCGGACACCGCGGGGAAGGGCATGAAGCCCACGTTGTCGGCGCCGATCTTGTCCTGCTCGGCGTCGGCGATGTTCGCCAGGGCCCAGCTGCCCATGTAGAACATGCCGGCCTTGCCGGTCAGGAACTCGTTCATGGCGGTGTCGTAGTCGATGGAGCCGACGCCCTTGCCGAAGTAGCCCTTCTTGCCGAGGTCGGCGATCTCCTGGGCGGCCTTGACGTACTGGGGGTCGGTCAGCTTGGCCTTGCCGTCGGCGACGTCCTTGAGCGCGTCGGGGCCCAGGCTGCGGTACAGGTAACCGCTGATCAGCCGGGTGAGCGGCCAGCCCTGCTGCCCCGACGCGGCGAACGGCTGGATGCCCTTGGCCTCGAGCTTCGCCGCCGCGGACACCAGCTCGTCCCAGGTGCCGGGGACCTTGACGCCGTTCTTCTCGAAGAGCTGCTTGTTGTAGAAGACGCCCTCGATGTTGTACTCGTACGGCAGCACCTCCAGCTTGCCGCCGTACAGGGCCTTGATGGTGGAGACCGCCGCGGGCTGCAACTGGTCGTAGACGCCGAGGCTCTTCAGTTCGGACTCGAGGTCGGCGACGTGCCCCGACTTGGCCAGCTTCTGGGTGAGGGAGGGCGCGTTGCCCGCGGCGAACTGCACCGGCAGCGCGTCCTGGCCGGCGAGCAGCTGCAGCTTCTGGTCGAGGCCGGACTGCGGAACGGTCTCCACCTTCAGCGGGAGCGCCTTGTTCTGGTCGGCGCACTGTCCCTTCGACAGCGTGGTCAGCGCGGTCTTCACGGTGGTGTTCTCCGTGACGCTGAGGTAGGTGAACTGCTTGGGCGAAGCGGTTCCGCTGCCGCTGCCGCCGCACGCGGTGGCGAGCAGGGCCATGGAGGCGGTGCCGGCGGTGAGCAGGCTCAGGCGCGTGCGGCGGTGGCGGGCTGTACGAGGCGACACGGATGACTCCCTGTGACGGTGGAGAACAATGCGCGCGAGGGTTCGCGCCGGGGATGCGGTGAGCGGGACCGACCGCAGCACAGAACAGGTCGAGGAAGGGTTGGGGAAGAGGTCGTAGAACGTTATCTACGGTGAAGTGGGCAACACCCTGCACCGGCGTTGCGTCTCCGTCAAGACACAGGCGCGTAACGCCGAATTATTGTGTGATGCTTGACGGCGCCCCCCTGCCGAGGTGTAGACCGTTGCACTAAACCTACGATCCCCGGAGTGCTGACGACGATGGACAGGGCCGCCACGCCCAGACGGAACAAACGGGTGACGATCACGGACGTCGCCCAGCACGCCGGCGTGTCCACCGCCGCCGTGTCCAAGGTCCTGCGCAGCGCCTACGGCGTCAGCCCCGACATGCGGACGAAGGTGCGGGCGGCGATCGCCGAACTCGGCTACCGCCCGCACGCGGCCGCACGCGGGATGCGCGGCCGCACCTACACGATCGGCGTCCTGCTGGACAACGTCCGCAACGCCTTCTTCGCCGACATCCTCGACGGGATCCAGGACCAGTTGCGGGAGAGCGACTACACCGTGCTGGTCGGGGCGGCGGGGTTCGACCCGGAGGAGCAGGCCCGCACCATCCGCGCCCTGGTGGACCGCCAGATGGACGGTCTCGTCCTGATCGCTCCGAGCACCCGGCGGGCGGAGGTGCTGGCCACGGCGGCCGCGACTCCCTCGGTCGTCATCGGGCACCATGACGTCGCCGACTCGCACGACTCGGTCGTGGACGCGGACGACATCGGCGCCGGACTCGTGGTGGACCACCTGGTCTCGCTCGGGCACCGGGACATCGCGCTGGTCTCCGCCCCGGGTGACAGGGCGGGCCAGTGGAAACGGACCCCGGAGCTCGTGCTGACGGGCGGCTACCTCGCCGCGATGGAACGCCACGGACTCGCCGGCCACGCCCGGGTCCACCACGCCGCCTACTCCGACGAGGGCGGCTTCAAGGCGGGCATGACGCTGCTGACACCGGAGCACCGGCCGACGGCCGTCATGGCGGGCGCGGACGTCGCGGCCATGGGCGTCTACCGGGCCGCCCACGAACTCGGACTGAGCGTCCCCGGCGACGTATCGCTGGTCGGCTACAACAACACCGCCGTCGCCGCGCTGGCGCCGGTGCGGCTGACCAGCGTCGACCAGGCGGGACACATGATGGGATCGGCCGCGGCGCGCCTGCTGGTGGAACGCGTGGAAGGACGGCGGGACCGGGCGATGCAGACGGCGATGACCCCGCGTCTGGTGGTGCGCTCCAGCACCGCGGCACCCCGCGCGAGGTAGGGCGTGGACGGACGACCACCGGCCCGCAGGGTCGGCATCAAGGATGTCGCCCGCCGGGCGGGTGTCTCGACGGCCACGGTCTCCAACGTGCTCAACCGCCCCGATGCCGTCGCCGCGGCCACCCGCGGACGGGTGCAGGGCGTCATCGACTCCCTGGGCTACGTACGTCCGGAGCGGGCGCGTCAGCTGCGGGGCCGGTCGTCCCAGGTCCTCGCCGTCATGGGACCGGACCTGGCCGATCCCTTCCTCGCCGCTCTGGCCACCGGCGTCGAACGGGCCGCCGGCGAAGCCGATCTCGGGATCATGGTCTGCACCGGCCCCCACCGGCCCGCGGATGCCGCCCGGAACCTGTCGGTGATCACTTCTCATCCGGTCCGCGGGGCCGTGGTCACCTCGGGGGAAGGTGTGGAGAGGACCGTGTCCGCGCTGCGCCGCAACGCGGTGCCGTTCGTCCTGGCGGACCAGACCGCCGCGCAGGACGCCGCCTGCTCCGTGGGGATCGACGACGTGGCCGGGGGACAGGCCGCGGCCCGGCACCTGATCGAGCAGGGGCACCGGTCCCTCGTGTACGTGCGGGGACCCGACCGGCTCCGGCAGGTGAGCGACCGGCGGCGAGGCGCACTCGTCGCCCTCGCCCGGGCGGGACCGCCCGCGGCGGCTCTCCGGGAACTGCCCTGCTCCGAACTCACGGTGAGTGCGGGGCGGGACGCCGGACACCGCGTTCTCGGCCTTCCCCGGCGACCGACCGCGGTGTTCTGCGCCAACGACCTGCCGGCCCTGGGAGTGATGCAGGCCCTGTACGAGGGAGGGCTGCGGGTGCCGGACGACATCGCGGTGGTGGGCTACGACGACATCGAGTTCGCCGGTTCAGCGGTGGTCCCGCTCACCTCGGTCCGCCGGCCGGCCGTCGCGATGGGGCGGCAGGCCGGCCGCATGCTCATCGAGGACACGGCCGCAGGGGGATGCCACGCTCACACCCATGTCGTCCTGCAACCCGAACTGGTGGTGCGCCGGTCCACACTGCGAGCCGGCCGCCCGCCCTCGGTACCGGCCTCCGGGTGACCGGCTCGCTCTGCGCGGTGGGACGGACCGGCCGCTCGCAGCAGCGGAGAGCGGCGGCGCGACCGGGAAGGCCGGGCGGCCGCGGCAGCGCCCCCGCCACGGCCCGCCCGCTGGGACGCCCGGGTCCCGGGAGGCGGGGAACGTCCGGGGAGGCGACGGCAGGACGGATGCGGGAAGTCTGTCAGCGGACGACGTCGAAGACGTTCTTCTGCAGGCCGTTGGCGTAGACCTCGTGCTCGACGAGCCTCAGCTTCCGGGTGTCCTTGTCCGTGGCACTGAAGAGCCGCTTGCCCGCCCCGAGCAGGAGCGGGAAGACGAGCAGATGGTAACGGTCGATCAGACCGGCGTCCGAGAGGGCCTGGTTCAGGGAGGCACTGCCGTGGACGATGATCGGGCCGCCCTCCGTCTCCTTCAGGGCGGCGACGTCGTCGAGGGAGCGCAGGATGTGCGTCTCGCCCCAGTCGGACACCAGGTCGTCCTCGGTGAGGGTGGTGGAGACGACGTACTTCGGCATCACCTTGTAGCCGGCGAAGTCCGCCATGCCGGGCCACACCGCGCTGAACGCCTCGTAGCTGACCCGGCCCAGCAGCATCGCGGTGGCCTCCTCCTGCTCCCGCCCCTTGATCTCGTACGCCTCGGGGAGGAACTCGACGTCCTTGAACGTCCACCCGGCGTTCCGGTGACCGGGCTCCCCGCCCGGCGCCTCCATGACGCCGTCGAGCGAGACGAAAGCGGTGCTGATCAGGGTACGCATCTCTGGTTCCTCGGTGTCTCGTGTCGGGTTCTCGGCAGATCCGGTCGGCACACGCCGCGCCCCCGCACGCGGCCGCGGCGCACCGACCATGACCTACGACCGTGGACCGCGCGGAAACTCATCGGCCGTCGCCCGTTCCTCCCGGCGACCGCGACCGCGACCGCGACCGCGACCGCGACCGCGACCGCGACCGCAGCCGCGGCCGTCCGGCTCGTCGTGGAGGGCGCGCGGGTGCCGTGAGGTGAGCCGGCGGATCCTCTTGTGGCGCCAGTGCAATGTCACATAACATCACCAGCACCACCTGACCTCGAGGAGACCTCATGGCGCGGAAGCCGTGGCATGGCATCAACGTCGCAACTGCCCTCCCCTTCAATGACGATCTCTCCGTCGACTTCGACGGCTTCGCAGATCACGTCCGCTGGCTGGCCGACAACGGTATGGACGGCGTGTGCCCCAACGGCTCGCTGGGGGAGTACCAGACCCTGACGCCCGAGGAGCGCGCCCGTGTCGTCGAGGTCGCCGTCGAGGCGGCTCCCGACGGCTTCAACGTGATGGCCGGCGCCGCGGCGTACGGCTCCCAGGAGGCCTGCCGCTGGATCGAGCAGGCCGGGCAGGCCGGCGCACGGTCCGTCCTGCTGCTGCCGCCGAACGCCTACCGGGCCGACCGGCGCACCGTGGTGGAGCACTACCGCGCCGCCGCGGCCGTCGGACTGCCGATCGTCGCGTACAACAACCCGATCGACACCAAGGTCGACCTGCTTCCCGACCTGCTCGCGGAACTGCACGGCGAGGGTCTCATCGTCGCCGTCAAGGAGTTCTCCGGCGACGTACGCCGCGCTTACGAGGTACGGGAACTCGCTCCCGAGCTCGACGTTCTCGTCGGATCCGACGACGTCCTTCTCGAGATCGGCCTGGCAGGTGCCGTCGGCTGGATCGCCGGCTACACCAACGCGTTCCCGAACGCCTGCAAGAAGGCCTACGACCTGGCCACGTCGGGACGGCCCGAGGACGCCGTCGAGGCGCTCGCGCTCTACCGCGACCTGCACCCCCTGCTGCGCTGGGACTCCAAGACGGAGTTCGTCCAGGCCATCAAGCTCTCCATGGACCTGGTCGGCCGCAAGGGCGGCGCCTGCCGTCCCCCGCGCCTGCCGCTCCCGCCCGAGACCGCCGAGCGCATCACGGCCCAGACCCATGCCGTCATCAGCAAGGGTCTCAACTGAGCCGATGACCCTTTCCTTCCTGACCGGCGAGGACCTGGCCGCGCTGGTATCCGATGCCGACGCGGTCAGGTTCTTGGAGGACGCACTGAAGTCGGGGACAGTCGACCCGGAAGCCGACAGTCCCCGCCTGTTCTCACCCGCTCCCCACGGTGAGTTCCTGATGATGCCGACCAGCGGTCCGGCCTGGTCCGGAGTGAAGCTGGTGACGGTGGCCCCGGACAACCCCGCCCACGGCAGGCCGAAGATCCAAGGCGTCTACACGCTCTTCTCCAGCGCCGACCTGGCTCCGGCGGTCCTCATGGACGCGGTCGAACTGACGCTGCTGCGCACCCCGGCCACGACCGTGCTCGCCGTCAAGCATCTGCTGGCGGCGGGCGAGCCGCGGCCGGGCCGGCCGCTGAGGGTCGTCGTCTTCGGTACCGGCCCGCAGGCAGAACGGCATCTTCGCTGCCTGCGGGCGGTGGTGGGGCCGATCGACGTCGCGGTCGTCGGCCGCCGGCCGGAATCGGCGCTCGCCTTCGCGGCCCGGACCGACCTGCCGCAGACGCGGGTGAGAGCCGGTTCGCCGGACGACGTGCCGCAGGCCGACGTCGTTCTGTGTGCCACCTCCTCCAGCACTCCGGTTCTCGAGGACGACCTGGTCCCCGGTCATGCCGTTGTCGCGGCCATGGGCTCTCATGGACGCGAGCGGGCCGAGCTCCCGGCGGAGCTGATCCGGCGCAGCGATGTGGTGGTGGAGGCGCGGGCGTCGGCCATGCGGGAAGCCGGAAACCTGCTCCAGGCGCGGGACGCGGCGGACTGGGCCCGTGTCCCGCCCGCCAATCTGGCCGATCTCGTGGGCGGCCGCTTCCGGCGTACGCCAGGCCGTCCGGCTGTCTTCTCCGGCGTGGGCATGGCCTGGGAGGACCTGGTCGTGGCCACCGCCCTGTACGAGCGGCACCGTTCCCGTCGGCCGGCGCAGCAACGTCCGGCACCTCACGACCCCGACCTGACCTAGCGAGGAGATATGTCCCTCCACACTGTGGACCCGTCCGTCGACGCCCTGGTGGCGCGGGCCGTCGCGGCCGGTGAGATCTGGGCGGCGGCCTCCGCCGCCGACCGCGTCACCGTTCTGGGGGCGGTCGCCGACGCGCTCGACGCGGCGGGAGGCGAGCTCGTGCCCATCGCCCTGCGCGAGACGCACCTGACCGAGGCCCGTCTGACCGGTGAGCTGAAGCGGACGACCTTCCAGCTGCGGCTGCTGGCGCGGTCCGCCGCGGCGGGGGAGCACCTCGACGTCCGGATCGATCACGCCGACCCGGACTGGCCGATGGGCGCCCCCCGTCCCGACCTGCGTCGTACGGCCGTCCCACTGGGCCCCGTGATCGTCTTCGCCGCGTCGAACTTCCCCTTCGCGTTCAGCGTGGCCGGCGGCGACACCGCCTCCGCGCTGGCGGCGGGATGCCCGGTCCTCGTCAAGGCCCACGGCGGCCATCCGGACCTCTCGGACGCGACCGCCCGGGTGGTGCTGGAGGCGCTCGAGAAAGCGGGGGCCCCCGACGGCCTCTTCGCGCTCGTCCACGACGCCGCACAGGCCCGTGCCGTGCTCACCCACCCCGACATCAAGGCCGGGGCGTTCACCGGATCGATCCCGGCGGGGCGCACCCTCTTCGACATCGCGCAGAACCGTGCGGAGCCCATCCCGTTCTACGGCGAACTCGGCAGCGTCAACCCCGTCTTCGTCACCGAGCGGGCCGCCGCCGCCCGCGCGGCCGAGATCGTCGACGGGTTCGTCACCTCGTTCACCCTGGGCGCGGGCCAGTTCTGCACCAAGCCCGGCGTCCTCCTCGCGCCGGAGGGTTCCCGGATCACCGCCCTGCTGCGCGAGGCGGTCCTGCCCGAGGCGGTGCCGCTGCTCAACGACCGCATCACCGAGGGCCATCAGCACGTCCGCGAGCAGCTCCGGGCGAAGGCGGGCGTCGACGTCCTCACCGCGGGCACCTCCCCGCAGTCACCGGCCCCCACGGTGCTGGTCGCGGGTGTCGAGGAGGTCCTCGGTGATCTCGGCGGTCTCCTCACCGAGTGCTTCGGGCCCACGGCCCTGGTGGTGACCTACCGGGACGAGGAGCAGCTGCTGGAGGTGGCGCGCCGCATCGACGGCCAGCTGACCGCGACGCTCGTCGCCGAGGCGGACGACGAGATCGCCCCGCGGCTGGCCGGCCTGCTGGCCCGCAAGGCCGGCCGGATCCTGTGGAACCAGTGGCCCACCGGCGTCTCGGTGACCCACGCCCAGCAGCACGGCGGCCCCTACCCCGCGACCACCGCACCCGGGACCACCTCGGTGGGGACGGCGGCCCTCGCCCGCTTCGTGCGCGCGGTGGCATGGCAGGGTTTCCCCCAGCACCTTCTGCCCCGCGAGCTCCGCGACAGCACGACGACCGGCGTCGTGCGGCGGATCGACGGGCGCATCACCGGCGAGGAGTGAGCATGAGGTCGGAACGCGTCATCCACGCGGTGGACTCCCACACCGAGGGAATGCCGACGCGCGTCGTCACCGGCGGTGTCGGGGTGTTCCCCGGTGCCAGCATGGCCGAGCGGCGCCAGTGGTTCATGGAGAACAACGACGATCTGCGCACGTTCCTGATGTGCGAGCCGCGCGGGCACTCCTCGATGAGCGGCACCATCCTGCAACCCCCGACGCGGCCGGACGCCGACTTCGGTGTGCTCTTCATCGAGGTCTCCGGGCTGCTGCCGATGTGCGGACACGGCACCATCGGTACGGCGACGGTCCTGGTGGAGACCGGTATGGTGCCGGTCGTCGAACCGGTCACCACACTGCGGCTGGAGACCCCCGCCGGTCTCGTCGAGGCCCGGGTGGAGGTCGAGAACGGCCGGGCCAAGTCGGTCACCATCCGCAACGTGCCGTCGTTCGCGCTCGCGCTCGACCAGACGGTCGAGGTGCCGGGCCTGGGCAGCGTGGGCTACGACATGGCCTTCGGCGGCAACTTCTACGCCGTCGTCGAGCTGGAGAAGCTGGGCCTGCCGTTCGAGCGCGCGGCCAAGCAGGAGCTGCTCGACGCCGGACTGGCGATCATGGACGCGATCAACACGCAGAACCTGCCGCGGCACCCCACCCGCCCCGACATCAGCGGCTGCCACCACGTCTACCTCCAGGCACCCGGTTCGACCGCGCGGCACTCCCGCCACGCGATGGCGATCCATCCGGGCTGGTTCGACCGGTCGCCGTGCGGCACCGGCACCAGCGCCCGGATGGCGCAGCTGCACGCCCGCGGCGAGCTCGCGCTGGACACCGACTTCGTCAACGAGTCGTTCATCGGGACCACGTTCACCGGTCGGCTGGTCGAGAAGACCGAGGTGGGCGGTATCGAGGCGGTGATCCCCACGATCACCGGACGCGCCTGGATCACCGGTACGGCGCAGTACATGCTCGACCCGACCGACCCGTTCCCCGCCGGGTTCGAATTGTGAGCCGCCCCGCCGGCACCCCCGATGTCGTCGTGATCGGCGCCGGTGCTCTCGGCGCCGCCACCGCCTACTTCGCCACCGCGGCGGGCCTGAGCGTGGAGGTGATCGAGCGCGGCGCGATCGTCAGCGGCACCACCAGCGCCTGCGAAGGCAACCTGCTGGTCTCCGACAAGGAGGCCGGGCCGGAGCTCGACCTCGCGCTGCTGTCCAACCGCCTGTGGCGCGAGGACCTCGCCGAGCACGGTGAGCTCTGGGAGTTCGAGGCGAAGGGCGGCCTGGTCGTGGCCTCCGACGAGGCCGGCGCCGCCGGACTCGCGGAGCTGGCGGTCCGGCAGCGGGCGGCGGGCATCGACGTGGAACTCGTCCCGGTCGACGAGGTGCACGACTACGAGCCCCATCTGACCCGCGACCTGGGCGGTGCCGCGTTCTACCCGCAGGACTGCCAGGTCCAGCCGATGCTGATGGCCGCCCACCTGCTGCGGATGGCGCGTGAGCGCGGGGCCCGGGTCCGCACGGGCACGACGGTGACAGGCTTCCTGCGGGACGGCGACCGTGTGACCGGCGTACGCACCGATCGCGGAGACGTCCACGCCGGGCACGTCGTCAACGCGGGCGGCACCTGGGCCGGCGAGATCGCCGCACTCGCGGGCGTCGAGGTGCCGGTCCTTCCGCGCCGCGGCTTCATCCTGGTCACGGAGCCGGTGCCGCGCACCGTGTTCCACAAGGTCTACGCGGGCGAGTACGTCGCCAGCACACAGAGTTCCGACGAAGGACTCCAGACCTCCACCGTCATCGAGGGCACCAGGTCCGGCACGATCCTGATCGGCTCCTCGCGCGAGCGCGTCGGCTTCGACCGCACCGTCTCGCTGCCGGCGCTGCGCGAGATGGCCCGCAAGGCGCTCACGCTCTATCCCACGCTCGGTTCCCTGTCGCTGATGCGCACCTACCTCGGCTTCCGCCCGTACTGCCCCGACCACCTGCCGGTCATCGGATGCGACCCCCGCGCGCCGGGGCTGGCGCACGCCGCCGGCCACGAGGGCGCCGGCATCGGCCTGTCGGTGGGCAGCGCCAAGCTCCTCGTCCAGGCGCTCACCGGTGACCGCCCCGCCATCGACATGGCGCCGTTCGCACCGGAGCGCTTCGCTCTCCAGGAGGTGTCATGAACGACCGGATCGACCTCACCTTCGACGGCGCCGCGATCGGGGCGAAGCCCGGCCAGAGCGTCGGAGCGGCGCTGACCGACGCCGGGATCCGCTCCTGGCGGACGACCCGGCACCAGGGCCGGCCGCGGGGACTCTTCTGCGGCATCGGCATCTGTTACGACTGCCTGCTGGTCGTCGACGGGGTGCCGAACCAGCGGGCCTGCCTGGTCACGGCGCGCGACGGAATGCGGCTCGAGAGCCACCGCGCCGCGGCCGACGACACGGCTGCGGGAACCGCAGGGGACAGGAAAGGGGAGAGCCATGGGTGACGCCGTGTACGACGTGGCGGTGGTCGGGGCCGGCCCGGCAGGCCTCGCCGCCGCCGTGACAGCGGCCGAGCAGGGACTCAGCGTCGTCTCCGTCGACGCCGGCAACCAGCCCGGCGGGCAGTTCTGGCGCCACCCCGACGAGTCCGTGCCGGTCGAGGACGAGGGCCGCTCGCAGCACATGTGGCGGCGTTTCACCGATCTGCGCGACCGGCTGCGCGCCCTGGAGGCGCCCGGCTCCCGTGGACGCGTCCACCGTATCGGCGGCCGGCAGGTCTGGTTCGTCGAGCGTGCGGCCGCCGGCGACGGTCACGTCCTGCACCTGACCGCCACCGTCGGCCCGAAGGACCGGACGGCGACACCGGTGGTGTCCGCCACCTCGCTCATCCTGTGCCCGGGCGGCTACGACCGACAGCTGCCGGTCCCCGGCTGGGACCTCCCCGGCGTGATGGCGGCCGGCGGTGTCCAAGCCCTGCTGAAGGCCCATCGCAGCGTCGCCGGCCGGCGCGCGGTGGTCGCCGGCACCGGCCCGTTCCTGCTGCCCGTGGCCGCCGGCCTGGCCGAGGCCGGCGCCGAGGTCGTCGCGGTGTGCGAGGCCGGCTCCCCGACCGGCTGGGCAAGATCCCCGATCGGTGCCGCGGCGGTGCCGTCGAAGGGGCTGGAGGCCCTGGAGTACGCCGCTGCCTTCGTGCGCCACCGGATCCCGTACCGGAGCAGGACCGTCGTGACCGAGATCCTGGGCGAGGACGGCGTGGCATCGGTACGCCTGGGGCGCGTCGACCGGCACGGCCGTCTCCGTCCCGGCTCCGCGGCACGCGAGCTCGCCGTCGACCTGGTCGCGCTGGGCTGGGGGTTCACGCCCGCGCTCGAGCTCGTGGCCGCGGTGGGCGCCGCGACCCGTGTCGACATCGACCAGTCACTGGTCGCCGTGGTCGACGCGTGGCAGCGCACCGACGTCGACCGCGTCTACGTCGCCGGCGAGGCGACGGGCGTGGGCGGCGCGGCACTGGCCCTGGCGGAGGGGGAACTCGCCGGCCTCGCGGTCGCCCGCGACGCCGGGACAGGGCCGTCGGCCACCCGGGTGCGCCGGTTGCAGGGCAGGATCCGCCGGGGACGGTCTTTCGCCCGGGCCATGCACCGTGCCTTTCCGGTACCCGCGGGGTGGCAGGAGCGGCTGCGTCCGGACACCACCGTATGCCGCTGTGAGGAGGTGACGGCCGGGGACATCTGTTCGGTGCGGAACACCCTCGGCGCAGCGGACGCGCGCACGGTCAAGCTGCTGGCCCGGCCGGGCATGGGCTGGTGCCAGGGACGGGTCTGCGGCTTCGCCGCCGCCTCCCTCGCGGCCGGTGACGGGAGGGAGCTGACCTCCGCGGATCTCCTGCCGATGGCCAAACGGACGTTCGCGGCGCCGATTTCGCTCGAGGAACTGGCCGGCCCGGAAGAAGGTTCGTCCTGACGTGTGCCACGTGACATTGCGCTGTTTTTCGATAGGATCGGCTCACCCACCCGGGGGAAGGCGGCGTCCGTGAACACCACGAACATTCGGCAGTTCGAGAAGGTGAGCTTGCGCGAGCGGGTCTCGCGGGCGTTGCGTGCCGCCATCGTCTCCGGTGAACTCGAGCCGGGCGTCGTCTACTCGGCTCCCGCGCTGGGAGCGCGTTTCGGTGTGTCGGCCACTCCCGTACGCGAAGCCATGCTGGATCTCGTCCGCGAGAACCTCGTGATGACCGTCCGCAACAAGGGTTTCCGGGTCGCGACGGTCGAGGAATCGGATCTCGACGAGATAACCGAGCTCCGGATGCTCATCGAGCCGCCTTTAGCCGCTCAGGTGACTCCGCTGATCCCCGCCGGCGACATGCCGATGCTGCGTGAGATGGCGGATGCGATTGTCCAGGGAGCGATGGCGGGCGACCTTGTGGCGTACACCGAGTCGGACCGTGCCTTTCATCTGCGCCTGCTCGAGTACGCCGGGAACCGTCGGGTGACCGCGCTCATTTCCGATCTGCGGGCGCACACCCGCCTGTTCGGCCTCGCGTCGTTGTACGAGAGCGGTGAACTGGAGGCTTCGGCCCGGGAGCATCACACGATTCTCGACGCGATCGCGTCGGGCGACGCTCAGCAGGTACAGGAATTGATGGCTGCCCATATCAGCCAGACCCGGGGACGCTGGGCCCGTCCCGCGGAATCACCTGCGCACGACTGAGCGAGGGCGGGCACACGGTCCCGCGACCGGTTGAACGACCGGGAATTGACCGCGGGCGGACAAGGCCGACGCATGGTCGGCGGGGCCGGAGCGTTGTCGGGCAGGCCGTCTTCGGAGTTTCGGCCCGGCCGGGAAAAGCCATCTCATTCGGCTGGGCGGGATGGCGGCCGTGGCCTCGACCGTTGAGCGGTGAACATGCGGGCCCCGCGAGAGGCGAGCCGGCAGGCCCGGATCCCGCTGCCCGGGTCACGTACGGCTGGAAGATCCACCCGGTCTCCGGGCGGACCGGTCCGCCCTGCCCGTCGGCGTCCCGGGAGCGGACCTGCCCGACAGCCGGGCGCTGATCCCGCTGGTGAAGGGCGTACCGGCGGTCCGCTCCGGCCGCGCACCCCGCCGAACGCGTCGCCCTGGCGCGGCTCGCAGGCTGCCGCCCTCTGTACCGCCGCCACGAGCGCGGGGCCGGACACCTCCGGGCCCTCGCCGGAACCGTCCGCACCCTCGTCGGCGCCCTCGTCCGCCACCGCAGGCTCACCGAAGGGGACGACTTCCGAGGTGCGGTGAGGAAGGCGCATTACGCCTGCGTTGCGCGGGGCCCGCCCACGGACGCGCGGACGGTTTTCTGTTACGACCAGAAAAATTCCCAGCCGCCCCTCTTGTGTCAGTGCAATGTCACATCTTAGTGTCCTGCCAGACCACCAAGGATAACGGGCCTGACAACGAGAGAGGGGCCGATGTGAACCCGCTCCGCAGTTTCCGTAGGGCGCTCCGTTCGGCTCACCGGGACGCCCCGGCGGTCGCCGCCGGCGCGATGGCAGGCGCCCCGTTCGCCCCGCTTCCCTTTCTCGGATCGTGGCCACCGCCCCGCTCCCCTCGCCATCCATGCCCGTGCGCCGCAGCGCCGATGAAGGAAGTACGCCGTGATTCGCACGATGCTGACGCTCCGGGTCGACCCCACCAGGACACGTGAGGTCCTGGACTATTACCGCGAGCACGACGTGCTGCGGTATTCGCTCGACCACTCCGCGGCCGTGGCCTCCGAGATCTCCGTCGCCGCCGACGGGTCCGGCGAGATTCTCGTGACGGCGCTCTGGCCGGACGAGAACGCTTACCAGGGCTGGATCGACAACCCCTGGCGCGAGAGCTCCAACGAGCGGCTTCGCGAACTCCTGAGGGACGCGGAGGTCGGCGCCGGCCGCATCTTCGAAATCGACCACGACGTCCGCAAGTCCTGATCGCGTCACCTCGAACCGCAGAGCGCGAAGAAACGATTCTGCGCCCAGAACTTCCCAGAACTTCCCAGCACACCTCAGGTGCCGTCCGAAGACCGCACCCCTCACCAGGAGATATCCCATGGAACGCTCGATGAGGACCGGTAAGCGCGGTCTCGCTCTGGCGGCCTGCGCGGTCGCCGGGTCCGTCGTTCTGACCGCTTGCGGCAGTGGCGGCACCACGGCGGGGAGCGGCAAGGACTCCTACTCCGTCGCCGTGCTCCTGGCCTCCAGCCAGAACGGTTACAACCAGGCCGTCGCCCAGGGCGTGAAGAACGCCGTCAAGTCGCTCGGCGCCGACGTCAAGGTGAGCATCCTGGACGGCGGCTTCAACTCCGACACCCAGCTGTCCCAGCTGGAGACCGCCGGATCGGGCACCAAGTACGACGGCGTGATCGTCGTCCCCAACGACGGGGTGTCGTTGGCCGCCGGCTTCCCGCTGTCGAACAACATCCCCGTCGCCACCGTGCTCAACCCGGTCGGCCCGAACATCTCGGACATGAAGCCGCAGGTCGCCGGTGTGGTCAGCACCGTCGCGGTCGACCCCGCGGCGGCCGCGAAGAAGCAGGCCGAGGATGTGGTGACGTACTGCAAGGACATCGATCCCTGCAAGGTGACCCTGCTCGTCGGCAACCTCAAGGCGACGCTGGACGTCACACGCGAGAAGGCCTACAAGAGCGTCCTCGGCGCCCACTCGAACATCAAGGTCGTCGCCTCCGCCGAGGGCCAGTACGACCCGGACACCTCCTCCAAGGCGATCGCGAACGTGCTGCAGGCACACCCCGACGTCAACGCGATCCTCTCCAACGCCGACCAGCAGACCAAGGGCGCGCAGATCGCGCTGGAGGACGCCGGCATCGCCCCCTCCAAGGTCTATCTGACCGGCGGTGGCGGTACGACGTACGCGGTCGAGAACGTCCGTAACGGCACCTGGAAGGCCGACTACCTCAACTTCCCGGTCAGCATGGGTGACGCGGCGATGAAGCAGCTGTACGCCAAGCTCACCGGCGGCAAGGTCCAGGAGTGGGTGGACGCCGACAAGGTCGGCAAGGCGGAGGCCTACGCCGACAAGAAGACGCTGACCCAGACGCCCGACTTCAAGGGCGAGTGGGCGGGCTGAGTCCCCTCTCGGATCGGATCCCGGTGACCATGGATAACCCCGTTGTTCCCGTCGTCAGCCTGCGCGGCATCTCCAAGCGCTTCGGCGGCACCCAGGCACTCGCCGACATCGACCTCGACCTCCACGCGGGCGAGGTGCACTCGCTGGTCGGCGAGAACGGCGCCGGCAAGTCCACGCTCGGCAAGATCGTCGCCGGTGTCTACTCACCCGACCTGGGCGAGCTGAACATCGACGGGAAGCCCGTCGGCCGCTGGGATCCGGTCCGCGCCCAGCGCGCCGGCGTGGTCATGATCGCTCAGGAGCTGGCGCTCGTCCCGCAGCTCACCGTCGAGCAGAACGTCTTCCTCGGCATGGAGGGAGCCAGGGGCGGCCTGCTGCGCCGTGACCTGACCGCGCGCTTCTGGAAGCTGCAGGAGAACGCGGACTTCGAGCTCGACCCCAAGGCCCGGGTGGGCGATCTGCGCATCGCCGACCAGCAGAAGGTCGAGATCCTGCGGGCGCTGGCCCGCGACGCCCGGGTCATCGTGATGGACGAGCCGACCTCGTCGCTGACCGGGCACGAGATCAACCAGCTGCACCGGCTCATCGGCAAGCTCTGTGAGCAGGGCTGCAGCATCGTCTACGTCTCGCACTTCCTCGACTCCGTGCTGGAGGTCTCCGACCGCATCACGGTCATGCGCGACGGTGTACGGGTCAGGACCAGGGCGGCGGCCGAAGAGACCAAGCAGAGCATGGTCCACGGGATGCTCGGCCGTGAACTGGCGGTCACCTTCCCGCCTCGTCGGCCCCCCGTCGAGGAGACGGTCGAGCCGCTGCTGGAACTGCGCGGCGTGAGCACCGGCTCGGGCGTGGAGAACGCCGATCTCGTCGTCCGGCCCGGTGAGATCGTAGGACTGCTCGGTCTCGTCGGCTCCGGCCGCAGCGAGATCGCCAGGGCCGCGGCCGGGATCGACCGGGTCACCGGCGGAACGGTCCGCTTCGGCGGCCGCGATCAGGCCACCTGGAACACCAGGGCCGCGATCGCCGCCGGCCTGGTGATGGTCCCGGAGGACCGCCACGCCCAGGGCCTGGTCCTCGAACGCAGTGTGCGCGAGAACATCGCGCTCGCCTTCCTCAGCCGCTTCTCGCGGTTCGGCGTGATCTCCCGGCGTGAGGAGAAGGCGCGGGCGACCGAGCTGGCGACAGCACTCGACATGCGGCCGCCGCGGATCGATCTGCCGGTCGGCGGACTGTCCGGCGGCAATCAGCAGAAGGCGCTGCTCGGCAAGTGGCTGCTCGGTGATCCCGCCCTCGTCGTCTTCGACGAGCCCACCCGCGGTGTGGACATCGGCGCGAAGGCCACCATCTACGCATTGATCGTCGAGCTCGCCGCCCGCGGCGTCGGCGTGCTGCTGATCTCCTCCGAGCACGAGGAGGTACTGGCGCTCGCCACGCGCGCGTACCTCGTCGACCGCGGCACGACCGCCGGCGTGGTCGACCCCTCAGAGCTGGGGGTCGACGAGCTGCTCGGCCTCCTTTTCTCAGTCGATCAGGAAATCGGAGCAACCGCATGACCAGCACCACCGTCGCCCCTCGCGAGCGCCGCATCACCGCCTCCGGCGCCCTCGACGCCGTCCGCGACTATGCGGTCCTCATCCTGCTGATCGCCCTGACCGTCGTGCTCTCCGTCTCGACGCCGTCGTTCTTCACCTCGACGAACCTGCTGAACATCGTCAATCAGAACGCGCCGCTGGCGATCGTCGCCGTCGCCGGCACGTTCGTGATCATCTCCGGCTCCTTCGACCTCTCCACGGCGGCGATGTTCGCCGTCGGCAGCGTCGCCGCCGCATGGGTCACCCAGCACACCGGGAGCGCCGCGACCGGTCTGCTCACCGCACCGGTCCTGGGCCTCGTCCTCGGCGCCTTCAACGGCCTCGCGGTGACGAAACTGCGGGTGCACTCCTTCCTCGCGACCCTCGCGTCCAGCCTGATCTTCGCGGCCCTCGCGGTCCTGATCACCGGTGGCTTCCTGATCACCGTCACCACACCGGGGTTCTCCGACCTCGGCCGCGGGCAGATCGGTGGCGTCTTCTACTCGGTCGTCATCCTGGTCGTCTTCGCGGCGGTCATGTGGTTCGTCCTGAACGGCACGACCTTCGGCCGCCATGTCTTCGCGGTGGGCGGCAACCAGGAGGCGGCCAAGCTCTCCGGCATCTCGGTCGACCGGATCAAGGTCATCGTCTTCGCCCTGAGCGGTCTGGCGGCCGGCATCGCCGCGGCGATCGGCGTCTCCCGCATCGGTTCCGGCCAGCCCCAGGCGGGCGCCGGGCTGGAGTTCAACGCCATCGCCGCCGTCATCCTCGGAGGCACCAGCATCTACGGCGGTATCGGCGCCGTGTGGCGCTCCGTCGCCGGTGTGTTCCTCATCGCCCTCATCGGCAACGGCTTCGACATCCTGGGCTGGAACCCGCAGCTCAAGGACCTCGTCACCGGCGCCATCATCCTCGCCGCCGTCGCGCTCGCCGCGTCCGACGGCCGCCGCCGCTGAGCGCGGCGCACCAACTTCACCTGTTCCGGAAAGGTCTGGATAGCAGCATGTCCGACAGCATTCGGGTGGCCATCGACGTGGGCGGCACCTTCACCGATGTGGTGAAGCTGGTGCCGGCGACGGGAGAACTGCGGTTCGAGAAGGTCGCCACCACTCCTTCAGCACCGGCCGAAGGCGTCCTGGCGGCGTTCTCCAAGGCGGAGGCGCCCTACGCCGACATCGCGATGTTCAACCACGGCACCACGCTCGGCCTCAACGCGCTGCTGACCCGGACCGGCGCGCGCATCGCCATCGTCTCCACCCACGGCTTCCGGGACGTGTACCTGCTGGGCCGCACCGACCGGCGCGCCATGTACGACATCCGCTACCGCAAGCCGCGGGCACTGGTCG
Source organism: Streptomyces sp. NPDC047000 (assembly GCF_040644295.1). Lineage (NCBI taxonomy): Bacteria > Bacillati > Actinomycetota > Actinomycetes > Kitasatosporales > Streptomycetaceae > Streptomyces > Streptomyces sp. NPDC047000. The sequence goes on from NZ_JBEYWE010000032.1 coordinate 78,897, forward strand.
AGCGCGCCGACACCTTCGAGGTGCGGGAGCGCTCCTACTTCGACGGCTCCGTCGCCGCACCGCTGGACGAGGACGACGCCCGCCGGGTGGCACAGCGGATCGCCGACCGCGGTTACGACGCGGTCGCCGTCGCCTTCCTCCACGCCTACGCCAACCCGGCGCACGAACAGCGCATGCGCGACATCCTCAACGAGGTCGCACCGGGAGTCGACGTCACGCTCTCGCACGAGCTCTCCCGCGAGTACCGCGAGTACGAGCGGACCTCCACGGCCGTCCTGGACGCCTACATCAAGCCGATCGTGCGCAGCTACCTCGAGACGCTCGAGGGCTCCCTGGCCCGGAGCGGCTTCGCCGGCCGCTTCCTGATGTCCCGCTCCGGCGGCGGCGCCATGACCGTGACGGCGGCCAGGGAACAGCCGGTCAACCTGATCCTCTCCGGACCGGCCGGCGGCGTCATCGGTGCGGCGGCCTTCTCCCGCCTGATCGGCAGGCCGAACCTGATCACGATCGACATGGGCGGAACGAGTCTGGACGCCTCGCTCGTCCTCGACCACCAGCCGCTGCGCTACCAGGGCGCCGAGTTCGAGGGCCTGCCGATCACCGCGCCGTCCCTCAACATCCAGACGATCGGCGCCGGAGGCGGCTCCCTCGCCTACGTCGACGCCGGCGGTGCGCTGCAGGTCGGTCCGCAGAGCGCCGGCGCCCAGCCGGGACCCGCGTCGTACGGCCGTGGCGGCACCGAGCCGACGTTCACCGACGCGGCCCTCGCCGTGGGCTACCTCGGCTCCGACACCCCGCTCGGCGGCAGCCTCGTGCTCGACGAGAGCAAGGCACTGCGGGCCCTGACGGGCGTGGCCGGTCCGCTCGGCCTGACCGAGCGGGCCGTGGCACGCGGCGTCCTGCGGATCTCGACCACGAAGATCACCGGAGCCGTCCGCGGCATCACCGTCGAACTCGGTCTGGACCCGAAGGAGTTCGCACTCCTCAGCTTCGGTGGCGGCGGCGGCCTGGTCGCCGTCGACGTCGCCCGGGAACTCGGCGTCCCGACCGTGATCGTCCCGCCGGGCCAGGGCGCGTTCTCCGCGCTCGGCATGCTGATGGCCGACGTGCAGCACGACTTCGCCCGCACCAGCATCCTGCCGCTCGAGACGCTGCGGCACGCCGAACTCGAGGAGATCTTCGGCGACATGGAGGCCGATGCGGCCAAGGTGCTCGACGACGAGGGATTCGCGGCCGAGGCCCGGCAGCTCATCCGCAGCTTCGACGTGCGCTACCGCGGCCAGGAGCACTCGGTCTCGGTCTCCTACCCGGGCGACGTCGAGGACCTGGCGGCCGGCCTCCTCACCGAGTTCGAGGAGCTGCACCGCCGCCAGTACGGCCACACCATGACCGACCCCGTGGAGATCACCACGCTGCGCCTGCGGGCCGTCGGGCTGGTCGAGAAACCGGACTTCCCGACCGTGCCGCGGCGCGCCGCGGGCGAGGGCCCGACCAGGCTCGGCGACCGGTCCGTCCACGTCGACGACCGGACCACCGAGGTCTACGGCCTCTACGCCCGTGAGCAGCTGCGGGCCGGCGACCGGATCGAGGGGCCCGCGGTGATCACGGAACACACCGCCACGACCGTGCTGCACGCCGGCGACGTGCTGACCGTCGGCGGCTTCGGCGAACTCATCATCGACCTGGCCGCCGACGCGCCGGCCGCGGGCCGGACCGAGAGTCAGGAGAACCACGCATGAGCGACAGCATCACCACCGAGGTGATCCGGCACGGCCTGCTGGCGGCGGCCGAGGAGGTCGCCCGCAACCTGTGCCGGACGGCGTACAACACCGTCGTCTACGAGATCCACGACTACGGCATCGGCATCCACGACGCCAACGGCGACGTGGTCGCCGACGCCCCCGGCATCGCGATCTTCACCCGCGGCAACGACGCCGGCATCAAGAAGGCCGTCGAGTTCCTGGGCGCCGAGGCGATGGGGGAGGGCGACGTGTTCCTGCTGAACTACCCCTACTGGTCGAGCGCCCACACCCTCGACACGCTCGTCTTCGCCCCGGTCCACGCCGCGAACGGGGAGCTGATCGGCTTCAGCTCCTGCCGCATCCACGTCCTGGACCTCATGCAGAAGGACGCGGGCTACGTCCTGGACTCCACGGACATGTACCAGGAGGGCATCTTCTTCCCCGGCACCCGCCTGTACCAGGGCGGCAGGCAGTGCGACGACATCTTCAACATCATCCGCTTCAACAGCCGCGAACCGGAGCGCACCATCGGAGACCTGCAGGCGCAGGTGTCCGCCTGCCACGCCGGTGTGCAGCGGACGCGTGAACTCGCCGACAAGTACGGCGCCGACACGCTCGTCGAGGCGATGCGGACGATCAACGAGCATGGTGAGAAGCTCGCCCGCCTCGCGCTCAAGGAACTCCCCAAGGGCACCTGGCAGGCCAGCGACTTCGTCGACAGCGACGGCGTCGAGAAGGACAAGCCCGTCAAGATGGACGCCAAGGTGACCATCACCGACGACGAGTTCATCGTCGACTGGTCCGAGAGCGCCTACGGCGTCAAGGGCCCGATCAACCTGCCGTACGGCGAGACCGAGGCGCTGTGCAGCCTCGTCTTCAAGTCGCTGACCACGCCCGACACCCCGGTGGTGGCGGGCAACTTCGCCCCGCTGCGGGTCGTCACCCGGGAGGGCAGCGTGATGCACGCCGTCCCCCCGATGCCGACCTTCACCCTGTGGACCGGTCTGCTGGCGGGCGAGGTCATCCTCAAGGCCCTCGCCCAGGGCATGCCCGACGTCATCCCGGCCTCCTCGGGCGGTGACGTGAACTCGATGATGGGTCTCGGCGTCAACCCGCGCAACGGTGAGCACTGGCACGAGGCCACCAACGAGGCCGTCGGTTTCGGCGGCCACGCCGGCGGCGACGGCGAGGACGGCATCATGCACTTCTCCGAGCCGGGCTGCCGCAACAACCCGGTCGAGGTGCTGGAGACCAAGTCACCGATGATCATCGAGCACTACGGCTACCGGCCCGACAGCGCGGGCCCCGGCAGGCACCGCGGCGGCGTGGGCGTCTCACGGGCCTACCGGTTCACCTCCCCGTCGGTCGGCATCGGCCTGGTCTACAAGACCGTCTCCCCGCCGTGGCCGATCGCCGGCGGCAGGCCGGGCGTGCCGAACGGCATGACGATCAACCCCGGCACGGCCGACGAGCGCAACGCCTCCGGCGAGTACAGCCGGCTCGAAGCAGGTGACCTGCTCGTCAACGCCACCGGTGGGGGTGGCGGCTGGGGCGACCCGTTCGAGCGTGACCCGGCCGCCGTCGCCCACGACGTGCGCAACGGCTTCGTCTCGGTCGGGAAGGCGGCCGAGGACTACGGCGTCGTCATCGACCCCGCCACGGGCGAGGTCGACGAGGCCGGCACCGCGGCCCGACGGGCGGTCGTCGGCGCGTGAGTGACAACGACCTGGTCGTCCGCAACGCACTGGTCTTCGACGGCACCTCCGAGGACCTCGTCGAGGGATCGGTCCGCATCGTCGACGGAGTCATCCGCGAGATCGGCGACATCGGCGACGTCGCCCCGGCCGACGCCCGCAGCATCGACGCCCGCGGCGCGGTCGTCACGCCCGGCCTGATCGACGCGCACTTCCACGCCTACGCGATCGCGCTCGACTCCGAGCCGATCGAGCGGGCCCCGCTCAGCTACGTCGCGCTGAAGGCACAGCACCGGCTGCGCGGCGCGCTGCGCCGGGGGTTCACCACCGTCCGTGACCCGGCCGGCGGCGACGCCGGCCTGGGCCGGGCCGTCGAGGAACGCGTCATCGAGGCACCGCGCTACCTCTACACCGGCGCGGCCCTCAGCCAGACCGGTGGGCACGGCGACTACCGGGGCCGGGGCGACGACTCGAAGTGCCACGACGGATGCACGGTCGAGGTCGTCGACGGCGTCGAGGCGCTGCGGGCCGCGGTCCGCGAGCGGTTCCGCCACGGCGCGCACGCGATCAAGATCATGACGTCCGGCGGGGTGGTGTCGCCGGTGGACCCCATCGCGATCCCGCAGTACTCCGCCGAGGAGGTGCGGGCGGTCAGCGACGAGGCCCGCCGCCGCGGCAGCTACGTCGCCGCGCACGCCTACTCACCGGCCGCGATCGCGCACTCCGTACGCAACGGGGTCCGCTCCATCGAGCACGGCAACCTGCTCGACGAGCCGACCGCCCGGCTGATGGCCGAGCTCGGCGCCGTGCTGGTGCCCACACTCGGCGCGTACGACGCGATGGACCGGCTCGGCGCCGCACTCGGCCTGTCCGAGGTCGCCCAGCGCAAGAACCGTGAGGTGCTCGCGGCGGGCGGCGACGCCGTCCGTAACGCGCTGGCGGCCGGGGTCACCGTCGGCTTCGGCTCGGACAACATGGGCGACCTCGTCTCCGAGCAGCTCGTCGGCATCCGCCTGATGGCGGAAGCGGCCGGGCCGCTCCAGGCACTGCGCGCCGTCACCACCGGCAACGCCGCGGTCCTGCAACGCGAAGACCTGGGGCGGATTGCCGTCGGCGCGGTCGGCGACCTCGTCGTCTGGTCCGGGAACCCGCTCGACGACATCGGCGTCATCGCCGACGGCAAGCGCCCGCGGACCGTCGTCTCCGGCGGATCCGTCCTGGCGGAGGCGAGCCGATGACGGCGCCGCGCGTCGCGGTGGTGGGCGCCGGCTCACTGGCCCGCGCCCTGCTGGCCGGCTGGGCCGCCGCCGGCACCGGGTTCGGCTCGGTGACCACCGTGAACCGGACGGCCGCGAGTGCCGCGCGGACCACCGAGGCCGTCCTTCCGCCAGGTGCCGTCACCACCTCCCTGGAGAGCGACCCCGACGCGCTGCGAGCGGCGGTCGAGGACGCCGACATCGTCGTCATGGCGGTCAAACCCCATCTCGTCCGTGACGTCCTGCCCGACGTCGCGGCCACGATCCGCCCGGGCACCGTGGTCCTGTCGGTGGCCGCGGGCGTGCGCGCGGTGACGTTCAGCGAGGGGTTGCCGGCGGGCGTGCACGTCCTGCGCGCCATGCCGAACACGCCGAGCGCCGTCGGCCTCGGCGTGATCGGGCTGGTGCCGGACGCGCGGGTGCCGAGCGAGCGGTACGGCGTCGTCAAGGCGCTGCTCGCCGACCTGGGCCAGGTCATAGAGGTCGACGAGGACCAGCTCGACGGTGTCGTCGCCGTCAGCGGCTCGGGTCCGGCGTATGTCTTCCTGCTCGTCGAAAAACTCCGTGACGCCGCTGTCGCCCAGGGCTTCGTCCCCGAGACCGCCGCGACGCTCGCCCGGCAGGTCTTCCGCGGGGCGGTCGAGCTGATGGAGGCCACCGGTGAGGACCCGGCCGAGCTGCGGCGCAAGGTGACGAGCCCGAACGGCACCACCGCCCGGGCGGTCGCGGTGTTCGAGGAGGGCGGTCTCGGCGCGCTGTTCGACGACGCCGTCCACGCCTGCCGCGCGCGGGCGCGGGAGCTGGCCTCATGACGGTGACCCCGACCGCTGACGCGGGGAGCGCCGACGCGCACTGCCTGGCCGTCCCGCAGGACGGCGCGCTCCTCCAGGACCCGGCGAACCGGGCCTTCGGCGCCGCCGGTGGATTCGCGGGACGGGCCGGCGAGGTGCTGCTGGCCCCCGGTGAGCTGCCGACCCTCTGGGTCGGGTGCGGGCCAGCCGACCGGATCACCCCGGAGACCGTCCGGGAGTGCTTCGGCGTCGCCGGCCGCCGCCTCGGTCACCTCGGGGCGGTGACGGTCGACCACGGCGCCCTGCTGCGCTCCCCGCTCGCCGAGGACACGATCACCCGGGCGGTTGCGCTCGGCCTGCGCCTGGGGGAGTACCGGTTCGACACCCACCTCCCGGACGGACGCCGGCCGGCCACCACCTGGCTGTCCGACGCCGACCGGGAGGCATGGACGGGCGGCCTCGACCTGGCCGACCGGGTGTGCCGTGCCCGCGACGCGGTCAACGAGCCGGGCAACGTGCTGACCCCCGCCGCCCTCGCCCGGCTCTGCGTCGAGGCGGGCACCGCCGCCGGTCTCGAGGTCCACGTCCGCGACGAGACATGGCTCGAGGAGCACGGGGCCGGCGGGATCCTCGCGATCGGCCGCAGCTCGGCGCACCGGCCGATGATGGTGGAGATCGTGCACGCCGGGGCGGGGGCACCGCGGCCCGATCTGTGTCTCGCCGGCAAGGGCGTCACCTTCGACACCGGGGGTCTCTCGCTCAAGGGCGCGGACGCGATGGTGACGATGCAGCACGACATGGCGTCGGTCGCCGCGATCCTGCACGCGATGACCCTGCTTCCGGCCGTCGCGCCGGACCTGCACGTGCGCGCGTTCTGCCCGCTCGTCGAGAACATGATCGGCCCCGGTGCGGCCCGGCCGGGTGACATCGTCACGAGCCGGAACGGCAAGACCGTCGAGATCCTCAACTCCGACTTCGAGGGCCGGGTCATCCTCGCCGACGCCCTGGCCTTCGCGTCCGAACACCGGCCTGCGGCCCTGGTGGACATCGCCACCCTCACCTACGGCGCGATCGCCGCGCTCGGTCCCCGGATGGCGGCGCTCTTCGGCGACGACGCGGCGAGCGAGCTGGTGGAAGGTGCGTCGCGTGCCTCGGGCGAGCCGGTCTGGCGCCTGCCGCTGCAGGAGTACCTCGCCGAGACCGTCCGCTCCCGCGTCGCCGCCGTGCGCAACTTCCCCGGGCTGCCGGAAGCGCGCGCGACGACCGCGGCGCTGTTCCTGCGCGAGTTCGTCGATCCGGACATCCCGTGGGCGCATCTGGACATCGCGGGCCCGGCCTGGTCCGCGGAACCCCACGGCGCCACGCCCCAGGGCGGCACCGGGTACGGGGTCCAGCTCCTCGCCGAGCTGTTCCGGACGCTGGGGCCGCCGGCCCGCGAAGCCGCCGAAGCCTCCCTACCTCTCTGAGACCGGGGAAACGGCGGGCGGATGCGGGAGCCCCGTCAGCGGACGACGTCGAAGACGTTCTTCCGCAGGCCCTTGGCGTGGACCTCGTGCTCGACGAGCTTCAGCTTCCGGGTGCCCTTGTCGGTGGTCCGGGGTTACCAGGAGTCCCTCTTCGCTGGCACGTGCGGCTCCCAATGCTGCCAGGCGTAGCCGAGGAAGCACACGAACGCGGCGACCGGACCCCAGAGGAGCAGGAGATTCGTGAACGGCCCCTGGCCGGTCAGCTGGAGAACGACCCAGACGGCGAACATCACACCCCAGGCCGCCGTGGCGCGGAGCACGCCGTGGCTCAGGGAGTGCTCCCGTCCCGCGCGCCGCCGGAGGGTCTGCTCGACCTCGGGGACGCGCTCCCAGGTGCGTGCGCCGTACCGGGTGCCGATCTTCCGGATCGCGGCCACCTCGGCGCGCAGTTCTTCCACCTGCCAGTCGTTGACCTGGGGAAGGGGGCGGCGACGTCCGTTCACGGTGCGGACGAACGCCGAGGTCCTCTCCCCCTTCGGTACCTTGCGCACATCGAGTTCGTAGATCTCGCTCCAGGGGATGCGGCGGGCGAGGAAGGCACCGTGGACGGTGACGCCGTCCGAGTCGACCAGGGTGCGACTTTGCCGGGGCGAGCGCAGCACCCAGAAGACCGCTCCCACCGCCAGCACGAGGAGCACGGCACCGGCCGACCGGGCGAGGGGATCACCCCTGCGCAGGCTTTGAACGACAAAGAACAGGGCCAGGACGACGACCGGCAGCACCCGGCCCAGCTGTCCTGGTGATTTCCGGTGCTTCCGGTACTCCCGCACCGCTTCGGGGCTTTCCATGGTTTCTCCGTACGGACGTGGCCCTGTGACCAGGAAACATCCTCCTGACGGCCACTGTCGGGGGATTGTCGCACGCCTGCACCCCTGTGACCAGGTGATCTTCCGTGTGCGGGTCTCTGCGGTTCCCCGACCTCGTCGAGCGCCCGACGGCTGGTTCGCATCCCTCGCTTTCTGCCGGTCAGCCGGAAGCGGCAGCGACCGCGATGCCGAAGCCGATCAGGGCGGTGCCTGTCGCGAGGCCGAGGGCACGGTGTGTCCGCGGCCTGCGGAGTGCCGAGGCGGCCCTGGACAGCAGGAGCACATAGGTGCCCAGCCACGTGAGGGTCAGGGCGCTGTGGAGGAGGACGAGGAGCGCCATGCCCCAGGCGGCGGGCGGTCCGGGTGGTGCCAGTGCGGGCAGCAGCCCGGTGTAGAAGACGGCGATCTTCGGGTTCAGCGCGTTGGTGACCAGGCCGGTTCGCCAGGGTGCTCCGAGGCCCGGAGGAGCGGTGTCCGTCAGCTCGGGCGGTGCCGGGCGGCGGTTCTGCCACAGCGTGTGCGCGCCCAGGAACACCAGGTAGCCGGCGCCGGCGAGCCTGACGATGAGGAAGGCCGCGGGCGAGGCGGCGAACACGGCCGCGAGTCCGGCCACGGTCAGGGCACCCCACAGGAACAGGCCGGTCGCGACGCCGCCCGCCGTGCGTAGCGCGTCCTCGGTGCCGGCCGAGAGGAAGCGCCGGGTGACCACGGCCATGTCGGGGCCGGGCAGGACGGTGAGCAGCCCGAGTACACCGGAGGCGGTCACCAGGTGGGTCAGCATGCCTCCCACCCTCGGTCGGCCGGACGCGTCGGGGTTCCTTGGTCGCTCAGCGGTGCGGGGAGAGGAGAAGCGGTGTGAGACACCCTTGAAGGATCCGATGCCTGCCGGTCATCGGTCCAGAACATCTTTCCGACTTACACTCATCGGAAAAGCCGACTGTTCACGCTCTTGGGGCCGTGGCGGCGAGGAGAGCGGGCTCCCATGTTCGATTTGCACCGTCTGCGCCTGCTGCGCGAACTCAAGCACCGCGGCACCCTGGCGGCTGTGGCCGCCGCCCTCTCCTACGCCCCCTCCTCCGTGTCCCAGCAGCTGTCCCAGCTGGAGACGGAAGTCGGTGTCCCGCTCCTCGAGCCGGTCGGACGACGGGTGCGGCTGACCGCTCAGGCCGAGATCCTCGTCGCCCACACGGAGGCACTCCTCGAACGCATGGAGCGCGCGGAGGCAGACATCGCCGCCTCCCTCACCGACCTGAGCGGCACCCTGCGGATCGCCTCGTTCCAGACCGCCGCCCTGGCCCTCGTCCCGGCCGCGCTCGATCTCCTGCGTGAGCGCCACCCGCACCTGCGGGTCCATGTCACCCACAGGGAACCGGAAAAGGCCCTGCCCGCCCTGCTGGCGCGCGATTTCGACCTCGTGCTCGCCGAGGAATACCCGGGCAATCCCGGCCTGAGGCCCGCCGAACTCCACCAGGAGGACCTTCTCGACGACCCCCTGTATCTCGCCCTGCCGAAGTCGGCCCGCATGCCGGACACGGACGGTCCGGCCGCGGCTCTGCGTGCGCTCCCCGACGTCCCGTGGGTGATGGAACCCGAGGGCACGGCCGCCCGGCACTGGGCCGTCACCCTCTGCCGCGACGCCGGCTTCGAACCCGATGTGCGGTTCGAGACCACCGACCTCCTGCTGCACGAGCGCCTCGTCGAACAGGACCACGCCGCGGCCTTCCTCCCCGGCCTCGTCCGGACCGACCGTCCTCCGCGCGTCTCCCTGCGCCGCCTTCCCCACCCGCGCCGCGTCTTCACCGTCGTGCGCCAGGGCCGCACCCGGCATCCCGCCGTTCTCGCCTGCCGCGACGCCCTCCGCCACGCGGTCACCTCCCGCTCCGGATCGGCCGACGCCGCCGGCGCACGACCCGCCGCATGCCGACCCGGTCCGCCGGGGCAGTCGTCCTCGTGAACCGGACGTACCCGTGACCGGTCCGGAAGCACTGGTCATCCCCGGTGCGGCATACTCTCCCGATGGGTTCACGCACTTCCCCGGCCGGCCGGCCGGTCACGATACGGAGGGCCGTCGCGCGGGATGCCAGACGGCTCACGCGGCTCGTGCGTGGCTCGGGCGCCTACCAGGGCCGGTACGCGGCCGCGGTCGCGGGCTACCGGGTCGGTCCCGATTACCTCGAGGCCCACCGCGCCTTCGTGGCCGTCGGCGCCGACGAGCACGCAGGCCGGGTCCTCGGGTTCTACTCGCTCGTCCTCGCGCCACCGGAGCTCGACCTGCTGTTCGTCGCGGACGACGTGCAGGGCCGGGGTATCGGGCGGCTGCTCGTCGCGCACATGCGGTCCGAGGCCCGTGCCGCCGGGATCGACCGCCTCAAGGTCGTCTCGCATCTTCCCGCCGAGGACTTCTACCACCGCGTGGGTGCCGTGCGGACCGGGACCGTGCTCGCGAACCCGCCCGCAGTACCGTGGGACCGTCCCGAATTCGAGTTCCGCATTCCTCCGGAATGACGCGGTGGCCGGTGGACGGCCCTGGGGCAGACGGAGGCTCCGGAGTGCCCTGCGCGACCAGGGAATGGCATGCGCCGCTTCGTGCCACTCCACTCCGAAACGCTCCCAGGTGTGTTCAGGCCTGGGCGGCCGGTTCGAGGGCCTCGACGGCCGCTGCCGCGGCGGCCGAGTCCTGGCCGTAGAAGATGTCGATGTCGACCTCCTCACCGCCCATGGTGAGGGTGTCCCAGGCGCCGCTGAGCACCAGCATGCGGAGTGTTCGGTCCTCCAGGGTCCCCAGTCGTTCCAGGATCGCCTCGTCGTCCGGCATACCGGGCATGCGCGTCGCCAGCCGGGAGCGGATTCCGCGCAGTCGCTCCAGCATCGTCGCGGTGTCCGCCTCGCGATCCGGTTCCTCGGCGATCCCGTCGATGCCGTGGGCGATGATGTCCTTGATGGCCCAGACGGCGCCCTGGTCGTCGGCGGTCACCATCGCCTTCCAGGCGCGGCTCTTGTGGCGGTACTGGAGCATCGACATGGCGGCCTCGTGGCGCAGGAAGTCCGCGTCCCTGAAGGGCCTGCCCTTCCATGCTCCGTTGAGGGACCGTGCGAGCGAGATCGCGGAGGCCAGGCCGCTGTTGAGTCCCCGCCCCGGCCAGAAGTGGATGGCGTTGGCGGCGTCGCCCAACAAGAAGCCGTACGTACCGGTTGAGTTGGTCGTGGGTGGCAGCAACTCGGCTGTGAAACGGGGACGTTGCACCATGTCCAGACGGAAGGAAGTGACCGCGCTCAGTCCGTCCGGCTCGACGCCGAACAGGCGCAGCCCCTCGCCCACCCGCTTCCACAGGGCCGAGCCCCTGATGAGGGCCGGCAGGAACAGGGTGCTGTGCGTGGAGCACCGGAAGTCGCCGTGCTCGTCGCGCCCCATCAGACAGGGGCGTGAGGCGATGCACTCCTCGAAGACGCGGCGGACCGGATCGATACCGACGACCTCCGCAGCCTCCGCGTCCGTCAGACGCATGTTGAGGAAGCCCTCGCCGCGCAAGGAGTTCAGCAGGAACCGGTTCTGTGCCACGGTCAGCAGCACCGCCATGGGGTCGGGCAGAGCCGATTTCACGCGCAGGCCGAGGACCACGTCCTGGAGGTGACGGTCGTTCAGCGAGTAGATGGACGCGTCCGCTTTGCCGAACTTGGCGGCGAAGTGCTCGCGGGTGCGGGACCGCCCGCCGTCGCAGATCGCCAGTACATGCCGGTCGGTCAAGGCGTCCTGCTGCTCGTCGATGCCGAACCGGGCCGGCACGAGCCGGATTCGGCTCGGCTTCTCGTTCGCCACCTCCAGCAGTCGGTCCTCGATGTAGGCGATGCGCATGTTGCGCGGATGGTGATCGCCGATCGAGTCGGGGCCGGAGGGCCACATCTCGGTGTAGTCGTCAGGGGCGAAGAGCCGGGCCTGGACCTCCTCGGGCAGGCTGAGGTACTGGCGACTCTGTACGGTCACCACTTGCTGGCGCCGCACATTGCCCTGACTCGCGTCCTTCCAGACGATTCTGCGGCCCTGTTTGCGCCACCGGCCGTCGTACACGGTGATGTTCACCTGGGCGCCGAGGAAGTGCTCGAGAAGCAGGGCGAGTGACAGGCCGACAGGGCCTCCCCCCACGATGGTGACCCGCAGCACCGGCCCGTGTTCGATCTCCTCGTCGGCATGGGTCAGAGACCTGGGCAGGGAGAGCGCCATGATCGTCTCCATGGCGTCCGGGACCTCGAAGCGGAACTCCTGGTCGCCGATGGTGATGTCGTCCCCGGGCTTGAGGAGTTGGGAGTCGATCTCCTCACCGTTGATCAGCGTTCCGTTGCTGCTCCCGCAGTCGCGCAGTACGTAGCCCTGGGTGTCGTCGAGGACGATCTCCGCGTGGAAGCGCGAAACGCTCAGGCTGGAGATGACGACGGTGTTCCCGGGATTGCGCCCGAAGGTGACCCGCGTGCCGATCACCGGTATGCGCTCTCCGGCCAGCAGTCCTTCGTGTCCGACAAGCACCGGCGCCAAGGTACTTCCTTTCGAGGATGACGGCATCGCTGCCGCTGCGGTGCCACCGGGACGCACGGTTGCGCGGGCGTGACCGGCAGTGTGGAAGGTGGGGCGACGTGGTGTTCACGCGACGTGGGTGAACGGCGACTGGCTCGGTTCCGATGACGACACGACATTGCTCGACCGGTGCAGATGATGCATCATGCCCGATTTCGACGGCGTTCGGGAGAGGCCCTCCGGCGACTGTGGAGCCGGCCGCGCGTACCGGAGACGCCGAGGTGGGGGCCGGCCTGCCGGAGACCGACCCCCACACCTCGTTCCCCGGCCATGAGCGGTGGCCCGGGGCGGACCTGCGTCTCGTGGCCCAAGTCCTGCCGGTACCCCGACTCCGATCCCTCACGACCCGGCCGAGGACCCGTGGACGCCGGTCGGGACCGAGTGCGTGCGCGGCAGCCTCTTCCGCTGCGTGGTCGCGCGCCACGAAGGGCGCCCGACCGGGAGTCTCCCCAGGCCGGACGCCCTTTTCCTGCCTCTAGAAGAAGCCCAGCTTCTGGGGGGGGCACGGAAACCGGCGTATTCACCGCGCTCTCCTCGGCCAGCAGCGACACGAGCTCCTCACGCCCCACCCGGGCCCGCTCGACCCGCTCCCGCGCGGCATCCACCTCCGCCCGGGCCTGCTCCAGGACCTCCGTCCAGGACTCCAGATCCTGCCTCGCCCGCGCCTCACGCCGTTCCATCAACCCCAGCACCGACGGCATCGCACCCTCCTCGATCAACAACAAGCCGTCCGCTGCCTGTCCTCACCCCGCCGCGGTCATGCCCCGCACACGAAGAAGCCCCTGCCCATCGAACAGGGACTCCCTTTGCCACAACGCTCTAAGCTTGTGTTTTTACCTCGCTCGCTCGGTGTTCGAGTCGGGCGAGTTCGATCGGTCGTCGGCTGAGCCGGGTGCCGTGACGTGAAGACGGCCGTTCCAGTTCTCGGAGTGCTAACTCCCGGAACCAGAGCGGCCGTTGACATGAGTATCGCCACTTGCCTGTGTGCTGTCGAACCGAATGCCGCGCTGGCTCGGTTCCGCCGCGGCTACCACGACTGCCTGTACCGGCGTGCGGACGCGCTCTTCGAGCTGACCGACGCCGTGCTGTGCTCGCCCACTCCGGTGCGTTCGCTGGTTGAACTGGCGCTGGAGCCCGAATTCCGGCGCGGGCACGGTGCCCTGTACGACGCGGTCAACACCGGATGGATGGAGTTCACCCGCCTGCGGCATCTGCTGGCGACCACCCCCGTGCCCAGGAGCGCCGAGGGGCGCATCGTGCTGGCCGTGGACGTCACCTGCTGGCTGCGCCCCGACGCGGACACCAGCCCCGAGCGAAGGTTCTGCCACGTCAGCGGCTACGGCACGGCATCCGGAGCGAACGTTCCCGGCTGGCCGTACTCCTTCCTGGCCGCGCTCGAGCCCGGCCGCTCCTCATGGACGGCAATCCTGGACGCCCAGCGGGTGGCCCCCGGCGACGATGTCACCGAACTGACCGCCGACCAGGTCCGCGAGACCCTCGCCCGTCTGATCCGCACAGGTCACCGCCACGAGGACGACCCCGACGTTCTCGTCGTCCTCGACGCCGGCTACGACGCCACCCGCCTGGCCTGGCTCCTGGCCGACCTGCCCGTCGAACTCGTCGTACGGGTCCGCTCCGACCGGGTCTACTACACCGACCCCGGCGCGCCCGTCTACCGCCGCCAGGGCGGACGACCCGCCCGCCACGGCCGCCGCCTGGCTCTCTCCGCAGATCAGGACACCTGGCCTGCACCCGAGCACCGGACCGTGAACGACACCCGCCGCTACGGCCGGGCAGAAACCCGCAGCTGGGACCGCATGCACCAACAGCTCCAACGCCACGGCCCCTGGGCCACGGACGTCCATCCCGATGAGGAACTTCCCGTCGTGCACGGCACCGTGATCCGTCTCACGGTCGCCCACCTGCCCTCCGAGCGCACCCCGACCGCGGTCTGGCTGTGGACCTCACGCACCGGAGCGGACGCCACCCACATCGACCGCCTGTGGTCGGCCTACCTCCGCCGCTTCGACCTCGAGCACACCTTCCGGCTCTTCAAGCAGACCCTGGGCTGGACCGCCCCGCGCCTACGCGACCCACACAGCGCCGACCTGTGGACCTGGCTCGTGATCGCCGCCTACACCCAGTTGCGCCTCGCCCGCCCCTTCGCCGAGGACCACCGCCGCCCATGGGAACGCCCAAAGCCACCAAGGCAGTTGACCCCCGCGCGGGTACGTCGGGGGTTTCGCCACATCCGCCCCCACCTGCCCAACCCGACCGGAATGAGGAAACCCGGCACGGCCGGCCCCGGACGGCCGTCAGGACGTCGAAACACCATCCGCGCCGCCCGCCCCGCGGTAGGTGCAGGCCACCAGCACGGCGCGACACCGGAGAAGCAGCCCGACTCGAACACCGAGCGAGCGAGGTAAAAACACAAGCTAAGAGACGTGGAACCGCCAGCCGATCAGAGTCTTGATCCGTGCAAGCGTCCACCGCTGGTCCTCCCAGCCGTGAGCGAGCGGCCCTTTCTCCAACTCCCTCTCCAGCTGGGCGAACTGCCGCTCACCGAGCCGGGGGAGCGATTGCGGCCCCTTCGACTCCAAGCCGGCCGAACCGCCCTGCCGCCAGGCCTGACGCCACCGCTCCACCGACCGCACGGTGACCCTCGGCCGCGATCACCCTGTTGCCGTCTCCCCGTTCGAACCGCTCGGCGGCCTCCAGCCGCACACGCTCCCGACGCTGTTGCTCCTGGGCAGTGAACCCGCCCCCCCTGCGCGTATCGCACCCCGATGCCATACCGCAGGGATCAAGACCTGTCAGCACCTACGACAAGGCGAGTTCAACCTGAGTAGCTGCCGATGATCGGGATGCCCATAGCCCGGGCAGCTTGGGCGGCTACTGCAACACGATGCCGAAGTCAGCCATGATCTGCTTCAGCTTGGAAATGTCCTTGGGGCCGGGCGGCAGGCTGGCCAGCGCCTGATAGTAGCCCTCCAAGCCCGCAGGAGATACGACGGAGATGACGCGTGCCTCATCGTCGTAGGTGTTGCGGAAGGTGTGCGCCACATCCCGGGGCAGGTAGAGGTAGTCGCCCTGACCGAGCGTGAAGTCCTCGCCGCCAAGACGGACGTCAAGCTTGCCGGCCAGGCATATGAACGACTCGTCTTCGCGGGTGTGGATGTGGGCCGGAGGCCCGTCAGTGCGCGCCGGGATGGCGTACTCGAACAGCGAGTACGCGTCGTGCGTGGACTTGCCGTTGATCTTCATGGTGATGCCGAGGCCGATGGCCGCGATCTGATGGCCTGTGCGTGAGGGGAGCATGTATCCGCCACCGAGAGTCATCATCGCCTCCTGTGTACGACGCGCTGCGGGTTCATCCGTGTAATGCCATAGCCTGCGTTGGCGGGGGAGGTGCCGCCACGGTTAGTCCCAGTCAATGGGACTGTGAACGGGGACGGCTCGTGTAAGCGCGAGACGCGGCGGCGGCTGCCATCCGCACCGCTGGTCCGATGCGGTCTGCCCGCATCAGCTGGCTTGGGCCGGTGACCGATAGTGCCGCAGCGACCTCGCCGAGCGGGCCGAAGATGGGCGCCGCTACGCAGCTGATGCCGACGTTGCCCTCCTCACGCTCAGTCGCCCAGCCGCGCTCAGGAACCGCCGTCAGCTCACGCAAGATGGCGACCCGGCTGGTCAGCGTGCGCGGGGTGCGGGCAGGGAGCGGCTCGGCGAGCGCGGTTTCGATGGTCTCCGGGGAGGAGTAAGCGAGGATCGCGCGGCCGAGGGCCGAGCAGTAGGCCGGGATCATGCCGCCAACCTGCGACAATAGTGGCATCGGCCGGTGCCCGGTGATCTTCTCGACCACCAGGATTTGGGTACTGTCAAGCACGCCGAGTTGCACGGTGGTCTTGGCCGCGTGGTGCAGGTCCTGGAGGAAAGGCAGCACCGCCTCGCGCAGCTCGAGCCGGATCGGGGCCAGGCTGGCGATCTCGAACAGGCGGTTGCCGATCCGATAGCAGTCACCTGGCTTCTCCAGCCACCCGAGCCGGAGCAGGTGATCGGCGATGCGGTGGGTGGTCGATCGGGGGAGTCCGCAGCGGACGACCAGCGCGGCCAGCGTGAGCTCGCGATGCGCGGCGTCGAACGCGCCGAGGATCGCCGCTGCCCGTTCCAGGCCGCCGTCGCGCGTGGCGCCGTCCCGCCGGGGCTTGTCGTCCCACTGGATGAGACTCATCGTTGGCTCGACAGGGTCATACAGGTCAGGCTACTCAGGTTGAACTCGCGATGTCGGCAGTCAGGGCGGAGCGGTGAAGCCCGGTTGCGGCCAGACAGCCGTCGATGAGCTGCGGTTCCGTGCCTATCCCGCCGCAATTCGTTCGTATGCTGCGCGCGCATATCGACCGCTTCGGGGTGGCAGGCGATGGCTGGTTGTTCCGGAACCAGGCCGGCAATTACGTGGATGCCGCCGCGTACGGCAAGAACTGGGCACGGGCCCGTGAGAGCGCCTTGACTCGGATGGAGCGCGTTTCCGGTTTTGCGAAGCGGCCCTACGACCTCCGCCACGCCGGTGTCTCCTTCTGGCTGTACTCAGGAGTGGACCCGGCCGAGTGTGCTCGCCGAGCCGGACAGAGCATCCAGGTCCTCTTCCGTTACTACGCCAAGTTCCTGTCGGGAGCGGAGAACCATGCCAACAGCCTGATCGAAGACTCCATGCGGCGGTGGGCAGTTGCCGCCGCCGACGACCGGTAGAGCACCGCTGCGCAGGATCTTGGCCCGGAAATGCCCCGGAGCTGCTGGTCGGAGGTGGGACATCCGTGGGAGATATCGGGAGCATGGTCGTGTTTCGACTGGTGGTCCAACTACGCGCCGGCAAGGGCGCCTGACGGGCATCTGCCCAGTTCAGGCGCCCTTTTCCGGCTCTAGAAGAAGCCCAGCTTCTGGGCCGAGTACGAGACCAGGAGGTTCTTGGTCTGCTGGTGGTACACGACCTCACCCGCCTCTGACCTGCGGCAATGGATGGAATCGCCCGATGCGAAGCCGAGTTGGTCCGTCCCTGGTCCGGATCACTGAGGCCCCCGGGTAGATGCTTGGGAAACCTCGGCGTGCCTCAGCGGCCAGGTCTGCTCCCCGATCCTGCTGCGGCATCTGCGAACGCCTCGAGTGCCCGCAGCGGGCGGCGCGTTGGTGCCCCGCCCCGTGGCGCCCATAGCCGCCTGCGGGGGAATGCGGCTCCGGAGTCTTCCACCTGGTCGGACAGCTACCGCCACGACCCCGCTCATAGCGGCTGTCCTGACACGAGTCCGGTTGCGGCGGATCAGCAGCCGGTGGCTGCCGGGCCGGGGTCCAGCCAGGCCGATGACAGCTCAGTCACCCGAGTTCGACAGTTCGCGGGCATGTAAGCGCTGGTGATCATGGCGTTGAGCTGCGGGAGCGGGCATGGCTGGGGTGAGGGGGCGTGTGCCCAC